>NZ_JANKBZ010000010.1 GCF_024623785.1 Archangium lipolyticum
TCGGCCGCCGCGCTGCTTCCAACCACTCAGGCTCCGTCTTCGTCGTCGCTGTGTTCGTCGTCATCGCGCCGCGCACTCTGCGGCTCCTCGAGTTCCTCCACTACCTGGGCTGGAGCGGAGGCTTACGAAGCGCGGCCCATGCCTGAAACGTTCAAGAGAATCGATTCGTACTACGCCGGTGCGTATTGGGGCCCCAGAAAGGAGACGCCGGAGGAGTGCGCCCGGCGCGCGGAAGCGTTCCTGGCCGCCATCGCGAAGATCGATCCGGCCTTCTCTCGGTGGTTCGAGCTGGGACGGTCGCGCAAGGACGCACTGAAGCGCCCTATCGAGCCCTCCGGCGAGGCCCTCGAGAAGCGGGTCCAGCGAGGCAGGGATCGGCAGTTCGAGGACATTGGCTACTCTGTCTGGGCGCGGAATGGCGAGCCCGACGCCTACGATTCGTGCGGCTTCAATTTCAACTGTGGTGGCTATAGCGAAGGGCTGTTCAATCGCTGTGTGGTCAATTTGCCAGCCCGGGGGCCGAATGCGGAGCGGGTGCTGAGCGTGCCCGTTCTCACCGGGCTGGTACGGAGCATGGCGCTGGCCTGGGAGCCCGACTCTGCCCTCGCCACCTCAACCATGCACCGTGATGCGGTGACACCTGATGGCAACGCGGGGACATTCGTAGGCTGGATTATGTACTTCCCGCATAGCCAGGGCAGGGTTCCGCCGTTACCCGCGCCTGTGCGTGTCGAGCCGGTGGAGGACAAGGGAACGCTCATCGTCCTCACGCCCGAGCGACTCACCGCCGAGAATCCTGAGCACGTCGAGCTCGGCCGGCGTGTACACGAGTTGCTGAACAGGGCCGGCCTCCTGTGACCCGAGGTTTCCTGAAGGGCCCCATCGACTGCATGGTGCGGTGCGGTTCAACTCGGCGAATGCAATGCGGTCGCCCCGCATCTCAGAGCTTGCCGCGCACGAGCACGGAGCGGTGTCCCAGCACCTTGGTCACCTCGCGCACGAAACTCGCGGACAGGGGTGGCCAGTTCCAAAAGGTAAGGCCCAGGTTGCCGAAGCCCCATGGGAACTCGCCGCCCCAATCGACGAGTCGCTCCGGCTGTCCACACTTGGGACAAGGAAAGGTGACGGTATCGTCACCCTCGTACCAGGCATCCACAGCATCACTCCACCCTTCTCCGGGCTCGAAGCGGTGCCCGCAGGCTCGACACGTCAGGTCCTCGAAGTTGGTCCAGAAGACGGTCCGCCCCACCTGGAACTGGACGCCGTTGGTCTCCGCGTCCCCTGCATTCGACGAGGGATTCTCCAGGACGGTGGTATGCGCGGGTCCCGGTCTATGTCCTGGCTCACTCAAGGCCGAATCGGAGAGCTCGGGCTCGATGATGAGGCGCGACACAAGCCACTCCCGAACCCGCTCCGCGAGCTGCGGAGCCTGGTCCTCGGAAACATCCGCGTCCACGATGGTTTGGAAGTAGTCGCCCATGGGACCACCGTACCGAATGCTCGCGCGAGTGGACAACGGCGCCGAGCGGTCAGTGCGGCTCAGGGGTGAGCCCCCTTGCACCCCCACGACGACGCGAGACGCAGCGCGGTCTTGCGGGGCCGTCCGGTTCAAGGCCGCTGACGCGCCGCTACCGCGGTGCCCTCCGGGCAGCCGTTGAGCCGTCAGCCTCCGGTCCAGCCCAGGCAGCGATAGGCTTGTCGACGCGCCGTCCATCACGCGCTCAGTAATCCCCCATGTACTCGGCCGCGATTTCGTGACGGCCGAACTGCGCGATGACGAGCCGGCGCCGGCGCCCGGACGTGTTGAGTGAGCCGGCGTGCCAGATGTGGGAGCTGAAGACGATGACGTCTCCCGCACTGGCCTCCAGCACGCGCTCTTCGGGGTGGACACTCTGGGGCTGTGCGTACGCTCCGCGCGGGACGCGTGCCCACCGGTGACTCCCGGGCACGATGCGTGTGGCTCCATTGTCCAGCGCCATGTCGTCGAGCACCCAGAATGCATTGACGAGGATCTGTCGCTCGGGAGGAGTCGGACCCTTCCAGTCGACATGGAGCCCCTGACGCCCGTGGCCTCGCGGAGGTGCGCGGCCTACGACCCGGAGCACGTGGACGTCGTCATCGAGGAACACGCTCACCGCGGCGAGGACGCGAGGATGCGCCTGGCAGATCGCGAAGGCCGGCTCCGCGCCGAGGTCCGGTCCCCAGTTGTTGCCCGCGCTGTCGTTCGGCGATGCAGCGGCGAGCCGATCCCAGGCCGCGTGCATCTCCGCGAGCTCCTTCCCGGACAGCACGCGCGGGAATCGCAGCCATCCCTCGGACTCGAGCTGCCGCAGCTCGGTGGGTGAGAGCGGGATGGAAATGTTCAGGGCCTGATTGTCCATGCCACGCAGGATGCACCCTCACGCGGCGTGAGGGTCAATCGGGTGCTTCCTGGATGAGAATTTCCGCCCGAGTGGCAACTCGTCCGGCGGTCGCCTGGCTGGATTACGATGGGCGCACCATGCTCTTCGGAAAGAAAGCACCGCCCACGCGCTCGGAGCTCATCACCGAAGCCGATCGTGCCCGGTCCAAGGGCAAGCTCAAGAAGGCCGTGGCCGGGTATCGCAAGGCGTTGGAGTTGGAGCCGAAGGATCCCGCCGTGCACGTGAAGCTCGCGCCGTTGCTGGCGCGGACGAACGAGCACGATGCGGCGCTTCAGAGCTTCCGGACCGCGGCCCAGAGCCACCTGGACAAGGGTTTCGCGGACAAGGCACTGGCCGTCTACACGCAGGCGGCGGAGACGTTCCCGGCCCAGGTGGCCCTCTGGCAGCAGGTGGCGCAGATGAACCTCTCCCGGGGGCGCCGTGCAGACGCGGTGAGGGTGTTCCTGCGCGGCCGGCTGTACCTGCGCCGGAAGGTCGAGCGGCCGGTCGCCATCATCCTCTTGAAGGAGGCGCTCGCGCTGGACTCCACGCTCTTCACTCCCAGGTTGGACCTGGCACGGCTGCTCGCCAGCCAGGGTCAGAAGGCCGAGGCGATGGCCCTGCTCGACCCGATGGAGAAGACATTGGAGGGCGTGCAACTCCGGCAGGTGCGCTGGGCGATGCTGTGTGTCACCCCGAGTCTGGGTGCCGGGTGGCGGTGGCTGCGCGCCGCGCTGACGGGGCGTTGAGGGCCGGGCGCGTTCCCGGTAGTAGCATGGGGTGTTCCCCATGCCGTCCGACGCCTTCTCCACGCTCTTCGCCGCACAGCCCGTCATGCTCGCTCCCATGGAGGACGTGAGCGATGCCGTCTTCCGGCGCATCTGCCGCCGGCTGGGCGCGGACGTGTGCTTCACCGAGTTCGTCAACGTGGACTCCCTGCTGCTGGGGTGTTCCCGCAACGAGCGCAAGCTGCGGCTGACGGAGGACGACCAGCCCACCGCCATCCAGATCTACGGAGCGGATCCGGCGAAGCTGGTGGAGGCGGCGCGCATCGCCGAGGCGGCGCGGCCCGCTTTCATCGACATCAACTGTGGTTGCTGGGTGCCTCGCATCGCCCGGCGGGGCGCGGGCGCGGGCTGGCTGAGGGATCCGGAGGCCATGGTGGCCATGGCGGAGCGGGTGGTGCGCGCGGTGTCATTGCCCGTGACGGTGAAGACACGCATCGGCCTGGGGCCGGAGGACCAGATGCCCATCGTGGAGCTGGCCAGCCGACTGGAGGCGGTGGGCGTGCGTGCCCTGACGGTGCACTGCCGTACCGCGAAGATGGGTTACACGGGCACCGCGGACTGGCGCTGGGCGGGCCTGGCCCAGGCGCAGGTGCGCATGCCCGTCGTCGTCAACGGGGACATCCGCACCGCGGCGGACGTGCGGCGCGCACTCGCGGAGACGGGCTGCGCGGGCGCGATGCTGGGGCGGGGCGCCATCGAGCACCCGTGGGTGTTCCGCGAGGTGAAGGCCCTGCGCGCGGGTCTCACTCCCGTTCCCCCGACACCCGCCGAGCGCCTGGGCCTGCTGCGCGAACACCTGCTCGCCAACGTGGCCGTGCGCGGCAAGGGCTGGGGCGTGCCGTACACGCGCCGCTACCTCGCGGGCTACCTGCGTGACGTGGAGGGCGGCGCGGAGTTGCGCGCGTACCTCAACACTTCCACGGATCTCGACGACTGGCTGGATCGCATCTCCTCACTGGAAGCTCGCGCGGTCGTCTCGCACGCCGTGCAGTGAGCGGCCCGGGTGGCTTCTCATCCGCACGGCGGTGGGACATGCTTCACGGACTTCCATGCCCCTGCCTCGTTCCGTCCCCGTCCTGTCCCTGCTCGTCCTCCTCTCGCTCGTCGCCTGCAGCAAGAGTGACACCCCGAGCCCCGCCCAACCGGGTCAGAAGAAGGCCGAGACCTTCGTGGAGCTGCGCAAGGGTTTCAAGACGCAGCTCAAGGACACGCCCTCGGAGCATGAGCCAGCCCCCCAGCCGCCGAAGGGAGTCTTCGAGAAGGTGACGTACCCCGCGCCACTCGGAAGCAACGTGGCCTACGTCACCCCGGTCCGCGAGGGCGCGCGGCGGCCCGCCGTGCTGTGGATCCAGGGTGGTTTCAACTGGGGCATCGACGAGAGCGCCTGGGAGGTGAGTCCGCGCGACAACGACCAGAGTGCTCGCGCGTTTCGTGAGGCGGGGCTGGTGCTGATGATGCCCGCGCTGCGCGGGTGCAACGAGAACCCCGGCTCCCGCGAGTACTTCCTCGGCGAGGTGGACGACGTGCTCGCGGCGCTCGACTTCCTGGCGCGCCGCCCCGATGTGGACCCCGAGCGCATCTATCTCGGCGGCCATAGCACCGGCGGGACGATGGCCCTGCTCGTCGCGGCCAGCGAGCCCCGCGTGCGCGGCGTCTTCGCCTTCGGCCCCGTCGCCGTCCCCAATTATGGGGAGACCGGTACCGCGCTGGACCGCGCCAAGGGAAAGGAGCTGGCGATTCGCAGCCCGGTCGTCTTCATGTCGCTCATCCGCGTGCCGACGCTGGTCATCGAGGGGGCGGACGAGGGCAACACCTTCGCCTTCGACTCGTTGCGCAAGGCCGCGAAGGACGCGCCCGTGCGGTTCGTCTCAGTGCCCGGTGGCACGCACTTCAACATCCTGGCGCCGCTCACCGAGCTGCTGGCCCAACGGATTCTCCGAGGCACTCCCGGGGAGCTTCCCACGGACCTGTCCGAGCAGGACGCGGTCCTGGCGATGCGGGCGGAGGCCTCCGCGCACTGATGTGGAATGTCAACGGGGGTGCGCCGTCAGCGTGACCTCCGGGTAGTCCCCCGAGCCGCCCTGGAGGAGGGGAGACTCGCCGCTGCCCTTCACCCGCTCCTCCGCGAAGGCGAGCACCCAGGCGCGGGTGATGGCCGCGGCTCGCTCCGCCGGCTCCAGCGTCCCCGTGTCGAGGCTCTCGGCCGTCACCTTCGAATCATGGGTCTTCACCAGCTCCAGGAGGAGCGGCAGGTCCGAGAAGGTGAGGTGCCCGGACTGGGAGACCGCGACCTCGTAGACCGTGGCGCGCCTGTCCTTGATGAAGGAGCGATGGGTGCCATCGTCGGATGCCTGGGTGTGCATCACGAGGAAGGGCTGGGAGACCCCCTTCTTCCAGGAGCCCTGGAAGGTGCCGTCGATGTTGGCGCAGGCTCGCACGCCGGGCTCCGTCTGGCAGACGATGGCCGACGCGGCGCCACCGATGGAGTGGCCGAAGACGCCCACGCGCTCCAGGTCGAGCCTCCCGGTGAAGCGCCCCTGGGTGTCCCCCGTGTCGAGCGCCCGCACCCGCGAAAGGACGAAGCGCAGATCCGCCACCGTCACGTCGAAGAAGGGCGTGCCGAAGAGTCCGCCGGGCTCCTCGGTGGTGGGGGCGTAGCGGCCGTCGGGGAAGATGACGGCCCCGGTGGTGTACGTGTGGGAGGTAGCGGCCACCACGTAGCCGTGGCTGGCGAGCTCCTCCAGCAGCGACGTGTAGAAGGTGGGTGGGACGCCAGCCCCGGGCGAGAAGAGGATGACGGGGAAGCGGGTGTCATCCGCCGGGAGCGGCGCCTCGGCCACCGCGTGCGCATGGACGAAATCCAGCAGGCGGGCGGGTGTGTCGAGTCCATCTTCCTTCAGCTGTGCGATGCCCTCGCGGCGCACGAGGAAGTAGGGCGCGGGCTGGGCCCGGGGAACTGGCGAGGCGGGGTACCACACGCGCACCCTCAGCTCGCGCTTGTCCTTCTTGGCGTCGGTGAACGTCTCGTCGCGCGAGGTGTCCACCCAGTCGAAGGTGGTGGTGCCCACGGCGTACGGACCGGTGGGGGCGGGCAGTCTGCGGAGGAGGTGGTCCGATGCATGTGCCCGGTCACAGCCGCTCACCTCCGTGCCGGAACGGGTCCTCGCGTCCAGCTTCAGGCGGCTCACCTCCGCATGGAGGACGCCCTGGCCCACCAGCGAGGGGAGCGGGAAGCGCAGCACGGCGTCCGGTTGGCCATCTTCGTTCACGTCCTCCTCGCGGAGCAGGGCTTCGGCGGAGACGCTCGGGGCGGAGCCGTCCGGGTCGGACAGCGAGGCGGTGGCGGGGTCCAGCGTGCGCGCGTCGAGCGTGGCGTCTCCGAGGACGGCCACCTCGAGAGCGCCGGTGCCCGACAGGTCCACGGCATTCGGGTACGTCCCCGGGAGCACGTCGAGCACGGTGGTGCCGGTGCAGACCTCGGTAGGTGGCGCTGGGGGCGACTTGTCGCCGCCGCATCCGGTGGCGAGCACCGTGACGGCGGCGAGCGATGTGAACAGCTGGGACGGCTTCGGGAGCACGGGGCATCTCCTGGCGTGGCGTCGGGAACGCGACGCCAGGAGAACACCGTTTGCCCGTACGGGTGTTACTTCTTCTCGCTCCAGATCTGCTTCATCCAGGCCTCGACGTCCTTCGTCTCGCGCGGGATGTCCTCGGACAGCACGCGGCAGCCCGTCTTCGTCACCAGGACGTCGTCCTCGATGCGCACGCCGATGCCCCGGTACTTCGCCGGTACCGTCAGGTCATCCTTCTGGAAGTACAGGCCCGGCTCCACCGTCAGCACCATGCCCGGCTTCAGCTTGCCGTACTTGTATGCCTCCTGCCGCGCCTGAGCGCAGTCGTGCACGTCCAGGCCCAGCATGTGGCTGACGTTGTGCAGCGAGTAGCGCTTGTAGAACTGGTTCTCGTCCTTCAGCGCCTCCTCCGGCTTCGTCTTCAGGATGC
Organism: Archangium lipolyticum; assembly: GCF_024623785.1. Taxonomy (NCBI): domain Bacteria; kingdom Pseudomonadati; phylum Myxococcota; class Myxococcia; order Myxococcales; family Archangiaceae; genus Archangium; species Archangium lipolyticum. Next base: position 7,193 of record NZ_JANKBZ010000010.1, read on the forward strand.
CCAGCGCGTACAGGCCCTCGGCCAGCACCCGCATCGCCACCCGGTTCGGCTCCATGAAGTCGTTGCCCGGCTTCACCGCGTCGATGGCCTGTTCCTGCGCCTTCAGCACCAGCTCGTAGATTTCGCGCTGCTCCTTGGAGAACTTGCCGGAGATGGGCAGCGTGCGCGTGATGTCCGCCGTGTAGAGGCTGTTACCCTCCACGCCCGCGTCCAGCAGCAGCAGCTCGCCCTTCTTGATGTCTCCGTCGTTGCGCATCCAGTGCAGCACGCACGCGTGGTGGCCCGCCGCGGCGATGGTGCCGTAGCCCACGTCATTGCCCTCCACCCGCGCGCGCAGGTTGAAGACGCCCTCCACCTCGCGCTCGCTCCGGGCCGCCTTCAGCCGGCGGATGACGTCCTCGAAGCCCCGGTGCGTGGAGTCGATGGCCGCCTCCAGCTCGCGCACCTCCTGCTTGTCCTTGATGAGGCGCATCTCGGACAGCGCCGTGGCCAGCTGCTTGTCGCGCTCGGCATGCTCGGGCACCACGCCATCCACCTTCGCCGAGTGGCCGCGCAGCACGCGCGAGGGCAGCGCCACCGCGCCCTTCAGGCCCTCCAGGAAGCCCGGGAGCTCCGGCAGGCCGCGCGCCTCGTGCACGCCGTAGCGCACCTGGCTCTCCTTCACGCCCAGCCGCGGGCCCACCCACAGCTCGCCCTTCACGCGGTCCGTGAAGAAGGTGGAGTCGGAGCGGCCCGGGTTCGGCTCCACGAAGAGGATGTCCGTGTGGCCGCCGCCCTCCTTGGGCTGGAGCACCAGCACGCAGTCGGGCTCCATGTTGCCCGTCAGGTAGTAGAAGTCCGTGCCCGGCCGGAAGCGGTAGTAGGTGTCGTTGGCGCGCACCTTCTCGTGGCCGGTGGGAATGACGAGCGTCTCGCCCGGGAAGAGCTTCGAGAGGGCCCGGCGGCGGGCCTCGAAGGCGTCCGCGTTCTTCAGCTTCGGAGGCGGCTTGCCGCTCTGGGGCTTCCACCCCTGCATCATGAAGTCGAGCAGCGCGGGCGGCGGCGCCGTGTCGTGGCTGGCGGGCTTCGCCTTCGCCTCCGATTCGGGCGTCACCAGGGGCTGCTGCTCTGGCGCCTCATCTTGCTGCGGCGCGTTCACTGCGACGGCTTGGGCTCGGGTTCGGGTCGTCTTCGCCATGGGACGACTCTTGAACATCCCAACGCGCTCCTTCAAGCCCGATGCACTACGTCGTGCGCGAGGTGTCCTCCCTCAGAAGTGCCAGTTGGCCGAGCAGGACGGGGACGGCCGTCTCCACCCGGAGGATGCGCGGCCCCAGGGAGAAGGGGTGGAAGCCGTGTGCTTCCAGCAATTCCGTCTCGAAGGGCACCCAACCTCCGTCCGGCCCCACGGCCAGCACCATCCGGGGGGCCGTCTGCACGCCTACCCGGGTGAGTGGCTGTTTCGCGGGGGGGTGGGGGAGGAGCCGGAGGGCCTCCGTGCCGAAGACGGCATCCAGCTCGTCCTCGACGAAGGGGCGGAAGCGCTCGCGGACGAGCACCTCGGGGAGCCGGGTATCCCGGGCCTGCTCCAGTCCCTGGAGGAGGAGCTCCTCGATGAACTCGGGGGCCAGCACCTTGGAGTCGAAGTAGCTCTTCTCCACCCGGGCGGCGTTGACGAGCACCACCCGGTCCACGCCGAGCTGGGCCACCGCGGGCAGCACCCGCTTGAGGGCCTTGGGGCGGGGAATGGCGAGCAGCAGGTCCACCCCGGCCCTTGGGGGAGGCGGGTCGGTGAGGGTGACGCGCAGGCGCAGCAGGCCGGGGGTGTTCTCCAGCACCTCGCCGGTGCCCACGAGCCCGCCGAGCTGCCCGACGCGCAGCGTCTCCCCGGGCTCGGCGCGCAGCACCTCGCGGGCGTGCTGGGCGCGGCGGCCGGTCATCTGGACGGTGCCGTCCGGGAGGAAATCGGAGTCCTGGAGGAGCAGGAGGTTCAAGGCTGGCGGCGGCGCGGAGGCGGAACCTCCGCGGGGACGGCTCTTCAGGTGCCCGCGGGCTCCCGCTGGGCGAGCGCCTCGACCTCCTCGGCGCCCAGCTCCAGCTTCGCCTCGGAACCGCTCCACACGAACGGGATGCCCGGCTGACGGTAGAGGTTGGCCGGGATGTTCCGCGCCAGCTTCGCGTGCAGCTCCGGCAGCTTCGACCAGTGCAGCCCTTGCTTGGAGTGGTGCGCGGTGTGGTAGCCCAGGTTCCCCGTCATCAGGTTATAGCCCCGGTGCAGGATGTTGTACGACGCCTCGTTGTGGTCCTTCGTCTCGAGGCCCACGTGGTGGAAGTAGGTGGCCCACGCCGTCAGGTAGAGCGACAGGCACATGGGCAGCAGGAAGACGAAGAGCGCGTTGTACCAGTTGTGCCAGAACAGCACGCCGAGCAGCGCCAGCTGCAGCAGGCCCATGCTCACGAAGATGCGCCGCGCCTGGGGGTACTTCTTCCCCACCTGGAAGGCCCTGGGATAGGCCGTGAGCGCCGTCTTGAGCGCGTACTCCATCTCACCCATGGTGCTGCCGTCGGGGCGCTTCCACCGCGACTCGTCCAGGTCCTGGTCCAGGTAGTTGAGGTGGTGGCCGACCACGTGGTGCAGGAACCACGCGTGCGAGGTCACCCCGGTCTGGAACCCGAAGATGATCTCCAGCAGGCGGTTGGGCAGGGGGTGGCGGAACATCGTCAGGTGCTGGTGGTGGTGGTTCCACGAGCTGATCCACCCCTTGGGAATCGCCCCCAGCCCCAGATACAGCACTGGCAGCCACCAGCTCTGCGCCGTGAAGTAGACGGTCAGGTCGAGCGCGAACACGCACACGAACATGAGGACGGGGATGCGATCTTCGGGGTGCCTGAACAAGGTCTCACTCTCTCCGCGACAGGGGCGGTGCAAGAGTACAGGACCAGGCCGGGTTCTGGTGAGTTCTGAACGAAGTTCCATCCTTCCGCGTGCTGGCGGGGGTGGGATTCTGGCGCCAGCTCCCCTGGGGCCGGGCAGGCGGCCGAGCCAGCGGGGCGACGCGGTGCGGCGGGGGCGACTACAGGCCCCGCGCGTCCCCCCCGGGCGCGCGGAGACCGGTGCTTCGACTTCCTACGTCGGGTCCGGCTTCGGGGTCTTCGGGCCGCTGGCCGGCAGCTTCGGCTTGGCGATGTAGCTCTTGGGCAGCTCACCGGTGAGCGAGTCCAGGAAGGTGACGATCGCCTTCGCGTCCTCGTCGGTGATCTGCTTGCCGAACTGGTGCTGGGCCATCAGCTTCACGGCCGTCTGGATCTCCGTGATGGAGCCGTCGTGGAACCACGGACCCGTCTTCGTCACGTTGCGCAGGGTGGGGACGCGGAAGATCATCCGGTCCGACTCCTGCTTGGTCAGGTCGAAGCGGCCCTGGTCCTTGGACTGGAAGGGCACCACGAGACCCAGCTTCTGCAGCGAGCCACCGATGGCCGGGCCGTTGTGGCAGGTCTGGCAGCCCTGCTCGAGGAACTTCTTCAGGCCGTGCTTCTCCGCCTCGGTGAGCGCCTTCTCGTCACCGGCCAGGTACTTGTCGAAGCGCGAGGGGGTGACGAGCTGGCGCTCGAAGGCGCCAATGGCCTTGGCCATGTTGTCGTAGGTGACGGCGTCGGCCTGGCCCGGGAAGGCCTTCTGGAAGGCGGTCACGTAGCCCGGGATGGACTTGAGCGTCTCGACGACGCGCGCCTCGCTGGGCATCGCCATCTCGACGGGGTTGAGGATGGGGCCCTTGGCCTGCTCCTCGAGGTTGGGGGCGCGGCCATCCCAGAACTGCAGGATGTGGCCACCGGCGTTGTACACGGTGGGCGAGTTGCGGCCGCCCAGCTGCTTCTTGTGGCCCGGCGAGGTGGGCTTGCCATCCACGCCGTACTTGTTCAGATCGTGGCAGCTGTTGCAGGACACGTCCTGGTTCTTCGACAGGCGGGTGTCGAAGTACAGCATGCGTCCCAGCTCCACCTTCTCCGGAGTGATGGGGTTCTTGGTGTCCTCGAAGCGGGCCGGCAGGGCCTTGAACACGCCAAGCAGGGCGCGGTCGATGACGACCTTCTGCTGGGCGGCGGTGGGGGCTGCCGGTGCGGCCGGTTTGGCCGCCTGAGCAAAGGCCGCGGTGCCAACGGTGGCGGCGGCCAGGATGAGGGGACGAACGAGGCTCTTGAGTTTCATGAGGTCTGCTCTTTCACTGAGCTCCACGGCCAGAAGACCCGTGAGGGTCGCTGAGTGGGGGGAGGCCGGAAGCCGTCAGGAAATTAGCAGTCTCTGGGGGCCAGGGGGAAACGACACGGGGCATCCTGCCCCTGCTTCCACCCCGGCATGTGCGTGAAACGCGGTGGCTAGTCGCCGTACACCACGACGCAGTACGTGGCGTACACGCCGATGATGTTGGTGAGCTTCTGGTCGATGTGGGTGACGCGGTTGATGCCCGCCTTCTTGGCCGTCTCGTTCACGCCGGCATCGCCCGTGGTGACGAGGCCGAGGATGGACGTGATGCAGCTCTCACCCGACTTCGAGCCCAGCTTGGTCTGCTCGTTGATGAAGCCCTTGCTGGTGGTCTGCGAGTAGAGCCCGGAGGAGCCGGGGGCGCCGGTGCCGATGAAGGCGAGACCCGCGCAACCCGACAGACCCATGGACAGGACTGCGATAACGGCCAGCTTGCGAAGCAGGTTCATGGTTCCTCGCTTGGACTGCCTGTGTGGAAGGAAGCGCCGCGCATCTAGCCTGCGCGGAGCGAGGATGTAAATGCTCTCGAATGTGGACTGCCTGTTACGTGCGCTGGCCGGAGCGCAGCGCCGCGCCGTCGACCGGCACGGGGCGGGCCCGCCACGTCGTGCCGTCCGAGGCGCCGCGGTTTCCGCGCACCATCCGTCCCAGGCGGGCAATGGCGAAGCACACCGCGAGCAGTCCGAGGCCCACGCCCAGGGCGGGCACCAGTCCCAGGGTGGGACCCACGCGCCCGGCCAGACCCGCGGTGCCGGCCCAGCCGTACACCACCGGCAGGTGCAGCACGTAGATCCACAAGGAGGAGCGTCCCAGTGGCGCGAGGGGCCGCGAGAACAGCTGGGGCAACAGGTTGATGGCGCCCAGCACGAGGAGTCCCTGGCCGACGCGGAAGGCCACGAGCCAGGCGCTGGTGGGGCTCCAGTCGGCGGGCAGCCGCTGGGTGAGGGCCAGCAGCCCCGCGCCGAGCGCCACCAGGGCGAGCCCCTGGGGCCAGCCGGGCCGCAGCAGCCGCAGCAGGTGGGCGGCGAGCGCTCCGGCGAAGAAGTAGCCCGCCCACGGGAAGAGCGGGAAGCGCGCGCCCGGCATGCCCACCGCCTGCTGCAGCTCCACGGGCCAGGCCGTGGCGGCGTTCCACAGGAAGGGACTGGCCAGGGGGATGCCCACGGCGAGCACGGCGAGCGCCACGGCGCGCGTCCAGGTGCCGCGCGCCAGCACCAGCACCGCGGCGCCCACCAGCAGGCTCACGCCGATGCTCTGTAGCGCATCGAAGGTGAAGACGAGGGTGCGCAGCTCCACGCCCCAGCCGAGCGCGTGGGCGGTGGCCCAGCCCGGCCAGTGCAGGAAGTAGCCGAGGAAGAGGAGCAGCAGGGCCCGCCGCGCCCGGCGGAAGAAGGACTCGCCCGCGCTCGCCGGGGAAGTCCCCAGCGCGGCCACCACCGCGAAGCCGGCCACCAGCAGGAAGAGGGGCGCGGTGATGCCGCGGAACTCCCAGTAGCGCTGCACCCACGGGTGGGCGCGCACCGCGGGCGCGAGCAGCGCGTCCAGCGTGTGCCCCAACACCATCGCCACCACGGCCAATCCTCGTGCCCCGTCGAGTCCGGGGTGACGGGTGGAGGGCTTGCCGAGGTCGAAGAGAGAGGTGCCGGGGCGTGTCACGGATTCCAAGCATACGTCCATGCGGGCCGCGAGTCTCGAAATCCGACGCGACAGGTTCCCAGGGTCACCCATGGAGTCCTCCATCGGGAGCTGACGTGAGGGCCGGAGGATGGTGTCATGTCGCATCATGACTGTCCGTGAAAGCCTCCTGGTCCTGTTGTGTCTGTCGTTGCTGTTGCCACTGTCCGCCCGGGGCGCGGAGCCCGGGACAACGCCCCGGGATGACTGGTTCGGCCGGGACAAGGCGCTGCACTACGGCGTCAGCGTGGGCCTGGCGGGCGCGGGGTATGCCGGCGGGGCGCTCCTCTTCGAGGAGCCGGGGGCGCGGTGGCTCACCGGCGCGGGGCTGGCGCTCGGCGCGGGCCTCGGCAAGGAGGTCTACGACGCGTGGCGTGGGAGCGTCTTCTCCTTCAAGGACCTGGTGTGGGACGTGTTGGGCACGGCCACCGGCCTCGCCCTGTCCTGGGCCATCGACCGGCTCTTCTTCCACCACCCACCGGCGGGGCCCGCCCGGGTGGCCGCTTTCCAGGAAGGCGGGTCAGGGCTCCCAGGAGGGATGACCCTCACCCTGGCCCCGTTCGGGACAGTGGGGGGGCATCCACAAAGGGCGCCGGGGGATGGTAGGAACTCCATCCCAGTACTGCTGCTGTTCTCGGGAGGTTGGTAGATGTCGCGGAATCGGCTCTTGCTTGGCGTCGGATTGGTGTCCCTGGGCGCCCTCTCTTCTTCTTGTAGCAAGGAGTCCCCTCCGCCCGCGCAGCCCGCTCCCACAGCGGCGGCCGCCGCTCCCACCCCCGCCGCGCCGCCGGAGCCGCCGAAGCCGAAGATGAGCCACGAGAAGCTCGTCTCCTTCTTCCGGCTGCCCGCCAAGACGGTCAAGGCGCCGGTGGACACCCCGGAGCAGGTGGCGCTCGGGCGCATGCTCTTCTTCGAGAAGCGCCTGTCGAAGAACCACGACATCTCGTGCAACAGCTGCCACGACCTGGCCACCTTCGGCGTGGATGGCAAGCCCACCTCCGAGGGGCACAGGGGCCAGAAGGGCAGCCGCAACGCGCCCACCGTCTTCCACGCCGCGGGCCATGTCGCCCAGTTCTGGGACGGCCGCGCCGCCACGCTGGAGGAGCAGGCCTCGGGCCCGATGATGAACCCGTTGGAGATGGCCATGCCGGGCGAGAAGCACGTGCTGGCGACGCTCAACTCCATACCGGAGTACGTGAAGCGCTTCCAGGCGTCCTTCCCTGGCAAGAAGCCGGTGAGCGTGGGCAACGCCGCGCGGGCCATCGCCGCCTTCGAGCGCAAGCTCCTCACCAGCTCGCGCTTCGACAAGTTCCTGGCCGGTGACGAGAACGCCCTCACCGAGCAGGAGCGGCGCGGGTTGGAGCTCTTCGCCAGCGCGGGCTGCACCACGTGTCACAACGGCCCGTCGGTGGGCGGTACCTCCTTCCAGAAGCTGGGCCTCATCGAGGACTTCCCCACCGAGGACAAGGGCCGCTTCGAGGTGACGCAGAACGAGGAGGACCTGCACAAGTTCCGCGTGCCCACGCTGCGCAACGTGGAGAAGACGGGCCCCTGGTTCCACGACGGCTCCGTCAAGGAGCTGCCCACGGCGGTGCGCCTCATGGCGAAGCACCAGCTGGGGATGAGCTTCACCGACGCCGAGGTGGATGACATCGTGGCCTTCCTCAAGAGCCTCACCGGCGAGCTGCCCGGTGACGACATCCTCTCGGCTCCCGAGCTGCCTCCGAGCACGCGCACCACGCCGAAACCGGATCCGACGTAAAGGCTCGCCTACCGGCCCGGGGGGCGTTAAAGGGCGCTGACATGAGAATGCTCTTCTACGCGCACTCCGGGTTGCGTTACCTCGTCCTCCTGATGGGGCTGGTCGCCGTCGCCTACTTCGCCTTCGGGCTCGCCACGAAGCGGCCCGTGGACAAGTCGGTCCGCATCATCGGCTCCAGCTTCGCGGGTCTGCTCGACACGCAGATCCTCCTCGGCATCCTCCTGCTGGGCGCGGGCTGGCCCTTCTACCCGGCCCTCTGGGGCCACCTGGTGATGATGCTGGCGGCGGCGGGCCTGGCCCACGCGCTGCTGGTGATCAACCGCAAGCGCCCCAACCCCGGCTACCTGCTGCCGCTCATCGGCGTGGGCGGGGCGCTCGTGCTCGTGCTCGGTGGCATCCTGGCCATCGGCCGGAGCGTGATGGGCACCACCTCCATCGGGGGTTGAGTCCTCCGGTCCCGAGGGGTGAAGCCTATCGGGCCCGCAGGATGGCGCCCTTCGGGACCAGGCCTGAGCATCTGCACCATGCCGCCGCGTGGGTTGTTCGGGTCGGCGCCGGTGGCCGCGGGAATGGGGGAGATGCCGAGCCGCTTCATGTTGTTGAGCGTCGTCAGCACGCAGTAGCCTCTGTTCCCTTTCTCCAGCAGGGAGGTGGCCAGCTTCTTGAGTGTCGGGTGGTTGGTGTCGATCCGGTAGCCATTGCCGAGATCCACCCCGCCGGAGGACGCCGGATTCCCGTTGAGCACCACCTTCCCGAGTTGAAGTTCGACCGTCACGGACCGCTGTGGACTTCGGGAGTGGAAGCATCTCCTCGAAACCAGACCTGATCGGCCTCGACAGATAGGGCGGGACGAGCACGGAGCGCGCGGATGGAACCCGCTTCACGGGCTAACGAAGGGGCGAGAGCCGCGCGGAATCGTCCCGGAGCCTGCCCGTTCCGTTCCCCTCCAGCACGGCCCGGGTCACCGGACGCCGCTCGACGAACACCCACAGGCCCGTCCGCCCGGCGGGCTCGGGCGAATAAGCGTGGAAGCCCTGGGGCATGGGGGGCGGCGCCCAGTCGAACAGCCACGCCGCGTCCTTCACCGACAGGTTGACGCAGCCATGGGTGACCGCGTTGCCGAAGGTGTCGTGCCAGAAGGCGCCGTGCAGGGCCTGGCCCCGGTGGAAGAAGAGCGAGTGGGGCACCTCCTCGACGACATAGGGGGCGCTCTCGGGGCCGTGCATGGTGTCGTGCACCACCTTGTGCCAGACGCGGAACAGCCCTTCGCGCGTCGGGGTGGCGGCCTTGCCCGTGGACACGAGCGTCGCCATCACCGGCGTGCCGCCCTCGTACGCGGTGAGGACCTGCTCCGACACCTCGACGTGCACCCAGCGCTCCCCCGGCTTCACCTGTGATGGGCGCTGGCGGGGGAGGACCAGCCGCACATCCTGGTGGGGCAGGGCGCCTCCCTCGACGAGCACCCGTCCACCCTTGTCCATTCCCTGCACGGCGAAGCGCTCGTGCTTGTGGGGGGCGAACGGTACTCCTCCATCCGGGATGCCCGCGTCACCGGCCATCACGGCCTTCGCGCTCCGGACCACGAAGGCCAGCGGCAGGGTGGGCGAGTGCTCTCCCTCCAAGGCACTGGGCGTGGCGAGCCGCACGTCGGACACGGAGACGTAGCCACCGGCCAGCCGCTCGAGCCAGCCGCCATCCTGGAGCTCCGGCTCCTCGTGGAAGGCCAACACGTGCGGCGCCTGCTCACGCTCCACCACCCTGGCGTCGGTCCGGGGCTCCTCGCGCACCACCGCCCCGTTCTTCTTCACCGTCCCATAGACGTAGGGCAGCGCCACACCCGGAGGCGGCGTGGCCCTCGAGGAGGGATTGAGCTTCAGGTTCGCCAACCGGATGGCGCCGTCCCCGCCCAGCAGGGCCCAGCCGTCTGGTGCGTCACAGGCGGGCACACAGCCCGTGACCCATAGCTCGTCCTCGCGCACCACCAGCCCCACCACGGGCGACTCGGGGGAGGGCTCCAGGCGGACATAGGCGGACTGCGCCAGCACCCAGGCACGGAAGGGCGCCGTGGGAATCGTCTCGCCATCGTCACAAGCCCCCAGTGCTCCCGCGAGCAGCGCGGCGAGCACGCGGAGCGTCCTCGTTCCACCGGCCATCCTCGCACCCTCCTTCCGGCACACGCTCGAAGGAGAAGCATGCCGTGTACCAGTCCGGATGGTGGTGGGGGGCACCCGCGTCACCGTGGGAGGAGCCGCAGGAGCACGCGCCCGTGGATGGCGCCGACGATGACGCCCGTGACGCCGCACACCAGGTACACCGCGAGCGTCACGAGCACGAAGGGGCCGCCCCAGGGCACCACATCCATCCCCATGAAGATGACGGGCATTCCGACGGCCCAGGCCAGTGCGTTGGCCCACAGCCAGCGGCCGGCGCCCGGCACGACACCGCGCAGCACCGTCCATTGAGCGAGGCCGAGGATGGGACCGGCGACCAACCCCAGCCCCATGGCCAGTCCATACTGGACCAGCGCACCCGGCTCCTCCGGGGCCGGGCCTGGCGACGCGGTGGAAACGAGCGCCATGACCGTGCTCGGCACCATCCCGAGGAGCCACGCCAGTCCGGCACCGGCGGCGGTGGCGAGGATCCACGCCCCACGGCGCAGGCCCTGGAGCCGCTGTCGAAGGACGCGCTCCTGTAGCACCCCCACGAGCACTCCCTCGAGCAGCGTGCCCAGGAGGATCGCGGCGAGTGCTCCCCCGAGGATGGCCGCCACTCCCGTCACCTGGTCGAGGTGCGGTGCGATCAGCCGTCCGGCGACGAAGGTCGTTCCCAACCCGGCCGCCTCGGCCTGTCCGTTCGCGACGATCCACCGTCGATAGAATCCGGTGTCATTGGAGTGCATGGTGGCTCTCCCTGGACGGATGAACCTGCACGCTGGGATCCAACGCCTCGCGGGCTCCCACGAGCCACGGAGGGAGGCGCGCGGCAAATGCTGCGCTCCGGGTGTGCGCGAGGCGCAAATGCTGCGCATCTGACACTTCGCGCGAAAGAGCCTTTCCACTCGGAGCGGGGCCCGCCCGGCCGCTGGCCTTCCAGTTGCAGACCGGCGCGTCGAGCCGGGCGAGGTGCCCGGACTTCACGAAGAGGGGCACGCCGTGATGGGTACATACGTCCCGAGCCGACGCCAGAGGCGAGCGCTGGCCGTCACTCCCGCCCTGCCGATGCTGGCGTTGCTCGCCGCCCTGCCCGCGGCGGCGCAGGGGATTCCCGAGGGGGCGAAGCTCTTCTCGGAGCGGTGCGCGAGCTGCCACACGGTGGGCCAGGGAGACCGGGTGGGCCCGGACCTGATGGGCGTGCTGACACGCCGCGAGGAGTCCTGGGTCACCACCTTCCTGAAGAGCCCGGGCGCGATGATCGACGGTGGCGATCCGGTGGCCGGCGAGCTCCTGAAGAAGTTCAACGGCATCCGGATGCCGGACCAGCAGCTGTCCGACGACGAGCGGAAGGGCCTGTTCGCGTTCTTTCGTGACTGCACCGAGAAGGGCAGCTGTCAGCCGGGAGCCACCGGGCCGAAGCTGGCGTCGGACGCCACGCCCGAGGAGATGGAGCACGGCCGTCAGCTCTTCGAGGGGGAGGTGGCGCTGGCCAATGGCGGCCCGGCCTGCATCGGCTGCCATGACGTGCGCGGCATCGGCGTGGTGGGTGGCGGGACGCTGGCGCGCGACCTGACCTTCTCCTTCGCGCGGCTGGGCGAGCGGAAGATGACGCCCGCCCTGAAGGAGATGTCCTTCCCCTTGATGAAGGAGCTCTACGGGAAGGCGCCGCTGACGGACGCGGAGCAATTCGAGCTCAAGGCATACCTGGCGAACGTCTCGCGAGACGGCACGCCGCCGCGCAAGGACCGGGACTTCTTCTACCTGGGCTTCGTGGGGCTGGGCGTCGCACTGGGTTTCATCGGCATCGTCCTGGGCGGCCGTGGCCGCGCGAAGGACTGAGAGAGCGAGGCGGTACGTGAGCGACACGTTCCTCTACGATTTTCTTCCATATGTGGTGCTGGCCCTCGCCCTCGGCGTGCCGGCGTGGCTGCGCAACCGCGCGCGTCTGTCCTCCTGGGTGATGGGGTGGGTGGAGCGCGAGGGCACGGGCTCGGCGGCCGTGTCCCTGGTGGTGGGCGCCATCATCATGCTGTTGTGGCACGCGGCCTGTTTCCTCCTGCCACACCCGGTGCAGCTCTTCATCCGCTCGCCCGCGCGCCTCTTCTTCCTGGAGGTGGTGGGCCTCATCGGCGGGATGATGCTGGCCTGGGGCCTGGTGGCGAGCATCGTCCGCAAGCTGTCGAGCCGCGAGCCCGGTGCGCGGGTGTGGCTGGCCTTCCAGGTGCTGCTGCTGGCCGAGGTGCTCAACGGCCTCTACATCGCGGTGGCGTACCGCTGGGCCTCCGCCTGGTACGTGAGCGTGGTGGTGCCGTACCTGCGCTCGCTGGTGACGCTCCAGCCGGACGCGACGCTCATCGCCCAGCTGCCGCTGACCGTGCGCATGCACCTCTTCGGCGTGCTCGCGCTGCTGCTCGCCTGGCCCCTCGCGCGCTGGCTGGCCTCGACGGGGGCCGCGCCCACTCTGGTGTCCACCCGGGAGGAGCCCGCCAGCCAGCGCGGGATTGTCACCCCATGATCGACCCGACCCGAGCCTCGCTGCTCTCCGGTGTGCTGGCCGCCCTCGCGTTGGGGGGCTGTGACACCACGCCGATCAACAACAACCAGAACTACATGCCCGCGCAGCCCATCGCGTTCTCCCACGCGGTGCATGCCGGTCACTACGAGATCGACTGTCAGTACTGCCACGTGGGCGCGGAGAAGAGCCGGCACGCCGGCATTCCCCACTCGGGCGTGTGCATGAACTGCCACACCCAGGTGAAGACGGACTCGCCGGAGATCCAGAAGCTCACCCAGGCGGTGAAGCTGAACAAGCCCATCGAGTGGGTGCGCGTGCACCGGCTGCCGGACCACGCGTACTTCAACCACGCGAGCCACGTCACCTCCGGGCTGGAGTGCCAGCAGTGCCACGGCCCGGTGCAGGAGATGGTGCGGCTGGAGCAGGTGGAGCCGATGACCATGGGGTGGTGTCTGGACTGCCACCGCAAGACGGAGGAGTCGAAGCTCCAGGCGCCGGTGCCGCCGTTGGCATCCGGTGTGCTGAGGACCTCCGCATCGGGAGTGCCCGTGGCCTCCGCGCCCGTCACCCCCGCGCCGCGCACCCTGAATCCCCCCACCGACTGCTCCGGCTGCCACCGCTGAGGAACGCGCACCATGTCCGAGACGACACCCAAGTACTGGCAGAGCCTGGCCGCGCGAGCCGGAGACCCGGCGCTGCTCGAGAAGGCCCGCGACGAGTTCGCCGAGGAGCTCCCCGTGGGCGTGGCGGCCCAGGCGCCGGATCAGAGCTCGCGCCGTGACTTCTTCAAGGTGATGGGCCTGAGCGCCGCGGCGGCCATGGTGGCCTGCCAGCGCGCCCCGGTGCAGAAGGCGGTGCCCTTCATCGCCAGGCCGGACGAGGTGACCCCGGGCCTCGCCCTCTGGTACGCGTCCACCTGCGGTGCGTGCAGCGCCAACTGCGGCGTCCTGCTGAAGACGCGCGATGGCCGCCCCATCAAGGTGGAGGGCAACGAGGATCATCCGGTGTCGCGCGGCGGTGTGTGCGCCACGGGCCAGGCCTCCGTGCTGTCCCTCTATGACGCCAACCGCTCGCGCTGGCCGTCGGTGGGCGGGACGAAGGCCTCCTGGGGCGACCTGGACAAGGCGGTGACGGAGGGGCTGCGAAAGCTGGTGGGGGAGGGGAAGCCCATCCGGCTCGTCCTCCCGTGGGTGCTGGGGCCCACCGCCGAGGCCGCCGTGGTGCGCTTCCTGGCCGCCTTCCCCACCGCGCGCACGGTGCGCTTCGACGCCACGGGGGAACTGGAGACCATCGCCGAGGCCCACCGCCTCACGCATGGCGTGCGCGCGGTGCCGGACTACCGCTTCGACCAGGCGAAGGTCATCGCCAGCTTCGGCGCGGACTTCCTGGGCACCTGGGTGTCCCCGGTGGCCTTCACCCGCCAGTACACCGAGGCCCGTGACGCGGCCGGCAAGAAGGAGATGTCGCGGCACTGGCAGCTCGAGCCGTTGATGACGCTGACGGGCGCGAGCGCCGACAAGCGCGTGCCGGTGGCGCCCTCGGACGTGGTGCCCGCGCTGGCGGGGCTGGTGAGGCGGCTGGCGGAGAAGGCCGGCCGGACCGTGGAGGGACTCGAGAGATTCCTCACGAAGCAGGTGGCCGCCGACGTGCTGGAGGTGCTGGCCGGCGAGCTGTGGGCCGCGAGGGCGAAGGCCCTGGTGGTGTGCGGGAGCGACGAGCTCGCGGCCCAGGTACTGGCCAACGTGGCCAACGAGCTGCTCGGCAACGAGGGCACCACCGTCTCCCTGACGGGGGGCCTCGCGCTGGACGCGGGGGCGATGACCTTCGGCGAGCTGTTCTCCGAGCTGGAGGCGAAGCAGGTGGGCGCCGTCCTCTTCCACGGCGTCAACCCCGCCTACGCCCACCCGAGGGGCGAGGCGCTGGCGGGCCTGCTGAAGGACGTGGCGCTGACGGTGGCCACGAGCGACCGGCTCGACGAGACGGCCTCGCTGGTGCGCTTCCACGCGCCGGACCACACCTCGCTGGAGTCCTGGGGGGATGCCGAGCCGCGGCGCGGCGTGCTGAGCCTGCGCCAGCCGGTGGTGGCTCCACTGCACGACACGCGCGGCGCGGTGGAGTCGCTGCTGAAGTGGGTGGGGGTGGAGCAGTCGCACTACGACTTCCTGCGGGCCCGCTGGGAGGCGGAGGTCTTCCCGCGCGCGAACGTGGCCACGGGCTTCCAGCCCTTCTGGGACGAGGCGGTGCGCCAGGGCGTGGTGGTGGTGCTGCCGCCCTCGGCCTCCGAGGCGCCCGCGTTCCGCGCCGAGAGCGTGGCGGCGGCGCTGGCCGGTGCCTCCTCGGCGGAGGGGGAGTACGAGCTGGTTCTGTATCAAAAGGTGGCCTTGAGGGACGGCGCGCTGGCCAACAATGGCTGGCTGCAGGAGATGCCGGATCCGATCTCCAAGGCGACCTGGGGCAACTACCTCTGTGTGGCGCCTTCCACCGCGACGAAGCTGGGTATCAGCGACGGGCAGGTGGTGAAGGTGAGCGCCGGGGGGAAGACGCTCGCGGTGCCGGCGCTGGTGCAGCCGGGCACGCATCCGCGGGCGCTGGGCCTCGCCATGGGTTACGGCCGGACGAAGGTGGGACGTATCGGGAACGAAGTGGGGGAGAACGCCTTCGGCCTGGCCTCTTTTACGAACGGGAAGGTGCGCCGCACGGCGCCCGGGGTGGGAGTGCAGGTGACGCCCGAGCACCAGCCGCTCGCCCAATCCCAGACACACGCCTCCATGGAGGGCCGCGCGCTGGTGCGCGAGGCCGAGCTGGCGGCGTTCCTCGCCAACCCGCGCGCGGGCAACGAGGAGGCGGGCGGGCACGGCGGTGGCCACCCGCTCTCCATCTGGTCCGGCCACGAGTACAAGGGCCACCGCTGGGCCATGGCGGTGGACCTGAGCGCCTGCACGGGCTGCTCGGCGTGCGTGGTGTCCTGCCAGGCGGAGAACAACATCCCCATCGTGGGCGAGGACGAGGCACGCCGGCAGCGCGAGATGCACTGGATGCGCATCGACCGGTACTACGAGGGCGAGCCGGACGCGCCGCGCGTGGTGCACCAGCCGATGATGTGCCAGCACTGCGAGAACGCCCCGTGCGAGACGGTGTGCCCGGTGCTCGCCACGGTGCACTCGACCGAGGGCCTCAACCAGCAGGTCTACAACCGCTGCGTGGGCACGCGCTACTGCGCCAACAACTGCCCCACGAAGGTCCGCCGGTTCAACTGGTTCGACTACAAGCACGACGAGCCCCTCGAGCGCATGGTGCTCAACCCGGACGTGGTGGTGCGCACCCGCGGCGTGATGGAGAAGTGCTCGCTGTGCGTGCAGCGCATCCAGGAGGGCAAGGCCTCGGCGAAGCGCGAGGGGCGCGAGGTGCGTGACGGGGAAATCCGCACCGCGTGCCAGCAGAGCTGCCCGGCGCGGGCCATCCACTTCGGCGACCTGAATGATCCGAACAGCGACGTGGCGAAGCTGGCGAAGAGCGGGCGCGCCTACCGGCTGCTGGAGGAACTCAACATCGGTCCGGCCGTGACGTACCTCACCAAGGTTCGCAACACCGGAGACGGGAGCGCGGAATGAGCAACCAGCACACATCCTCCCTGCGGGTGCCGCTCGTCGGCGAGGAGCGCACCCTCGGCCAGCTCACGGGGGAGATTTGCGCCCCCATGGAGCGCAAGCCCACCGGCAAGTGGTGGGTGGCCTTCGCGCTGGCGGTCGCCACGCTCGCGGTGGGCGTGGGCATGGTCTCCTACGAGGTGGCCACCGGTATCGGCGTGTGGGGCCTCAACAAGACGATCGGCTGGGCCTTCGACATCACCAACTTCGTGTTCTGGGTGGGGATCGGCCACGCCGGCACGCTCATCTCCGCCATCCTCTTCCTCTTCCGGCAGAAGTGGCGCACGAGCATCAACCGCGCGGCCGAGGCGATGACGCTCTTCGCGGTCATGTGCGCGGCCATCTTCCCGGTCATCCACATGGGCCGGCCGTGGAACGCCTTCTGGGTGCTGCCGTATCCGAACGACCGCGGCTCGCTCTGGGTGAACTTCCGCTCGCCGCTGCTGTGGGACGTGTTCGCGATCAGCACGTACTTCACCATCTCGGCGGTGTTCTGGTACTTCGGCCTCATCCCGGACCTGGCCACGGTGCGTGACAGGGCGAAGGGGCTGAAGAAGGCCATCTTCAAGGCGCTGTCGTTCGGGTGGAACGGCTCGTCGCGTACCTGGCACCGCTACGAGACGGTGTACCTGCTGCTGGCGGGCCTGGCGACGCCGCTGGTGCTCAGCGTGCACACCATCGTGTCGTTCGACTTCGCGACCTCGGTCATCCCCGGCTGGCACACCACCATCTTCCCGCCGTACTTCGTCGCGGGCGCGGTGTTCAGCGGCTTCGCCATGGTGCTGACGCTGATGATCATCACCCGCACGGTGCTGGGCTTCGAGCACCTCATCACCATCCGCCACCTGGAGAACATGACGAAGGTCATCATCGTCACGGGTGGCATCGTGTCGCTGGCGTACGGGACGGAGTTCTTCATTGCCTGGTACTCGGGCAACCCGTACGAGAAGTTCACGTTCATGAACCGGGCGTTCGGCCCGTACGCGTGGGCGTACTGGACGATGGTGACGTGCAACGTGGTGTCGCCGCACCTGTTCTGGTTCAAGAAGGTGCGCACGTCTCCGGCGGCCATCTTCGTGCTGTCGCTGGTCATCAACGTGGGCATGTGGTTCGAGCGCTTCGTCATCATCGTGACGTCGCTGCACCGGGACTTCCTGCCCTCGAGCTGGTCCATGTACACGCCCACGGTGGTGGAGGTGGGCACGTTCGTGGGCACCTTCGGCCTCTTCTTCACGCTGTTCCTGCTGTTCACCCGGGTGCTGCCCATCATCTCCATCGGCGAGGTGAAGAGTGTGGCGGCGTTCGCGCGTGGCACACATGCCCCGGCGCATGCCAGCCACCCGGCCCACGGCCCCGAGACGCCGCACGAGCATCCGGCCGAGGCGCCGGAGCCCCTGCCCACCCCGGCCCTGGCGGCGGTGGCGGTGAGAAAGGACATGCCGGTATGAGCCCGTCCCAATCCGTCCTGCTCAGCTACTTCGACAGCGAGGAGCACGTCCTCGACGCCACCCGGGCCGTCCGCGAGGCGGGCTACGCGGTGCATGACGTCTACACGCCCTACGCCATCCACGGAATGGACGAGGCGATGGGGCTGAAGTCCTCGCGCCTGACCTGGGTGTGCTTCGGGGCGGGGCTGTTGGGCACCACGTCGGCCCTGGCGCTCCAGTACTACACGTCGGTGGTGAGCTGGCCGCTCAACGTGGGAGGCAAGCCCTTCAACTCCTTCCCGGCCTTCATCCCGGTGGCCTTCGAGCTCACCGTGTTGTTCGCGGGCCTCATCACCGTGGCGGCCTTCCTGTTGCGCACGAAGACCTTCCCCGGGAGCAAGCGCGAGGCGCTGCCCCGGGTGACGGATGACCGCTTCGTGCTGGCGCTGCGCGCGGACGAGTCGGACGCGAAGCTGCGGCAGATGCTCGAGCGTCACGGTGCGCTCGAGGTGGAGCAGATGGAGGTGGCGTCGTGAAGCGGCTCCTCGCCGGAATCGGTGTGCTCGCCGCGGCCCTTCAGGTGGGCTGTGAGCGGGACGTATCCCAGCCCAACCTCGAGTACGCGCCGGACATGTATGGCTCCGTGCCGTATGACAGCTACGCGCCCAACCCCAACACGCGCGATGGCAAGACGCTGATGGCGCCCGCGCCAGGCAGCATTCCCCGGGGCTACTCGCCGCTGCACTACGGCCCGAGCCCCGAGGAGGCCACGCGCGCCTCCACGGAGCTGAAGAATCCCTTCGAGGCCTCGGAGCCGGTGCTGACGCGCGGCAAGGTGGCCTTCAACCGCTATTGCTCGCACTGCCACGGCACGGGCGGGCTCGGGGATGGCCTGGTGGCCGCGCGCTTCCCCCGGCCTCCGTCGCTGCTGGCCGAGCACGCCCTCGGCCTGGCCGACGGGCAGCTCTTCCACATCATCACCCACGGACAGGGATTGATGCCGGCCCACGGCTCGCAGGTGGCCCAGGAGGATCGCTGGAAGATCGTCCACTACATCCGGTCGCTGCAGACGCCGACGCGGACCGCGCGGAAGGACACGCCATGAGCTCCTCGGGAATCGTCGTCAGCCCCAACCTCCGGCGGGCCAGCATGGCGCTGGCGGTGCTCGGACTGCTCGGTCTGGCCGCGGGCCTGGCCCTGGAGCCGACCCGTGGCTTCTCCAGCCTGCTGCTCAACGGCTTCTTCTTCCTGACGCTCGCGCTGGGGGGGGCGGTGTTCCTGGCGCTCAACTCGGTGGCGAACGCGGGCTGGTACACCGTCTTCAAGCGCATCCCCGAGGCCTTCGCCTCCTACGTGCCGGTGGGCGCGGCGAGCCTGCTGGTGGTGCTCGCGGGCCTGCCCTCGCTGTACCTGTGGGCGCGTCCCGGGGTGATGGAGACGGACCACCTGCTGCACAAGAAGGTGGCCTTCCTCAACGCGCCGGGCTTCGCCATCCGCATGGCGGTGATGCTGGCGCTCTGGGCCTTCCTCACGTGGAGGCTGCGGAAGAACTCACTGGAGCAGGACGCGGAGCCCTCGGCCGAGCCGACGAAGCGCAACGTGGCCACCTCGGCCATCTTCCTGGTGCTGTTCGCGCTGTCGTTCTGCCTGGCGAGCTTCGACTGGCTGATGAGCCTGGAGCCGCACTGGTTCAGCACCATCTACGGGCTGTACAACGTGGCGGGGCTGCTGGAGTCGAGCCTGGCGGCGATCACCGTGGCGGTGGTGCTGATGAAGCGCTCGGGGCTGATGAAGGAGATCAACACCAGCCACCTGCACGACCTGGGGAAGCTGATGTTCGGCTTCGCCACGCTGTGGGCCTACCTGTGGTTCTCGCAATTCCTGCTCATCTGGTACGCGAACATCCCGGAGGAGACGGTCTACTTCATCAACAGGATGCACGGGGGCTGGGGGGGGCCGTTCTACCTGAACGTGGTGCTCAACTGGGCGCTGCCGTTCGTGCTGCTGCTGCCGAAGCCGGCCAAGCGCAACGCGACGCACCTGTGCCTGGTGGCGGGCATCATGCTGGCGGGGCGGTGGTTGGATCTGCACCTGATGATCGCGCCGTCGAACATGCCCGAGTACGGGGGCATCAACGTCTGGGATGTGGCGGGGCTGGTGGGGCTGGGTGCGCTGTTCGTGCTGGCGGTGACGCGGACGGTGGTGTCGGTGCCGCTGATTTCCCGAAACGATCCGTACCTGGTGGAGAGCCTGCATCACCATACGTGACCGTGAATGCGCCCCCTCTCCCTCCGGGAGAGGGCTGGGGTGAGGGCATTCAGTTCACCAGTCAACAATAGAAGTGCCCGAAAGAAGTGCCCCGCGCGCATCCTGGGCGCGAGGCCCATGGGCCAAGGCCACCGTCCTCCTCCGGTGGCCTTGGCCTGTTGTCTTTTGGAGGGAGTTCTTCGACTACCGGGGGAATGTGACGTGCCTCATAGCTGTAAGTAGCCCGCCTGCTTTAGCTTGAGCCCCAGGCATTCTGATGGGGGGGTTACCGAGTCATGGAACGCGAGTTGCTCGAGGGGACACAGAGCACGACCACCCTGACACGTGGTGGTGCCGAGTCCGAGCGGGTTCCCGCGTATCCGAGAGCTTCCAATGAGCGTGCGTTCTTCGCGGGGGATGTGGTCGCCAGGCGCTACCGGGTGGCGTGCTTCATCGCCAGTGGCGGTATGGGCGAGGTGTACGCGGCGGAGGACCTGACGTTGCACGAGCCCGTGGCGCTCAAGACCCTCAGGCCGGAGCTGGCCGCCAGTCCGGAGGCTCTCCCGCGTTTCAAGCGTGAGCTTCGCCTGGCTCGCCGTGTGACGCATCCCAATGTGTGCCGGGTCTTCGACCTCGGGGAGCACGAGGTCGAGCAGGCCGCGGCGGGGGACTCGCCGGAGAGGATCGTCTTCCTCTCCATGGAGCTGCTCGCGGGGTGGACGCTCCACGTCCACCTCCAGCGCAACGGGCGGATGCCACCGCGTCAGGTGTTGCTCCTGGCCGAACAGATGGCGGCGGCGCTCGACGCGGCGCACGCCGCGCGGATCATCCATCGGGACTTCAAGAGCAGCAATGTGATGTTGGTGCCCGTGCCCTCCGTGCCGGGTGGCCAGAGAGCGGTGGTGACCGACTTCGGCCTGGCCGGCGGTGGGATCCTCGAAGGAGAGGCGTCCTTCGGGGAGGGTCCCATCATGGGCAGTCCCGCGTACATGTCCCCGGAGCAGGTGGAGGGCAGACCGCTGTCTCCCGCCTCCGACATCTATTCCTTCGGGGTGGTGCTCTTCGAGATGGTGACGGGACGGCGGCCCTTCGTGGGGGACACGGCGACGTCCACCGCCCTGATGCGCCTGAGTACGCCACCCCCCTCGCCGCGCGAGCTGGTGCCGGAGCTGGAGCCCGTCTGGGAGGAGGTGCTCCTGCGCTGCCTGGCGCCACGTCCGTGTGCCCGTTTCGCCACCGCGACCGAGGTGGTGGCCACGCTGCGGGGGAGGGCGCCGGCTCCGAAGCGGAGGAGCCGTTCGGGGTTGCCCTCGATCTCCGCCGTGAGGCGGGTGGCGAGCGCCGCGCGCGTGGCGAGGGAGCGGTTGGAATCGGGGCCGAGGGTCCCCGAACAGCCCCAGGGGGGGCGTGGCGCGATGCCCGCCGAGGCGGAGGCGGCGCGGCTCTACGCCGAGGGGCTCGTCGCCCTGCGGCACCATGACGCGGCGACCGCCGCCGATCGTTTCGAGCGCGTGGTGGAGCGCGTCCCGGACTTCGCGCCCGCGCACTCGGCACTGGCCGCCGCTCGTCAGTCCCTCCAGCAAGAGGAGCCCGCCATGGAGGCCTCGCGCCGGGCGCTCGAGCTGGCCGGGCACCTGTCCCGGGAGGAGCGCCTCCTGGTGGCCGCCCGCAACCATGAGCTCCAGGCCGAGTGGGCACAGGCCATCGAGGCCTACCGGACCCTCTTCGAGTTCTTCCCCCACAACGTGGAGTACGGCACCTCGCTGGTGCACGTGCTGGTGAACGCGGGGCAGTCGCGAGAGGCCCGGGCCACCCTGGACACGTTGCGGCAGCTCCCTTCTTGCCTGGCAGAGGATGCACGCATCGACCTGGCCGCGGCGGTGACCGCGAGCGCCACCGCCGATTTCCTCGAGTCCCGGCGGCATGCCGCGGCCGCCGTGTCCCGGGCGATGAGGGAGGGCCAGGGGCAGCTCGCCGCCTCCGCGCTCATCATCGAGGCCTATGCCGCGCGCAACCTCGCCGAGCCCCGGCGGGCCATCGGGTTGCTGGAGGAGTCGGAGCAGCTGTTCCTGGAGGGAGGGGATTGGGGTGGCGTGGCGCGTGCGATGCACGTGCGTGCCATGACGCTCATCGACATGGCACGGCTGCGCGAGGCCGAGTACGTCCTCGTCTCCGCCATCCGCGTGGCCCAGCGGCTCCAGGGCGCCTCGCTCGAGGCGGAGCTGCTCCTGAGCGCCGGTGTGTTGAACCGCCATCTGGGCAATCTCACCGAGGCCCTGTTGCGGGGCCAGGGGGCCCTGGAGCTGTTCCAGGTGCGCGGCCGGCTGCACGACGCGAGCTCCTGCGTCGTCCTGTTGGGCTCGGTGCGGCGGTTGCTGGGAGAGCTGGACGAGTCCCGGCGCCTGCTGGAGGAGGGGATTCACGCGGCCCAGGTCACCTATGGGGACGACTACCTGGAGGCCTGGGCCCGCCACGAGCTGGGCTTGCTCCTGATGGACATGGGGGAGCTGGCGCGGGCGCGGCGGGAGTTGGAGCGTGCGCTGGCGCTGCGGCGCGCGCGGGGCCTGTGGGTCTTCGTGGCCGAGACGGAGCTCGCGCTGGCGTGCCTCGCCCTGGAGGAGGGGCACCCGGAGGAAGCGCTCGTGGTGGCGGAGTGGGCGCTGGCGAGCCACGCGGCGTTGCGGAGCCCGGACCGGGAAGGGCTCTCGTACATGGTGAAGGTGCGAGCACTGCTTGCCCTGGGGCATTCCCTGGGAGCACGTGAGGCGATGGCGCGGGCCCGGACACTCGCGGGTCACAGCGAGGACTTCTTCATCGAGGCGGAGCTCCTGTTCACGGAGGCTCTGCTGGTCCGGAGGTTGGGCGGGGGAGGCTCGGAGCGGGAGGGGGTCGCACGGCAACTCCAATCGCTCGCGGCGCGTGCGGCTCGCGCTGGCGCGCGCCGGGTGGCGCTCGAGGCGCGGCTCGTCATGGCGGAGTCGCGGGGGAGCGGGTGCGAGGGGGAGGTGGCCGGGGAGTTGTGGTCGATACGGCAGGAAGCGAGCCGGCTCGGCTATCGCGGGCTGCTCCAGAGGGCCCGTGCCTTGGAATCCGGGACGGATGCAATGGCTCCCTCATGAAGGGAAATGTCCGGGGGATGGCTCATCGGCTGCGTGGATGTGGTTTCTCCGGATTCTGATTCCTTGGAGATTCCGCCGGAAGAGAATGGATGACGCACGAAGCCATTCATTTCCGGGAGGATGTCTTTTTTCAATTAGATTACTCTATCGTCCTCTTTACACCCTTGGCGGGCCTTCCTGGCCCGCGTGGGCAAAGCAGGGCCGAGAGAGGGAGGGACACGCATGAAGACGAGAACCAGAGGCTGGAAGTGGGGGCGCACGGGCGTTCCAGGTGCCTTGAAGGGCTCGGCGGTGGTTGCGCTGACCGCGCTGTCTGCTTGCAGTGAGGTGCGGAACGAGGAGCAGTCGAGGCAGACGCCGCAGTCCGTGGCGGCCATCAACGGAGTTGCCGCGGAGCAGGGCCCGACGCCCATCGCCGCCAGCGAGCCCACCGTGGACGGCACGTCCCCCGTCGCCAGCGCGCCCGCGGCCCCCAGCGCGCCGCCCGCCGCCGCCAGCCTTCAGGTGGCGCAGCAGTGGGCGTGGACGGGCAGCGAGACGCTGTCCGCGTACAAGCAGGTGATGATGCAGCCGGTGGTGGTGGACGTGAACCGGGACGGCACGCCGGACATCGTCTTCTCCGCCTTCGATGGCGAGTTCTACAACGCGAAGGCCCGGGCGGGTGAGAACGCCAACGTCAATGGTGTGCTCCGCGCCATCAGCGGCAAGACCGGGACCGAGCTGTGGGCCGTGGCGAACGCGGAGTACCGGGTGAAGCCGGCCGCCAGCATCGCCGCCGGTGACATCGACGGCGACGGCGCGGTGGAGATCTGCGGCATTCCGGAGAACGGCCGCGGCATCATCTGCTTCGAGAACGATGGTGCCTTCAAGTTCCGCTCGGCCCCGGATGCGTACGACTACAACGAGTGGGGCGGCCCCTCGCTGGCGGATCTGGACGGCGATGGCAAGGTGGAGATCCTCGACGGCAACCGCGTCTATACGAACACGGGCGCGCTGAAGTGGGTGGGCTCGCAGGGCATGGACGGCGCCCTGTACACCGGCCCCGTCTCCTTCGCGGCGGACATCGACCAGGACGGCAAGCAGGAGGTCATCAACGGCCGCTCCGTCTACCGTCACGATGGCTCGCTCAAGTGCACCAACACGCAGATCCCGGGCGGCTTCTCCGGCGTGGCCAACTTCGATGCCGACGCGGCCGGTGAGATCGTCGTGGCGGGTCATGGCCAGGTGAGCCTGCTCGACGACGACTGCTCGCTGCTGTGGACCCGGGACGTGCACTACACGGATCCCGGCCAGTCGTTCCCCACCGGCCGTGGCCACGGTGGCGCGCCCAACATCGCGGACTTCGATGGCGACGGGCAGCTGGAGATCGGCCTGGCGGGTGACTGGAACTACACCGTCTACGGCACCGATGGCGCCGTGAAGTGGACCTTCCCCATCCAGGAGTACAGCTCGGGCAAGACGACCTCCACCACCTTCGACTTCGAGGGTGATGGCAGGACCGAGGTCATCTACGCCGACGAGCTGCGCGTGCGCATCTTCGACGGTGTGACGGGCGGGCTGCGTTGGGAGACCACGCACAGCTCCGGCACCACGCACGAGTACCCCATCGTCGCGGACGTGGATGGCGACGGTGCCGCGGAGATCGTCGTGACGGAGAACAACCACGCGGCGCCGGGCTTCAACGGCATCCGTGTGTTCGGCGATGACAGCTGGGTGGGCACGCGCCGCATCTGGAACCAGCACGCGTACGCGGTGACCAACGTCAACGACGACGGCACCATCCCCGCCCGCCCGGCGACCAACTGGCTCACCCCGGGCCTCAACAACTTCCGCTCCAATGCCCCGGGCACGCGCGCGGACGTCTGCCAGGTGAAGGGCACGTGGAAGGCCACGGGCAGCCTCGCGCTGCAGCGGATCCACCACACGACCACGCTGCTCAAGGACGGCCGCCAAGTGCTGACGGCGGGTGGCTTCAACACCACCTCCGAGCTGTATGACGTGGCCTCCGGTACCTGGAAGCAAACCGGTGACACGCTGGCCACGCACCGCTACCACACGATGACGCTGCTGCCGGATGGGCGGGTGCTGATCGCCGGCGGCGGGGCGTGCGACATCAGCGGCGCCTCCTCCGAGCTGTACTACCCGGAGCTCGGCCGCTGGAAGACCACGGGCAGCCTGGTGGTGTTCCGCTCGCACCACACGGCGACGCTGCTGCCCAATGGCAAGGTGCTGGTGACGGGTGGCGAGAACGCCTCGGGCAGCGCGCTGTCCTCGGTGGAGCTGTACGACCCGGCCACGGGCACCTGGTCGCTCGCCGGCAACATGGGCGCGGCCCGCCGTGACCACACGGCGACGCTGCTGCCCAATGGCAAGGTGCTGGTCGCGGGCGGCAGTGACAACGTGAGCGAGCTGCTGACCTCCGCGGAGCTGTACGATCCCGAGAGCGGCACCTGGACGCCGGTGGGCGCCATGGGCACGCCGCGCAGCTTCCACTCGGCCACGCTGCTGCCCAACGGCAAGGTGCTGGCGGCCGGTGGTGGCAGCTGGGACATCGCCAGCGGCTCCTCGGCCGAGCTGTTCGATCCGGCCACGGGCCGCTGGACGGCCACGGGCAGCATGGTCACGCCGCGCCGCTTCCACACGGCCACGCTGCTGCCCAATGGCAAGCTGCTGGCGGTGGGTGGCTACCACCAGGCCACCGGCATCCTGACCGCGGCGGAGTTCTACGATCCGTCGACCGGCACCTGGTGCTCGGCGGGCAGCTTGAACGTGGACCGCTACGGCCACACCGCCACGCTGCTGCCGGACGGCCGCGTGCTGGCGACCGCGGGTGTCAGCAGCAAGGATCAGCCCATCACCCAGGCCTCCGCCGAGCTGTTCGGCCTTGGCGGCATCAGCGGCAAGTAGTCGCGGTTCCAAGCAGTAGCGGCTCCGGGCCGGCGCATCGTGCGCCGCGCCCGGGGCGCAGTGCCCCCTTCGCATGACACGCGTTTCGAGCCCCGGCTGCTGGTGGCCCCGTGTCCCTGCGAGCGAAGTCGAAGGCCTGGAGACCCGGCGAGGGTCCGGCCCGAAGCGAAAAGCTTGAACCGCAAGCGGTTGGTTTGAGTTGATAGCGAAAAGCTTGAGCTTCAATCAAAGACAACCAGGCTCGATTCTTGAGAAATGCTTGATGCGCGCTTGAGAGGCGTGTGTTGGCATTGATTACCGGGCCGTGGTAAATCCTCAGGCTCAGCGGCGAGTGGTGGGTGGGCGGCTCCGATTTCCCGGAGGCGCACCGCACGCGTCGCTCACGAGGGCAAATACATGAAGGAATCGGCGTACCGGCTGGCCGGTATGCGCGCTCGCGGTCTGTCCGCGAGGGCGCTCGGTCTGGCAGGGCTCGTTGCGACGTTGGCGTGCGGGGGCTCGGGGAATGAGCCAGGGTCTTCGCGGTCCGAGGGCTCCCACTCGAAGCCTTCCCTGCACAAGGTCCAGCTCGGTGTGGAGAAGGCCGCCGAGCTCGAGAAGCAGGGCGCCAGGGTCCTGGGGGACTACGGTTCCTTCAAGCTGTTGCAGGTGGATGACGCCACGCTCGAGTCGCTGTCGGAGGCGCCGGGCGTGGAGGTGCGTGATGACTACAACCGCATCTTGTTGAACGCGGGGGAGATCGACACCGCCTCCACGAAGGTGATGTCCCTGCGCGGGATGAAGAAGACGGTGACCAGCAAGGGCCTGCACATCGTGCACTTCGCTGGCCCGGTGCGGCCCGAGTGGTACGAGGCGCTGAAGGCCACGGGCGTCAGGGTGGTGACGTACCTCCCCAACAACGCCTACCTCGTGTACGGCGGCCCCACCGCCATGGGGACCTTGCAGCGGCACATCACCGCGTCCCCGGTCATCCAATGGGATGGCGAGTACCTGGACGCGTACAAGCTGGCCCCGTCCATCCAGACGGTCGTGACGCCCACCTACGCCATCCAGCTCATCAAGGACGAGGAGACGAACGGCGCGACGCTGGAGCTCATCCGTTCGCTGCAGTCCCAGGAGGCCACCATCCGGGAGGCCCTGGGCTACGTGAACGTGGTGGCCTGGCTGGACCGGAAGGCGCTCGACGAGGTGGCGCGGCGCCCGGACGTCGTGTCCATCCAGCCGCGCCCCGAGCCGAGGAAGTTCGACGAGAGGCAGGACATGATCCTCGCCGGGCAGATCACCGGGACGGGTCCGACGGGGCCGGGTTACCTGACGTGGTTGGCCTCCAAGGGCTTCACCCAGGCGCAGTTCACCGCGTCCGGCTTCGGCGTGGACGTGAGCGACAGCGGCCTCGACAACGGCTCGGCGGCGCCCAACCACTTCGGCCTGTACGTCAACGGGGACGTCACCGGCACCAGCCGCGTCGTCTACAGCCGCCTGGAGGGAAAGGCGAACACCGGGAGCACCATCCAGGGCTGTGATGGCCACGGCACCCTGAACACGCACATCGTCGCGGGCTACGTCAACCAGACCGGGGCGCCCTATCGGGACGCGAGCGGCTTCTCCTATGGACTGGGTGTGGCGCCCTTCGTGAAGGTGGGCGCGTCGGTGGTGTTCGATCCGTCGAAATTCACCAACCCCAACTACGCGGACCTGCAGGCGCGTGCGTACCGCGACGGCATGCGCATCAGCTCCAACAGCTGGGGCGCCGACTTCAACGAGTACGACGAGGACGCGCAGATCTACGACGCGCTGGTGCGTGACGCGCAGCCCACGGGGTCCGCGGTGGCCAACGCGGGCAACCAGGAGATGGTCATCGTCTTCGCGGCGGGTAACGCGGGCCCGGACGTGAACACCGTGGGCTCTCCGGGTACGGCGAAGAACGTCATCACCGTGGGCGCCTCGGAGAACGTCCAGGCCTTCGGGGGTGAGGACAACTGCGAGACTCCCGACTCCGAGGCGAACAGCCTGTACGACGTGGCTTCCTTCTCCAGTCGGGGTCCCACCGCGGACGGCCGCAAGAAGCCGGACATCATGGCGCCCGGCACGCACGTGTCGGGTGGCGTGGCCCAGGTGGACGGCCAGCGCGCCGCCACGCCGGCCAACCCCGTGGGCCAGGCGCTCTCCTGCTTCGATGGCACTGGCGTCTGCGGCGGGGTCGCGCCCAGCAACTACTTCCCGGCGGGCCAGCAGTGGTACTCGGCCTCCTCGGGGACCAGCCATGCCACTCCCGCGGTGGCGGGGGCGGCGGCGCTGGTGCGCCAGTACTTCATCAACCAGGGCAGCACCCCGCCCAGCCCGGCGATGACGAAGGCCTTCCTGATGAGCTCGACCCGCTACATGACGGGCACGGGGGCCGGTGACTCGCTCTACTCCAACAACCAGGGCACGGGCCTGATGGACCTCGGCATGGCGTTCGACGGTGCCCCGCGCCTGCTGGAGGACCAGAACCCGGCCCACCTCTTCGTCTCCACGGGCGACACCCGGACCTTCCTGGGCAAGGTGGTGGATCCGGGCAAGCCCTTCCGCGTGACGCTCGCGTGGACGGACGCGCCGGGCTCCACCGTCGCCAGCGCCTGGAAGAACGATCTGGACCTCACCGTGACGGTGGGGGGCAACACGTACAAGGGCAACGTCTTCACGGGCGCCCACTCCGTGACCGGAGGCACCGCGGACAGCCGGAACAACGTGGAGAACGTCTTCCTGCCGGCCGGCACCAACGGCTTCGTCTCCGTGACGGTGAAGGCGAGCAACATCAACTCGGACGGCGTGCCGGACAACGCCACGTCGCTGGATCAGGACTTCGCGCTCGTCGCCTACAACATCTGCACGGACGCTCCCTCGGGTGCGCCCACCGGCGTGACGGCCACCGGAAGTGGTGACGGCCGCATCGACATCGGCTGGGTTCCCAACGGCGCGACCTCGTACAACATCTACCGGGCCACCCGCGCCGGAGGGCCGTACACCCTGGCGGGCACCGCGGCGGCGCCGCCGTTCGTGGACACCGGCGTGTCGGGCGGCACGACCTACTTCTACGTGGTGCGCGCGGCGGTGTGCGCGGAGTCCCCCGACTCCAACGAGGTCTCCGCGGTGACCACGGGCGTGTGCACACTGCCTCCCTCCTTCGCGGGTCTCGCCTCCGTCAACAACGGTGCCGCCAGCACCTGCTCCAACACCCTGACCTGGTCCGCGGCCACGCCCCTGTGCGGCGGCACCCTGGGCTACTCGGTGTACCGGAGCACCACGCCGGGTTTCACCCCCTCGGCGGCCAACCGGATCGCCACCGGGCTGACCGGCACCACGTTCTCGGATGACCTGAACCTGTCGTCCGGCGGCACGTACTACTACGTGGTTCGCGCCACCGAGACGAGCACGGCGATCCTCGAGGAGACGAACCTGGTCCAGAAGGCGGCCACGCCCACCGGCCCGGTTGCGCCGGGGGTCCGCTACTTCGATGACTTCGACGCCAACAGGCCGGCCAATGCCTCCGCGTATTGGATTCCAACGGCGCAGTCTGGCAACGCGAGCGCCATCAACATCGTCACCGGCTGCCGCTACCAGTCGGCCACGAATGCGTACCGGATTGGCGCGGCCAACAAGAGCTGTGGTGGCACCTACCCCGCGAGCCAGCAGCTCACGCTGGTGCTGGGAGGCGACGGCTCGGTGTCCGGCATCAATGGTTTCGCCCTCCCGGCCAATGCGACCAACCCCCAGATGACGTTCAACGTCTGGTACAACCTCGAGAGCAAGTTCGACGGCGTCTACCTCGTCTACAGCACCACGGGTGCGAGCGGGACGTGGACCCCGGTGTCCGATGCGGTGTCCTCGTCGCAGCCGTACATCTCGGCGGGTGGCTACGACAATGCGCTCAACAGCAACGCGAGCATCCGCATCTGGACCAACCAGGCCACCAACGCGAATGGTTCGCTCAAGCCGGTCACCGTCAACCTGGGGGCGCTGGCGGGCCAGACGGTGTGGTTCGGGTTCCGCTTCTACAGCGACTCGAGCAGTCACTACGAAGGCTTCTACGTGGACGATGTCCGCATCACGGCGGAGCAGGTGGTCGCCTGCTCCACCCGTACGCCGCCGCCAGGGCCCGTGACGGGCTTCAAGATGACCGGGCTTCCGGCCTCCGTGGCGGTGGGTACGCAGTCGTCCATCACCCTCACCGCGGTGGATGCGGCGGGCGTGGTGAATCCCAGCTACAACAGGAGCGTGTCCCTCACCAGCACGGACACCGCGGCGGTGCTGCCGTCCACCGTGGCCTTCTCCGGAGGCGCGGCGAACCTGCCCGTCACCTTCTTCACCCTGGGCACGCAGTCCGTCACCGCGACGGATCCGGCGAATCCGGGCATGAGCGTCGGTGCCAGCACCACCGTCACTCCCGCTCCCGCGACCCGGCTGGTCTTCTCCGTCCAGCCTTCCAACGCGGTGGCGGGTGCCTCCATCTCTCCGGCGGTGAAGGTGGGCCTGTTGGACGCCTACGGCAACGCGGTGACGACGGGCTCGAACAGCGTCACCCTCGCCATCGGCAACAACGCGGGCAGTGGCACGCTGTCCGGCACCGCGACGGTGAACATGACCAACGGTGTCGCCACCTTCAGCGGCCTGTCCATCAACAAGATAGGGATTGGCTACACGCTGACGGCCTCCTCCAACGGCCTCACCAGCGCCACCAGCCCGGCCTTCAACATCACCCCGGCCGCGGCATCGAAGCTGGCCTTCGTGACCCAGCCCTCCAACACCCCGGCGGGCTCGGCCATCACACCGGCGGTGCGGGTGGCCATCGTGGACACGTACGGGAACATGACCACCTCCTCGGCCAACGTCACCCTCGTGCTGGCCACCAACCCGGCGAGCGCCACGCTCAGCGGCACCACCACGGTAGCGGCCGTCAGTGGCGTGGCCACCTTCGGCAACCTGTCCCTCAGCAAGCTGGGGACGGGTTTCACGCTGAGGGCGACCTCGACGGGCCTCACCAGCATCGTCAGCAGTGCGTTCGATGTGACGCCGGGCGTGCCGTACCGGGCGATCATCACCCGGCAGCCCACCAACGTGGCGGCTGGCGCGCCCATCACCCCGGCCGTCCAGGTCTCCCTCCATGACCAGTTCGGCAACCTGTCGACGCAGGCCACCACTCCGGTGGTGCTGTCGCTGGGCAACAACCCGGCTGGCGCCACCCTCGGCGGCACCACCACCGTCAACGCGGTGAATGGCGTGGCCACCTTCGATTCCCTCTCGGTGGGACGCGTGGGTTCCAACTACACCCTGGTGGCCGGTGCGAGCGGTCTCCACTCGGACACCAGCGTCGGCTTCGACGTGCGCGCGGGTGCTCCGGCCCGGCTCGTCTTCGTCACCCCTCCCGCGTCCAGCGCGGCCGTGGGCGAGGCCTTCACGGTGAAGGTGGCGGTGTTGGATGCCCAGGGCAACACGATGACGTCCTCCAATGCGAGCATCACGCTGGCTCTGAAAGACAACCCCAGGGGCGGCGTGCTGAGTGGCACCGTGACGGTGGCGGCGGTCAATGGCGTGGCCACCTTCGCGGATCTGTCGCTCGACCGTGCCGCCCGGGGCTACACGCTCCAGGCGAGCGCGGACGCGCTGACGCCGGTGACGAGCGCGGCGTTCGACATCACCACCGGTTCCCCGGCGCGCCTGGTCTTCCGCGGTGCTCCGGGCCGTCTCGTGGCGGGCACGTCGTTCGCTCCGATCGAGGTGGAGGTGCAGGACGCGCAGGGCAACGTGCTTTCCGACAGCGCGGCCCTGGTGACGCTGAGCCTGGGCGCGAACCCGGAGGCCGGTACGCTGCTCGGCGCGGCTCCGGTGTCCGCGGTGAAGGGCGTGGCCCGGTTCGAGGGGCTCTCCCTTCGCGAGGCCGGCAAGGGTTACACGCTGGTGGCGAGCGCCCAGGGCTTCGCGAGCGCGACGAGCGCGGCGTTCGAAGTGACGCCGGGCCCGGCGGCCAGCTACGCGCTGGCGCTCCCCGCGAGCCTCACCGCGGGCCAGGAGGTCACCCTGTCCGCCACGGCGTATGACGCCTACGGCAACGTGGCCACCACCTACTCCGGCCCGGTCCAGGTGACGAGCTCGGATGCGGCGGCGGTCCTCCCGGCCAACGCGGCCTTCACGGAGGGCGTGCTCGCGAGCCTGAAGGTGACGTTCATGTCGACGGGCCTGATGACGCTCACCCTGACGGATGCCGCGCAGGCGCACCTGACCGGCGCGGCGCGGACCAACGTCACGCCGTTCGCACAGCCCACGGTGTCGGTGACGGAGCCGGCGGGCGGCACGCTGGTGTCCGGCGAGGTGCGGATCTCCGCCACGGGCGCGGTGGCCGCTGGTACCACGCTGAGCCAGCTCTCCATCCTGGTCGATGGTGTGGTGATCGCCACCGGCACGGACGCGACGCTGACCGCGACGTGGGACAGCTCCGAGGCGGTGGAAGGCTCGTCGCACACCATCACGGCCGTCATCTCCGACAGCGCGGGCAACGTGGCGAGCTCCGCCCCGGTCGGCTTCAGCGTGAAGAGCGGGAGCTGCGGTTGTGGTGCCACCTCGGGGACGGATGCGAGCATCTACCTGGGTCTGTTCGTGCTGGCCCGGCAGGTGCTCGCCCGGCGGCGCCAGGTGAAGGTGGCCTGACGCGGAGGCGAGCGGATGGATGAGAACGCGCTGGCGAGGGGCTCACCTCCCGCCAGCGCGTTTTCTTTTCGGACGGACAAGGAGGCACGGCATGAGGTTTCGGATGGGCTGGAGGAGTGCATGGGCGGTGGCTTTGCTGATGGCGGCGGGCGGAGCCTGGGCCGCGAGCGGCTCGAAGCTGAAACAGCGGGCCGACAAGCTCGCGAGCGAGGCGCGAGCCCTGGCGAACCCGCGGGGCTGCGAGCAGGTGGCGGAGTGCGCGGTGGCGGGGTTCGGCCACAAGGCCTGCGGCGGCCCGCGCGAGTACATCGGCTACTGCACGCGGACGACGGATGTGAAGGCGCTTCGGTCCAAGCTCGACGCGCTCGAGAAGGCCGAGCGGGCGTGGCAACGGGAGGCGGGTATCAAGTCCAACTGCGGTCTGACGCGCAAGCCAGTGCCCCGGTTGGAGG
The DNA here is from genome assembly GCF_024623785.1 of Archangium lipolyticum. Lineage (NCBI taxonomy): Bacteria > Pseudomonadati > Myxococcota > Myxococcia > Myxococcales > Archangiaceae > Archangium > Archangium lipolyticum. Next base: position 40,020 of record NZ_JANKBZ010000010.1, read on the forward strand.
AGGGTGTGTGCCTCGCTCGGTGAATGAACGATTGTTCCGCACTGTGGGATGTTGCATCTACAACCTTTCCGGGCACGACTGAAGACTCCCGCGAGGGGAGTCACCGTCCCGAAAGGCACAGGTCACACCAGAATCATGAGCAACTCCGGTACTCCGGTCTCCACCCGCGTAGGCACGCGGCGGGACAGGACCTCTCTCCATCCCATCAAGACACGCACTCTCGTCCTGATGGTGGCACTCGCTTTCACCGGTCTCACCGCTTGTGGCTCCCCGGAGCCGGATGATCCGGACTCCGGAACACCTGCCACCCAGGTGGATGCCGGTCAGCCCGGTGGTGGCGATGGTGGCTCCGACGCGGGAGCCCCGGACGGAGGCCGCTGCGAGCCCGCTGCCGCCGAGCTGTGCAACCACATCGACGATGACTGCGATGGTGAAGTGGATGAGGGCTTCGTACTCGGGACGCCCTGCGATGGACCGGACAGCGACCGGTGCACGGAGGGGCAGGTGGTGTGCGGCGCCAATGGTGGCACGGTCTGTAGCGATACCACCGCGGACTCGGTGGAGCGCTGCAACCTGAGTGACGACGACTGTGACGGAGAGGTGGACGAGGGCTTCCATGTCGGAGAGTCCTGCGATGGCCAGGACTCGGACATGTGCGCCGAGGGCGAGTTCGTCTGCAACGCCTCGGGCGGAGCGGTGTGCAGCGATACCACGAGCAGCACCGTGGAGCGTTGCAACGGTCAGGATGACGACTGCGACGGCACGGTGGACGAGGACTTCGACCTGCGGACGGATCCGGCCCACTGCGGCAGATGTGACAGGTCCTGCGGCGCGTCGGAGACGTGCGTCAATGGTTCCTGCCAGCTGCCCGCGGAGCAGGCTTGTGACAATGGCATCGATGACGATGGTGATGGACGCCTGGACTGTGCGGACTCGGATTGCGCGAGCCGAGCGTGCGGCACGGGCTGCATCTGCCAGGGCGGCGCCAGGACCGAAGCCGCGTGCACCGACCATGTGGACAACGATAGCGATGGGACGGTCGATTGCCTCGATCCGGATTGCGAGGGCTCGTCGTGCGCGGCCCTGCGCTCGCTCACGCTCTCGCCTGACAACGTCCAGCTCGCCATCCAGGGGAGCACGAGGGCCGTGCAGACGTTCACCGTCACGGGGACCTATTCGGATGGGCACACCGAGGACGTGACGGGCCAGGCGGCCTTCAGCATCGACGACACGCGGCTGGGCTTCTTCTCGGGGGCTACCTTCAACTCGAGCACCTCGGTGGCTGGCTCCAGCACCGTGCGCGCCCGGGTGGGCACCGTGTCCGCCTCTGCTGCCATCACGGTGAAGCTCGAACAGAGGATCCCAGATTCCAGCTCCGTCTCCCTGCCTTCGCGGCCGGAGACGAGGTTCGACGGAACGGTGGATGCCACGCGCAGTCCACGGATCGTCCATCCCAGCAGCGGGGTCATGGTCCCACCCAACCTGGGGCAGATGGAGATCCACTTCCTGCCGGGGGACAGCTCCAACACCTTGTTCGAGCTGTCCTTCCGAAACGGCATCACGGACGTGCGCGTCTACCTGCGCTGCTACCTGCCGAGCGGCTTCTCTCTGCCCTCGGGAGTGACCCGCGGCTGCATCTATACGCCTTCCGAGGAGGTCTGGCGGTTCGTGGCCGAGAGCAACCGTGGGGGCCAGCCCGTGCAACTCGCCGTTCGCGGTACGGATGACTCGGGCGCCGGCACGGTGGGCGTCTCCGAGCCCATCACCCTCCAGATCTCCGGTTCCACGGTGGCGGGCTCGCTCTACTACTTCACGACCTGGAACGGCATGGCGATCCTGCGCCAGGACTTCTCCGCGAGCGGCACGTCGAACCCCTCCGTCGTGATGAAGGCAAGCAACATCAATGGTTCCAGCGTGCAATGCGTGGGCTGTCACGCGGTGAGCCGCAATGGCAAGAAGATGGTGGCGGGGGTCAACGGGCAGCACGATGGGCGGATCGCCCTGGTGGATCTGTCCAGCTTCTACCCCACGACCCGGGTCCCCCTCGTGCAGAACGGCGCGAGGCTGAGCACCTTCGAATCGTGGAACCCTGAAGGCAGCAGGTTCGTCGGCGTCTACGGAGACCAGAACGCCACGCGTTTCAACCTGATGCTCTTCGACGGGAGCACCGGTGACTTGCTGGGAGAGATCTCCAACACCGGCACTCCAACCAATCCCGCCAGCCATCCGGACTGGAGCGCGGACGGGAAGACGATCGCCTTCGCTTCCGTTGGCATCAAGAATACGCTCCAGCGCTTCTACAAGGGTTCCATCCAGGTGGTGTCGGAGCAGCCGGGTGGGAGCTGGAGCGACCCGGTGGTCGTGGCTCCGTCTCAGAGCGGGAAGAACCGTTATGCCCCGGCCATCGCGCCCGACTCGTCCTTCCTCGTCTACAACGAGTCCTCCTGCCCCAGCGGCGCGGGGGACTCGAACATGAACTGCGATTCGGAGAGTGATCCCTCCGCGAGGATATGGGCCGCGAGGCTGCACGCCAGTGCGGCCCCCGTGGAGCTGGCTCGCGCCAACGCACCTGGTGTCATGGACGGCAGCTCGGTGGACCTGTCCAACGGCTACCCCAAGTGGCATCCCAGCGTGTCGCGAGGCGCGGCGGGCAGTCCTCGGTTGATGTGGGTGGCGTTCGCCTCCTCCCGCATGTATGGCCTGCGCAAACCCCCCGACAGTATTGGAGGGCAGAATGTAACGGGGTCCTTGTTGTGGATGGCGGCGGTGGACCCGGACAAGCTGGCGGCAGGGGAGGATCCTTCCTTCGCGGCCTTCCCGCTGCCCATGCAGAACCTCTCCGGCTCCAATCACCTCCCGCAGTGGGTGGCGTACCCCGTGAGCAACGGCTGCTCCACGGTGGGAGAGGCGTGTGGTTCGTCCGGTGGCACCTGCTGCGATGGAACGCAATGCGTGCGGAGCGACAAGGACCCACCGCAGCCCTGTGATGTGTCAGGCGCCTGCGTGTGCCAGGCCATCCCCCAATGAGTGCCAGGGAACCCGGCATGTGAATGAAACGGGGGCCGCGGCAGCGCGGCCCCCGTGTGTTGAGATGGGGCCTTGATCAGAGGGACTTCAGGAACCGGATCAAGGCATCCCTGTCGGAGGCGGGCATCTTGACGAAGGCCTGTTTGGAGGATTCCGCCTCACCTCCATGCCAGAGGATGGCCTCGGACAGGGTGCGCGCGCGGCCGTCATGCAGGTAGGCCTCGCCGCCGCTGACGCCGGCCGTCAGGCCAATGCCCCACAGCGGCGGGGTGCGCCACTCCGAACCCGAGGCGTTACCCTCCGGGAGGTTGTCGGCCAGGCCCGTCCCCATGTCATGCAGCAGCAGGTCGGTGTAGGGGTGGATCGTCTGGCCGCGCAGCTCCGCGTTCGGGTGATGGGGGCTCGTGGTCAGGGTGGCCTTGTGGCAGCTGCCGCACCCCGCGCTCTGGAAGAGCGACTCACCGCGCAGGGCCTGGGCGTCGTTCAGATCGCGGCGGGCCGGGACACCCAGCAGGGCGACATACCGGACGAGCTTGTCGAGGTCCTGATCGCTCAGCTCCGTGCTGGAGCCCGCGCAGCCCGCCTGCGCGGAGCCACAGTCCAGGGTCTTGAAGACGGAGGTCGTGACGCCCATGTCGCCGTTGAAGGCGTCGGCGACCTGGTGCCGCAGACGCGCCATGCTCGCCTTCCAGCCGAAGCGGCCCAGGCGGGTCTCGCCGGTCTGGGGATCCGTCACGGTCCGCGCGCGCCCGGAGATGCCGTCCCCGTTGCTGTCATTCGGATCGGCCAGGGCGATGACAGCGCTTTCAGAAATGGCCTCCAAAAGGCCCATACCCACCAGCTGAGGGGTGCTCCGCGCCGAGTAGTGGGTGGGAATGACGTTGAGGAAGCTGTAGGCCGGCTTGCGCAGCTGATAGGCGGTGCCGTCGCTGAACTGGCCGCTGGTCGTGGTCCACCCGGAGATGCGGACATCCGCCTCGGGAGTCCCGCTGGTGCTGAACGGCTGCAGCTTGGCGCCGAGCTGCGGATCCGCGGTGACCGTGGTGCCGTTGACCCGTCCCACCTTGACGATGATGTTGCTCAACGTGGTGTTGGTGGTGGCGGGGGGCAGGCCCCGGCCGTTGTTCTTGTGGCAGGCGACGCAGGAGCGCGCGATGTAGTTCGGTCCCAGCTTGTTCTGCTGCTCCGTGAAGATGGGGTTGCCCGATTCGGAGTGGCTGCCATTGCCGAAGTCGGTGTGATGGATGCGCCGGCCCTCGACGAACGTCTGAGTGTTCACGGGCGCCATGTTCAACGCCATCTGCATGAAGCGCTCGGCGGGCTCGTTCGAGAACGGCTGGTTCAGCGTGGTCCGGCCACCGCTCCATCCGGCCTCGGGCATGGGGTAGGAGTCCCGGGTGGCGCCGACGCCCTCGAACGGCACGATGCCGCCGCTGCCCACCATGTACAGCCAGGCGCGGGAGTAATAGTTGAAGCGGCCTTCCACCGGCTGCTTCAGGAAGACGCCCACCTCCATCTCCATGCGATCGCCGATCCGGATCGCCCGGCCTTCCTTGGCGTTGTAGCCGACGCTGGCGGTGTAGAGGTAGTCATTCACCCGGCTGAAGGTGCCGTTGTGCCAGTACTCGGCCTCCGTGTTGATGCCTCTGAAGAACGCGCGGAAGTTCGTGCCGTCGTGGGGATAGACGGTGTGGAGATTGACGACGATCTGGTTTCCACCCTTGGCGACCTGGTCGATGATTTCGACGTAGAAGGTCCGGTTCACGAAATACAGCGAGAGGAAGTGATCGTACGCCTGGAATTGGTTCTCACGTGCGTGGCGGTCACGCACACGTTCACCGACGCGGGTGATGATGGCCTGGGACGTCTCTTCCACCAGGGCCGGCTCCAGAGGCGTGCCGCTGTTGAACAGGGGAACGATGTTGGCGGTGCCCGCGTCCGTGGAGGTGCCCGAATCAGGGATGCCGCCGTCGGTGCCCGCGTCCGTGGAGGTGCCCGAATCCGGGATGCCGCCGTCGGTGCCCGCGTCCGTGGAGGTGCCGCCGTGCGTGTAGCGGGCCGCGGGCGTATCGCGAGCACAGTTACAGGACGTGTCCCAGTAGGTGAAGTTGTAATCGATGGTGTTCCCGCTCACCAGATTGCTCACCGTGTACTGGTTCCTTCCATTGGTGACAGTCATCCGGACGTTGAGCTGCCCCCCGTTGTTGAGGCGGTAGTGGATGTCCGCCCACGATGTGGTGTCGACGTAGAAGATGGCGGAGGAGCCGGAGCCCTGCACGCCGTAGGTGGCCGCGAGCCCCTCGCCAGCCCACAAACAGGCAACGAGTAATGCGACGGCCATTCCGGTTGTCTTGTTGAACATGGTGTCTCTTCACTTTCCTTTCGAGCAGCACCCGCACCGGCCCTTTCGGGCCAGGGCGGATAGTGAAGAGAAAATGGACTAATGAGTAAGTCAAGCTGATAGGATGTCGGGTGCGCGACTGTTCAGGTCGGGCACCCGGTCAGCCTGAAGAGGCCTCGCGGCCCCCGAGCGGAGCAGGCGCTCAGCGGTTGCAGCAGACGCGGTTGCTCGCGATGTAGGGAGGGGCCTCCGCGTTCAGCAGACACGCGGGGGCCTGGCTTTTGACACCGCCATAGGATGAGCAGTACGCGATCCCCTGGGCGATGGCCGAGTCACACGCATCGTCGTAGGACACATCCGAGGTGCTGGTGAACAACCGGCAGTTGCTCGTCGGAGTCGTGGAGCAGTACTTGTAGGTGCCATCGCATTGCACGTAGGAACCATTGCTGGCGGAGCACGACTCTCCGCTACATGAGATGGTGGTGCCGTTCGAGCACGTCGACGAACAGGTGACCAGGGCGCTCGACGTGCTGCCGGGAGCCTCGGTGTCCACCTCTGCCTCTGTACCTCCACATCCCACGAGTGCCGCGCCCGCGAGGGCAACGGCTGCGAGCCAACCACGCATCATGATGGCGTCCTTTCGGAATCGGGTTCGCGCGGAGCCTAGCGCGACGAATGGCCGCCATTCATGGGGTTCTCAGTGGCAGCCAGGCTGGCCCGAGGAGACTCCCACGGCCCGGTAGATGAGCACCGCCGCGGCCACCAGGGGCACGGCGCGCTTCAACACGAACGCCGCCACGCGCGGCTGCCGCTGCCACAGGCCCGTTTGTAGCTGTGCGCCCAACAGCGCCGGCAGCCCCCCCAGCGCGAACGCCCCCAGCAGCAACGCTCCTCCTCCAGCGGAGCCGCTCGTCAGCGCCGCCGCGTACACCCCGTAGAGCAGGCCGCACGGCAGGAGCGGGGTCACCGCACCCATTGCGCCCGATCTGCTCAAAAGCGAAAACTTTGCGCCCGCCCGGGTGATGGCGCCCGCCAGGTGGGACAGCCCCGGTAGCGGGCGCAACCGCTTCCCCAGCTCCAGCGCCGAGGCCACCAGCGCCGCCGCCATCACCCAGGGCAGCCAGGGCCGCGTCGACACCGCGAGCGCGCGTGTCACCCCTCCGCCCAGCGCCCCCAGCAGCCCTCCCATCAGCGCGTACGCCCCCACGCGCGCACTCTGATAGGCGAGCACCGCGCGCCACCTCTCCGGGCCCTTCACCTGCGGCAATCCCGCGCAGGCCAGCGGCCCGCACATGAGGAGGCAGTGCATGCTGCCGGTGACGCCCACCATCCATGCGCCCGCGGCGCCCGCCGCCACCACGGGGGCCGGAAGGAGCTGTCCGAAGAGGCTCTGGAGAACGGGAAGGACCGAGGTCATGCCCCGGTCCATCGCAATGGGCATGCCGTTCGCAAGGGGGCCGAGCCGATGCCGGCTTCCCCGCCAGTCGAGCGCCTCTCGGCCTCTTGTCGTCACTGTGGCAGCCCCGTTCCCGAGGGCTCGCCGCTGAAGGACTTCTGCTGCGCGGGCTGCGAGGCCGTGCACCGGCTCCTCGTGGACCAGGGTCTCACCCGGTACTACTCGCTGGCCGATGGCAAGACGGCTCCGGCGCCCGAGCCCCGGCAGGACCGGGGCTTCGCCTGGCTGGAGCCGCTCGTGGCCCGCGCCGAGGCCACCACCGGCCCCGTGTGCGCGCTCGAGCTGGACGTGCAGGGAATCCACTGCGCCGCATGCGTCTGGCTGATGAACGAGCTCTTCCGCCGCCAGCCCGGTGGGGCCTCGCTCACCGTCAATCCGGCGCTCGGCAAGGCGCGGCTCGCCTGGCGCAGGGGGGCCTTCGACGTGGCCGGCTTCCTCCGCGCCGTCGAGGGCTTCGGCTACCTCTTCGGACCCGGCCGCAAGAGCTCCGAGTCCGCTTCGCACGACCTGCCCATCCGGCTCGGCATCTGCGCCGCCATCACGATGAACGTGATGCTCTTCTCGGTGAGCTTCTACGTGGGGCTCACCCCGGCCGACGGCGAGGTCTTCTCCCTCTTCAGCCAGCTCAGCCTGTGGCTCTCCACCGCCGTGGTGCTGGTGGGCGGCTGGCCCTTCTTCCGCTCCGCCTGGAAGGGGCTGCGCAGCGGCGTCCTCCACCTGGACCTTCCCATCGCCCTGGGCATCCTGCTCGTCTTCTCCACCTCCCTGGTGAAGGCGCGCGACGGCCGGGGGGACCTCGCCTACTTCGACACGCTCAACACCTTCGTCACCCTGATGCTGGTGGGGCGCTGGTTGCAGCAGCGCGTCCTCGAGCGCAACCGCCGCTTCCTCCTGGAGGATGATGGCGCGGAGGGACTCTTCGCCCGCCGGCAGGAAGGGGACAGGCTCGTCACCGTGCGCGCCGCCGAGCTGCGCGCGGGCGACGTGCTCGTCATCGCCCCGGGCGAGCTGGTGCCCGTGGACGCCGAGCTGCTGGACGCGCGCGCCAGCTTCTCCACCGACTGGGTGACGGGCGAGCCGGACGTGCGCGCGGTGGAGCAGGGTGGGGAAGTGCCCGCCGGTGCCTTCAACGCGGCCCGGGGGGCCGCCCACGTGCGGGCCCGGACGGACTTCCAGGACTCGCCGCTGGTGGCCCTGCTACGCCAGACGCCCTCGGTGCCCGGCCGCGTGCCCGCTCATACGCGCTTCTGGAACGCGGTGTCCCGCCGCTGGGTGCTCTCCGTGCTGCTCGTCTCCTCGCTGGGGCTCGCCCTCTGGCTCCCCCAGGGCCAGGACAAGGCGCTCGAGGTGGCCGTGGCCCTCCTCGTGGTGACGTGCCCGTGCGCCATCGGCATCGCCGTGCCCCTCGCGTACGAGCTCACCCAGACGCGGCTGCGCAGGCTCGGCCTCTTCGTGCGCAGCCAGGATCTGCTGGACCGGCTCCCCCGCGTGCACAAGGTGCTCTTCGACAAGACGGGCACGCTGACACTCGGCCGGATGGAGCTGGTGGACCGCGAGGCCGTGGACGCGCTCGCGCCCGCGCTCCGCGACGTGGCCTTCGACCTGGCCGCGCGCAGCAACCACCCGGTGAGCCGGTGTCTCGCCGCGGCCCTTTCTCGCGCCGGTGCGCGTTTCTCCACCGGCGCTCAGGTGACGGAGCACCCCGGGCAGGGCCTGGAGCTGCTTCGGGCGGACGGTACGTGGCGGCTGGGTGCCCCGGCATGGGCGGCTCCTGGCGCCACGGGGCTGGAGGGAACCGTCCTCTCGCGTGATGGCCAGCCCCTGGCCTCCTTCGCCCTCCGGGAGTCCGTGCGCGCCGACGCGCGCCGGGAGATCCAGACGCTGCGCGAGGCCGGTCACGAGGTGTGGCTCATCTCCGGCGACGCGCCCGCGCGGGTGCGCGCCATGGCCGAGGCGCTGGACGTGCCGGTGGAGCACGCGCTCGGCGGCCAGCGGCCCGAGGACAAGGCGGAGGCGGTGGCGCGCATCGACCAGTCGGACACGCTCTACCTGGGGGACGGCGTCAACGACAGCCTCGCCTTCGAGCGCGCCTTCTGCGCGGGCACGCCCGCCATCGACCGGCCGGTGCTGCCGGGCAAGTCCGATTTCTTCCTCATGGGCGAGGGCCTCTCGGCCATCCGCGAGGCGCTGGTGCTCTCCCTCCGTCTGCGTCAGGTGGTGCGGCGGGTCATCGGCATCTCGCTCGCGTACAACGTGGTGACGGTGGCGGTGTGCCTCGCCGGGCTGATGACGCCCCTGCGCGCGGCCGTGGTCATGCCGCTCAGCTCCCTGTCCCTCATCCTCTTCACCCTCGCGAGCCTGTCGGCCCGCCGCTCGCGTGCGGCCGGTGAGGCGCCGAGGGCCTTGAAGGAGGTGCCCGCGTGAACGTCATCGTCCTCCAGGTCTTCGTCAGCCTCATGCTCGTGGCGGGCTCGGTGCTGCTCTACGCCTTCAGCGTGCGGCACCGCGACTCCGAGCACGCCGACCGCCTGTCCCTGATTCCGCTCGAGGACGACACCGCCCGCCCCAAGCCGGCCGTGTCCTCCGAGCCCAACCCGCGGCAGTGAATTTCCCCGAGGTGCTTTCGTGCAACAGCAACGCATCGTCTATGACGACACCACCACCCGGCGGTTCATCGCCGCCTCGCTGCTCTTCGGCGTGGTGGGCATGCTGGTGGGCTGCATCGCCGCCGCCCAGCTCGCCTGGTGGCAGCTCAACTTCGGCGTCCCGTACCTGACCTTCTCCCGCCTGCGCCCGCTGCACACCAACGCGGTCATCTTCGCGTTCGTGGGCAACATGATGTTCGCCGGCGTCTACTACTCCACCCAGCGCCTGTTGAAGACGCGGATGGCGTCGGACCTGCTCTCGAAGATCCACTTCTGGGGCTGGCAGGCCATCATCGTCGCGGCGGCCATCACGCTGCCGCTCGGCATCTCCACCTCCAAGGAGTACGCCGAGCTCGAGTGGCCCATCGACATCGCCATCACGCTGGTCTGGGTGGTGTTCGCCATCAACTTCTTCTGGACACTGGCGAAGCGCAACGAGAAGAACCTCTATGTCGCCATCTGGTTCTACATCGCCACCATCATCACCGTGGCGGTGCTGCACATCGTCAACAGCCTGGCGCTGCCGCTCAGCCCGCTGAAGAGCTACTCCGTCTTCGCCGGTGTGCAGGATGCCCTGGTGCAGTGGTGGTACGGCCACAACGCGGTCGCCTTCTTCCTGACCACGCCCATCCTGGGCATCATGTATTACTTCCTGCCCAAGGCGGCCGAGCGCCCGGTCTACTCGTACCGGCTGTCCATCATCCACTTCTGGGCCCTGGTGTTCATGTACATCTGGGCCGGCCCGCACCACCTGCTCTACACCGCGCTGCCGGACTGGGCGCAGTCGCTGGGCATGGTGTTCAGCGTGGCGCTGTGGGCCCCGTCCTGGGGCGGCATGCTCAACGGCCTGCTCACCGTGCGCGGCGCCTGGCACAAGCTGCGTGAGGACCCCGTCATCAAGTTCCTCATCGCGGGCCTCACCTTCTACGGCATGGCCACCTTCGAGGGGCCGCTGCTCTCCATCAAGTCGGTGAGCGCGCTCGGCCACTACACGGATTGGATCATCGGTCACGTGCACGGCGGTGCCCTGGGCTGGAACGGCCTCATGGCGGCCGGCATGTTCTACTGGCTGGTGCCCCGGCTGTACGGCACGAAGCTGCACTCGGTGAAGGCGGCCGACCTGCACTTCTGGACGAGCACGGTGGGCATCCTGCTCTACATGGTCGCGATGTGGGCCTCGGGCATCAACCAGGGCCTCATGTGGCGCGCCACCAACCCGGACGGGACGCTGCTCTACCCGAGCTTCGTGGAGACGCTCATCGCCATCCGGCCCATGTACATCGTCCGCTTCCTGGGCGGCTCGCTCTACCTGGCCGGCTTCATCCTGATGGTGTGGAACCTCTGGAAGACGGCCCGCTCCGGCAAGGCCGTGGATGGCGAGACCACCGTGGTGATGGAGGAGCTGGCCCCCGTGCCCGTGGTGCCCGGCAAGCCGGCCTGGGTGGCCGTGGTCACCGGTTGGCCGCTCCTGTTCGCGCTGGCCATCATCGGCCTGAGCATCTTCCTGGGCTGGTCGGGTCCCGTGCGCGCCATCGCCATCATGGGCGCCATGGTGGCCCTGGGCGAGTTCGCTTGGATCGTCGCCCGGCGCAACCGCGAGGCGGGCGGGCCCACCTGGTTCGCCCTCATCGAGGGCCGTCCGCTGGCCTTCACCGTGTTCACGCTGCTGGCCATCCTCATCGGTGGTGTGGCGGAGCTGTTGCCCACCATCCTCATCAAGCAGGCGGTGCCGGCGCACGGCGAAGCCCAGCAGCCGTACTCCCCGCTGGAGCTCCAGGGGCGTGACCTGTACGTGCGCGAGGGCTGCTACGTCTGCCACTCGCAGATGATCCGCCCGTTCCTCGCCGAGGCGCAGCGCTACGGCGACGTGTCCCGCGCCGAGGAGTTCATCTACGACCACCCGTTCCAGTGGGGCAGCAAGCGCACGGGGCCGGATCTGCACCGCGAGGGCGGCAAGTACCCCAACCTCTGGCACTACACGCACCTGATGGATCCGCGCGCCACCAGCCCCGGCTCCAACATGCCTCCGTACCAGTGGCTCGCGGAGAACAAGCTGAACGTGAAGCTGGCACCCAAGAAGCTGGCGCTGATGCAGAAGCTCGGCGTGCCCTACACCAACGCCGACGTCGACGCGGCCGAGGCCCGCCAGAAGGCCCAGGCCGAGGCCATCACCGCGGACCTGGCCAGCCAGGGCGTCCAGGTGGCGTGGGACTCGGAGATGGTGGCCATCATCTCCTACCTGCAGCGGCTCGGCCGCGGGCCCCAGGACATCGCGCCCGCTCCGGGTGGACTCGAGACGGCCTCGGCCGGAGGGACTCCCTGATGTGGAAACAATTCTACGAGGGGATGGACCTCGTCCATCTCCCGCTCTTCACCCTGCTTCTCTTCTTCGCTGTGTTCCTCGGCGTGGCCGCCTGGGTGTTCCTCGGGCGGAGGGGCCGGGACTACGACGCGCTGGCCCGGCTGCCGCTGGCCGAGTCGGGCGCGGTGACTTCCGACCCCCGCGGCGCGAGGACCCACCATGAGCTCGAATGACAAATCGGGCGTTCTCCACGTCTACGACGGCATCGAGGAGATGGACAACCACCTGCCCCGGTGGTGGTTGTTCATCCTCTGGGCCACCCTCATCTTCGGCTTCGGCTATTGGTACTACTACCACGTGACGGGCATGGGCCCGGGCTCGCTGGAGGTGTACAAGGCCGAGGCCGCCGAGGCCGCGCGCCTCGCGGCCTCCAACAAGCCCGTGTCCGACGACACGCTGCTCGCGCTGATGCAGGACTCCCAGTCGGTGGACCTGGGCAAGGCGCAGTTCCAGCAGCAGTGCGCCTCCTGCCACGGTCAGAAGGGCGAGGGCCTCATCGGTCCCAACCTCACGGACACCTTCTGGCTGCATGGCGGCAAGCCGGTGGCCATCCACAAGACGGTGTCCGAGGGCGTGGTGACCAAGGGTATGCCCGCCTGGGAACGCACCCTGGGCGCCGAACGCGTGCGCGCCATCGTCGCGTACGTGCTGACGCTCAAGAACACGAACGTGGCTGGCAAGGCTCCCCAGGGCGAGCCAGAGCAGTAGGGGAGGACCTATGCAGCCACGAGCTCCAGGGCAGGACACCGGGCATCTCTCCTCCATCCGGCCGGATGGCTCGCGCGTGGCCATCCATCCCTCGGATGTGCGTGGCCGCTTCGTCACCCGGCGCCGCATCGTCTACGCGGGGCTGATCGCCTTCTATGCCGTGCTGCCCTTCCTCCGGATGGGAGGCCACCCCGCCGTCCACCTGGACGTGGCCGCGCGCCGCTTCTACCTCTTCGGGAGCACCTTCAACGCGCAGGACTTCTGGCTCGTCCTCTTCCTGCTCACCACCGCGGGCTTCTCCCTGCTCTTCGCCACCGCGTGGCTGGGGCGCGTGTGGTGCGGCTGGGCCTGCCCCCAGACGGTGTTCCTCGAGGGCGTGTACCGGCGGCTCGAACGGTGGATCGACGGCCCTCGCGAGCGCCGGTTGAAGATGGCCGCCGGGCCGTGGACGCCGGACCGAGTGCTGCGCGCGGTGACGAAGCATGGCGCCTTCCTGGGTGTGTCGTGGCTGCTGGCTCACGTGGCGCTGGCGCTCTTCGTCTCCGTCGAGGATCTGGAGACCATGGTGAGGGAGGGCCCGGGCGGGCACGGCGTGCCCTTCACCTGGGCCATGGCCGTCACGGGCGCGCTGTACTTCAACTTCGCCTGGTTCCGCGAGCAGATGTGCGTGGTGGTCTGCCCCTACGGGCGCCTGCAGTCGGCCATGCAGGACAGGGACTCGCTCATCGTCGGCTACGACGCCACCCGCGGCGAGCCCCGGGGCCGGCTGATGAAGGCGAGGCTGGCGGCTCCCGATGCCCCCCGTCAGGGCGACTGCGTGGACTGCCGCAAGTGCGTCACCGCCTGCCCCACCGGCATCGACATCCGCAACGGGTTGCAGATGGACTGCATCGCCTGCACGCAGTGCGTGGACGCCTGTGACGAGGTGATGGAGAAGCTGCGGCGGCCCAAGGGCCTCATCCGCTACGACTCGCTCAACGGCCTGGCGGGCCAGCCGCGCCGCGTCATCCGGCCGCGCCTGTTCATGTATGGCGGGCTCCTGGCGATCTCCGCCATCGCGCTCACGGTGAGCCTGGTGGGCCGTACGCCCTTCGAGGCCAACGTGCTGCGCTTCCCGGGCCTGCCCTACATCCTGGAGGGCTCCACGGTGCGCAACCAGCTGGAGCTGCACCTGGTGAACAAGAATCCCACCGAGTCCACCTTCACCGTGCGGGTCGACAGCCCGGTGCCCGCCTCGGTGGTGCTGCCCCAGCCCCAGGTGAGGCTCGGCTCCCTGGAGGGCCAGCGCGTGCCCGTCTTCCTCACCGTGGAGCGCAACCAGCGCCTCCCCTTCACCTTCCACATCGAGGTCTCCGACCAGGCGTCCGGGCAGGTGAAGCGGCTGGAGGCCCGCTTCCTGGGGCCTCCCTCCCCGGGGCGGTAGTGGGGCCGATGGGTCCCTGAAGCGCAACCATTGCGTCCGGACGCAGCCCTTGCGCCCGGAAACGCTGTCGGGACAGGGGTTTCCGAGGGCTCGGCGCTGGCACGGTGCTTGGAATGGCATGGAGCACCGATGCGCTCGTCCCTGGAAATCCCCACGCCTTCCGAAGAGCTGATGCGGCGTTACGACGTCGCCGGCCCCCGCTACACCAGCTATCCCACCGCCCCGGAGTGGAAGCAGGACTTCGGTACCGAGCACTACGCGGAGCGGCTCGATGTGGCCGGAACTGCTGGCGCCGATGAGCCTCTCTCCCTGTACGTGCACCTGCCCTTCTGCCGCAGCCTCTGCTGGTACTGCGGGTGCAACGTGGTCATCTCCCAGGACCGGAGCGCGGCGGACACCTACATCGACCATGTCCTCCAGGAGCTGGCCCGGGTGGTGGAGCGGCTGGGCCACCGGCGCAAGCTGTCGCAGGTGCACTGGGGCGGTGGCACGCCCACCTTCCTCTCCGAGCGGCAGCTCGAGCGCCTGTGGAGTGGCATCACCCAGCACCTCTCTCCGCTGCCGGACGCGGAGGTGGCCATCGAGGTGCACCCGGCCGTCACCACGCCGGAGCAGCTCTCCCTGCTGAGGGAGCTCGGCTTCAACCGCGTCTCCATGGGGTTGCAGGACTTCGATCCGAAGGTGCAGGAGGTGACCAACCGCCACCAGCCCTTCGAGCAGACGCGGGCCCTGCTGGAGCACGCGCGGAACCTGGGCTTCTCCGGGGTGAACTTCGATCTCATCTACGGGCTGCCGTACCAGAACCCGGAGGGCTGGGAGCGCACGCTGCGGCAGGTGCTGGAGCTGCGGCCGGACCGGCTCGCCGTCTACTCCTTCGCCTTCATCCCGGACGTGCTCAAGCACCAGCGGCGCATGCCGGCCGAGGCCCTGCCGGACGCGCGCACCAAGCTGGGGCTGTTCCGCTCGGCGTGGGCCGCCTTCGTGGAGGCGGGCTACCGGCCCATCGGCATGGACCACTTCGCCGTCCCCGAGGACGAGCTGGCCCGCGCCCAGGAGCGGCGCGCGCTGGGGCGCAACTTCCAGGGCTACACGGTGAAGGCGGCCTCGGACGTGGTGGCGCTCGGCTCCACCGGCATCAGCGACGTGGGCGGGGCCTATGCGCAGAACGTCCGCGCCCTGCCGTACTACTACGAGCGCGTCCGCGAGGGCCGCTTCGCCACCGAGCGTGGCATCCAGCTCACCGAGGACGACCGGCGCCGCCGCGCGCTCATCACCCAGCTCATGTGCAACTTCTGGGTGGACCTGGGCGAGGACGGCACGCGCGACTTCGCGCTGGAATTGGAGCGGCTCCGGCCGCTGGAAGACGATGGGCTGGTGCGCCGGGACGGGAGCCAGCTCGAGGTGACCCCCCTGGGCCGGCTGTTCGTGCGCAACGTGGCGATGGTGTTCGACGCCTACCTGCGCCGGGCCGAGCGGCCCCGCTTCTCCCGGACGGTATGAACATGGACGCCATCGACATCCTGATGAACGAGCATCGCCACATCGAACGCGTCCTGGACGTGCTCGAGCGGGCCGTGGTGCACGGGCGTGGCGGAGGCGATGTCTCCCCGGTGCTCTTCGAGCGGGCCGCGCAATTCCTCCTCACCTTCGTGGATGGCAGCCATGACGCGAAGGAGGGCGAGGTCTTCCAGGCCATCACCTCGCGCGGGTTGCCGCTGGGCGAGGGCGTGATGGCGGCGCTCTCCGCGCAGCACGCCGTGGGGCGCGAGCTGGCCGAGGAGCTGCGCGAGACGGCGCGGGCCGTGACTCGGGGCGAGAAGGAGCCCGAGGACATCTACGTGCTCGCGGATCGCTACGTGCGCCTGGAGCGGGGCCACACGGAGGCGGAGGAGGGGCGGTTCTTTCCGATCGTCCGGCGGCTGCTGCCGGTGGACATGATGGAGCGGGTGCGGGCGAAGTTCGCGCGCATCGAGGCCGCGCACGGGCCGCTGGCCGACGCGGCGGATGCCCTGGAGCTGGCCTTTCCCCTGCCGGCCACCCCCATGCGCCGGATGGGGGGTGGACGCCCACAACCGTGGGGCGGGCGGTGAGTGCCATGAAGCGCATCCTGGTGGTGGATGGGGAGCCGGTGGCCGCCGGAGCGCTGTGCGACCTCTTGTTGATGGATGGCTACTCCGCGGTGGGCCTGTGCGAGAGCAAGGAGGCCCTCGAGCGCCTTCGGAACGAGGTCTTCGACGCGATCATCACCGACGTGGAGCTGCCCGGAGGCAATGGGCTGGACGTGGTGCGCACCGCCCGCGAGTCCCGGCCGGACGTGCCGGTGCTGGTGGTGACGGGGCTCGTGAGCTCGCTGGCCTCCACGGCCGCCCTTTCATTGGGCGTGTACCGGGTGCTGGGCAAGCCCCTGCGCTACGAGACGCTCATCTCCGAGCTGCGGACCTGCATCCAGGGCCGTTGAGGGCTCGTCCATTCGAGATCTTGGTCTCTAGGAGTGTGAGAGCATCGCGAGGCCGAGCGTCTCCCGCTCCAAAGACAGCCGGTAAGTCAGAGGTCGCATGTAATGTTCCGCGATGGAGGGGGGGACGGACCCCCGAGTTCGTGGACATATGACTTCTTCTCTTCGTTTTCTGGCGGCTTCCCTTTTGGGGAGCGCTCTCTGTACTGCGGGATGTGGAGTGGCTTTGCCACCGGACGACGGTGGTGCTCAACCCGAGAGTGTGTCCCTGCTGGGACCCGATTCGGGAATCCCAAGTGACTTCGACCTGGACTGCGATGGCTTGTCGGACGAGGAGGAGTATCTCCTGGTCCTCGCGGGCGGGCTGAAGACGCACCCGGGCATGCAGGACACGGATCAGGACGGCATCACGGACGGCGTCGAGATGGGACGCACCTCGAGCGTCGACCCGCGCTGCATCTTCGTGACATTGGCGGATGCGGACCCTTCCACCCAGACCCACCCGGCGGTGGCGGACACGGATGGTGATGGGCGGAAGGAGGGGCAGGAGGACATCAATCGCAACGGTCGTGTGGACCCGGGCGAGACGGACCCGAACGACGCCAACGATTACGGCCAGGTGCCAGATGCCGGCACCCAGCAGGATGGTGGGAGCCAGGTGCCGCCCGACGCGGGCACGGTGCCGGACGCGGGCACGGTGCCGGACGCGGGCACGGTGCCGGACGCGGGCACGGTGCCGGACGCGGGCAATCCAGATGATCCGAGAGCCCCGGGGCGGGACCTGGACTGCGATGGTCTGTCCAATGGGCAGGAGTACTCCAATCTCTACCTGGGTGGGCTGAAGACGCACCCGGTCTCGCGCGACACGGATCAGGACGGTATTCCGGACGGTGTCGAGGTGGGCATCACGGCGAGTGTCGACCCGCGTTGTGCCTCGGTGCCGGCGGACCTGGACCCCGCGAGCCACACGCACCCGGTGGTGGCGGACACGGATGGTGATGGACTGAAGGACGGGCAGGAGGACACCAACCACAACGGCCGGCAGGACCCGGGCGAGACCGATCCCCAGGCGATGGACACGGATGGTGATGGCCTCTCCGACAGGCTCGAGCTCGAGGTCACCCATACCAACCCGCTCACTCGGGACTCCGACGGTGACACCTGCGCGGACGGCGCGGAAGACGCCGACCGCGACGGCAGGGTGGATCCGGGCGAGACGAACCCGAACGATGCCAGCGATTGCGGCCCGAACAGGTACCCCGATGCGGACCTCGACGGGGTGCCGGATTTCATCGAGGACGCCACGGGGACGAACAAGCTGAACCCGGACACGGATGGCGATGGGCTGAAGGACGGTCTCGAGGATCGCAATCACGATGGACGCGTGGGCCCCAACGAGACGGATCCGCGCAAGAAGGACTCCGATTGTGACGGCCTCCTGGACGGTGCGGATCAGGGTGCCTTCCGCGGTGAGGACCTGAACGCCAACGGCACGCGTGAGCCGGCCGTGGAGACGGACCCGACCCGCCCGGATACGGACCTGGACGGCATCCTCGATGGCGTGGAGCGCGGCATTCCCGCCGGGGCGGCGCCCGACTCCACCTGCGGCTACCCCGGTGATGCGGACCCCTCCATCACCACGGACCCCACCAACGCCGACACCGATGCCGATGGCATCCCGGATGGGGCCGAGGACACCAACCAGAATGGCCGCGAGGACCTGGGCGAGCTGGACCCGCGTGACGGCAGCGACGGCGCGTCCAACACGCTGCCCGGTCAGGCCTGTGCGCCCCAGAACCTGCGGCAGGTGACCTTCAAGGATGACAATGGCGGTGATCTCCGCCTGGCGCTCCGGCCCTCCTTCCAGGAGGTGCGGCAGCTCCTCGTGGGCGGCAACGGCCGCGGCTTCATCGGCTATGACGACACCCACAAGGTGGCCTTCATCGCCTACAAGCGTGGGCAGGCGGGTACCTCGACGACGGCGGTGGGGGACGAGGCGTACGTGCGCGGCCAGCTCAGCCCGGCCGTGACGTCGTCCACCGTCACCACCCAGACCTTCACCACCTGGGATGGTCATCCGGCGGTGCTGGCCAACTATGACCAGCTCGCGACCACCAACCTGCGCGACTACGCCAACGCCGTGGCCAACACGCTCGTCGGCTCGGGGGCGGGGGTTCTGTCGGGTGGGGCGGGCGTGAACGGGCCGTACAAGATCCAGGCGCAGTACGTCCACCGTTCCAACCAGAGCGTCGTGGTGGTGCTGGCCATCACCCCCGCCAACCGCTTCGTGGAGCCGGGGCTCTTCGTCATGGGTGACACCGCGAAGGGCTCGGCACTGGCCCAGTTCGGTGACACGGATGCGCAGCAGTGCGAGGTCTTCACCTCGGGCAACGGCGTGACCGACTTCCTCTTCGTGGTGGACGACAGCGGCTCCATGGAGGCGTCCCAGAGCTCGCTGGGTGAAGCCGCCACGGCCGTGGCCAACCGGCTGGCCAACTCCCAGCTCGACTGGCGCATTGGCATGGTGACCACGTCCTACACCCAGACCGGCTATGGCATCCCCAACGCTGGAGTGTTCCGCGGCTTCACCCGCGACATCAATCAATTCAAGGCGTGGCTGCAGAGGAACGCGCCCTGCCCGGACACCACGGCGCTGTGTTGGGTTGGCGTCAGCGGCTCCTCCGACGAGAAGACGCTGGCCAGTGCGCGCGGCGCGGTGGACTACATGGCCAACGCCAGCACCCCCACGGACAAGAAGTATCGTCCGGGTGCGAAGCTGGTGGTCATCATCCTCACCGACGTGCGTGACACGAACGACCTCACCCCCGTCAGCACGTACATCAACTACTTCAAGGGCGCCAACCCCACCGGCCAGCTCATCCAGATGCACGGCATCGTCTGCGACGCGGCCGGTGGCGAGTGCTACCCGGGAGAGCCCGTCAACGACCAGCGGCACGTGGAGGTCATCCAGGCCACGGGCGGCATCATGGGCAGCATCCGCAACAGCACGTCCCTCCAGGCCACCATCAACGCCATCTTCGACAGCGTGATCGCCGCCTCGGGCCACCGCACGCTCAAGGCGCCCATTGGCGCCTCGGTGCGGGTGGCGTTGGAGTCGGTGTTGGATCCCTCGCTGTGCAACGCGAGCGACCTGCCGCGCAGCCGCGTGAACGGCTTCGACGTGGACGGTCTCAGCCGGGCGCTGTCCTTCTATGGCGCGTGCCGTCCCGCCGTGGTGGGCACGACGAAGGGCGCCATTTCCTACCGGTACTGGACCGACCGCACGCCGAACAAGGATGGCTCGCCGCCGCCGTGCTCGACGGACATGGCCTATTACGACCCGAGGGAGCCGGACTTCTGCCGGGGCAGGCTGGCGTGCGACCTGGCGTCGGGCCAGTGCGCGTGCCCCTCCGACTGCGGGGGAGGTGGCTCGCCCGGCAAGGTGTGCAACACCGACCCTGCCGTGTGTGACTTCACCTGTCCCTCGGACTGCAATGGGCAATGCGGCCGCTTCGAGGAGTGCAATCCCAACACGTGTGCCTGTCAGTGCGTGCAGAGCGCCACCTGCCAGCCGGGCATGCGGTTCGACCCGGCGGTGTGCGGCTGTGTCTGTGACACCGCGGCGCTCGGGTGCGGGCCGACGTACCAGGCGGACCCGAACCTGTGCGCCTGTGTCTGCAAGCCGGACTGTGGTGGCTGCGGGACGGGTCAGCAGTGCAACGCGGACTTCTGCCGGTGCGAGGACACGGGTGCCTCCGCCGCGGACGCGAGCGCGTTGACGTGTCTGGACCCGCTCGCCGCCTCCCCGGTGGGGCGGTAGGGAGCGGGTAGGGGCGCCGGAGGCTCTGTTCACCTCCGGCGCCTTCGGGCCGTGCGGCGCACTCCGCGCGACGCCTTCGCTGGTGGCATCCGAACCCCTGCGCTAAGCCTCCGCGCCAGGGGAGGGTGTTCATGACGGAGATGCCTTATCGGACGGCGCTGGTGACGGGCGCCTCCAGCGGTCTGGGCCGGGGTCTGGCGTTGTGGTTCGGCAAGCGCGGCGTGAAGGTGTTCGCCGCCGCGCGGCGCCTCGACAACCTCGAGGCCCTGGCCCGGGAAGCCCGGGTGTCCGGCGCCGACATCGAGCCCGTGGCGCTGGATGTCTCCGAGGCGGAGGCCACGCTCGAGCGCGTCCGTGAGCTGGACGACGCCTGCGGCGGGTTGGATCTGGTGGTGGCCAACGCGGGCGTGGGGGGACAGACCGACGCCCGGAACTTCCCCTGGGAGCACGCGAAGCGGATCATCGACGTGAACGTCACCGGGGCCGTGGCCACGTTGTCCGCGGTGCTGCCGCGGATGGTGGAGCGCAACCGCGGACACCTGGTGGGCGTCTCCAGCCTGGCGAGCTGCCGGGGCCTGCCCCAGAACGCGGCCTATTCGGCCTCCAAGGCCTTCCTCAATACCTTCCTGGAGAGCCTGCGGGTGGATCTCCAGGGCACCCGGGTGCGCGTCACCTGCATCAAGCCCGGCTTCGTGAAGACGGAGATGACGGCGGGCATCCGGCACTTCATGCCCTTCCTCCTGGAGTCGGAGCCGGCCGTGGAGTTGATGGGGCGGGCCATCTCGCGCGGAGCCGCCGAGTATGGCTTTCCCTGGCCCATGGACCGTGCCGTCGGCCTGGCGAAGCTGGTGCCCAACTTCCTCTTCGACGCCGTCGCGAGCCGGGTGCTCTGAGGCGGGCGCTACGTGTCCCGGCGGGGCTGGCCCGCCAACCACTCGCGGAGCACGCCCACCACCAACGCGTGGTCCTCCTCCTGCGGCAGCCCCGACACGGTGATGCTGCCGATGCAGCCCGTCCCCCGCAGCAGCAGGGGGAAGCTGCCCCCGTGGTCCGCGTATTCAGCGGGGTCCAGATGGGGTTTGCCGGCCAGGCTCGTTCCCTTGCTGGCGTAGTAACGGCCCATGTAATACGAGCTGTGCCAGAAGCGGGTCACCATGTTCCGCTTGCGCCGCACCCAGTCGTGGTTGTCGGGGCGGCTGCCGGGGAGCGCGCATTGCAGCACGCAGAGCCCGGCGAGCGTCACGTCCACCACCACGGGAAGGCGCTCGCGCCGCGCGCGCTCGAGCAGCCGCAGTCCCAGGGCGAGCGCGTCCTCGTGGCCCAGGTGGTCGAACTGCAACGCCTCCTCCTCTTCCAACAACTGCTCCAGCAGTCCAGTCATGTCCCTACTCCTTCCGCGCTTCCTCCAACGCCCTGATCATCGCATCCAGCTCGCCGTGGATGGTGTGAAGGGTGGCATGGATGCTGTCCGGCGCGCGCTCCTTCTCCGCGAGGAGCTTCTTGCCCTGTTGCAGGGCCGCCTTCAACGCATGGGCCTGCATCAGCTCCAGGGTCACCTTGATTTTATGGGCATGGAAGGCGAACTTCTCCAGGTTGCCCGTCTCGAGCGCCTCCTGGAACTCGCGCTTGTAGACCTTGTAGCTCTCGAGGGTGATGGTGCTCAGCTCCACCAGGGCCTGACGGTCGCCCGCGGTCAACCGCCTGAACTTCTCGAGGCTGAAACCCGGCGGGGGACGCACCGGGTCCACGGCTTGTTCCTGCTGCTCCTCATCGGAGCGGCTGGCCGCGGTGGTTGACGAGGGCCGGAAGCCGTACAAGGTGATTTTCGTGAAGAGCTCCTCCGGCTTGAAGGGCTTCCCGATGAAGTCGGTGAAGCCCGCGGACGCGAGCCGGTCTCCCAGGCTGATCCTGGCGGAAGCGGAGAGCGCGAGGATGGGCAGCCGCTTGAGCCGCTCGGAGGGAAGACTCCGGATGAGCCGGGTGGCTTCGAAGCCATCCAACCCGGGCATCTGCAGGTCCATCAGCACCAGGTCGTAATCGCGCCCGGTGATCTTCTCCAGGGCTTGCCGGCCATCTCCCACCACGTCGAATTCGATGCCCCACTTCCGGAGGAAGCGCGAGAGGACGAACACGTTCACTTCATTGTCTTCCGCCACCAGGATCCTGCGGCCCTGGAGCGACCGTTCGTCCGGAGGGGTCTCCGCCGTGAGCCTCGCTTCCCCTGGTTCCTCTCCAATCATCAGACGCAAGCGGAAGGAGAAGGACGAGCCCCTTCCCGGTGTGCTCTCCACGACCATCCGGGTGCCATACAGCTCCAGCAGCTTCTGGCTGATGGTGAGCCCCAGGCCGGTGCCCCCGTATTTCAGATTGATGTCGTAGCTGGCCTGTGTGAATTCCTCGAAGATGTGGGGCAGGCGCTCGCGCGCGATGCCGATGCCCGTGTCGGTGACCCGGAACTCGAGGGCGGCGGAGTCGGGGAACAGCTCGCCCAGCCGCAGCTCCACCGTGACGGCTCCCTTCTCCGTGAACTTGATGGCGTTGCTCACCAGGTTGGTGAGGATCTGCCCGAGCTTGAGTGGATCTCCGACGACGTAGGCCGGCACCTGCTCGTCGATCTCCACCCGGAGGGGCAGGTTCTTCTCCTCGGCCTTGAGCCCGAGGCCGTAGACGGTGTCGTAGAGCAGCTGGCGGACATCGAAGCTCCGCTCCTCCAGCGTCACCTTGCCCGCGTCCATCTTGTTGAAGTCCAGGACGTTGTTGATCAGGTTCAGCAGGCTCGCGGAAGAGAAGCCCAGGATGCGGACATACTCTTCCTGTTGGGGCGAGAGTTGGGTGTCCCCCAGGAGGTTCGAGATCCCCATGATGGCGTTCAGGGGAGTGCGGATCTCGTGGCTGATCATGGACACGAAATCCGTCTTGGTCTTGATGGCCTCCTCGGCCTTCCGGCGGGCCAGCAGCAACTCCCGCTCGTACTTCTTGCGGTCGACGAGATGGAAGAGGGCGGTCCGGTTCAAGAGGGGTCTGCCGTCCGCGTCCTTCTTCTGGATGGAATTGAGCAGGAACGACAGGGAATGGCCGTCCCTGTGTTTCAGCTCGAGGTTGATTTCATTGACGAAACCCTGCATCCGCAGCAGGGGGGCGTAATACGTCTCGTAGAAGATCTTGCACCCGACGGTCAGCAGATCCTGGAACCGTTTGCCGGAGAGGAGCTCCTCGCGCGAGTAGCCCGTCCAGGTCAGGAATGTCTGGTTGAACCTGATGAAGGTTCCATCTGGACGCGTGGAGACATGACCACAAGGCGCGCTCTCATAAAGCTCCTCGGCGCTCTCCTCCATCAGGCCCTCACAGGAAGGCCCGCATGGCGGAGATGGTGCTGATCGCAGCCGTAACCATGGGCGAAGATCAGCGCCTTCCTACCTTTTCCGAGGAGCTTGACGTTGTTCTTCTCGAGGGCGCTCATGTATCCGAGGGTCTAGTTCCCAGGTACCATTGCGTGGCTGGGAAAACTCTTGGAGAATACCCGGTTCGCGGTGGCGGCTGATGCGGGTGCCGCGCGCGAGTGGGGGCATTGTCCCAAACTGGGCTTTCATCGCCTGGGTCGAAGTCCTCCACGCCCGTTTCCGGGGTGGGGGAGGGGGCGGCCTCCTGTCCCTTGTGCCCCCCGGTGGGCACATCGGCGTTGCGCGGCGCCCCCCTCGGAGCGTAGGGAGTCGCATCTCCCATGTCCGCGACCGCTCAGCTGCTCGAAGCCGTTCGAAAGGAAGCCCGCCCCGGAATCTGGTCCAACGGGGTGAACCTCGCCCGCGCCGGTGCCGTCTCGCTCCAGGCCCAGACCGCGAGTGAAATCGAGCTGAGGGTGAAGACAGCAGGGCGTCCGGTCCCCCTCACGGTCATCCTGTACCCGAGCGACGAGGCCTGGGAGTGCGACTGCCCCGGCCGGGTGGATCCGTGCGAGCACGTGGTGGCGGCCGCCATCTCCATCCAGCAGGCGGAGAAGCAGGACACCCCGATGGAGTCCACCGCGAACAAGTGGTCGCGCGTGGTGTACCGGTTCTCGCGCGTCCCAGGAGGGTTGGAGCTCCACCGCGCGCTCGCCCACGCCGATGGGACCGAGGAGCCCCTGGAGGACACCCTCGCCTCCCTGCTCGCCAGGCCCGCCCAGGCCGCGAAGCTGCAGGTCGAGCAGTCGGACCTCCTCGCGGATCGGCTCCTGGAGCGCCGCACGCGCGGAGCGCTGCCTCCCGAGCGGCTTGACGCACTGCTCCAGGTGCTCCAGCAGGCGCGCAACGTCCTGCTCGACGGGCGGCCCGTCGCCGTCTCGGAGGAGGCCGTCTTCCCGAGGGCGGTCGCCGAGGATCGTGGCGCGCAGCTGGTGGTGACGGTGACGAAGGACCCGCGCGTCACCGAGGTCGTGAGCCCGGGGGTCGCCCTGTGCGGTGATGCGCTGGCGCGCCTGGGGGAGACCTCGATGACCGGGCCGTGGCTGCAGAACCTGCCGATCGTCCGCACCTTCGCGCCCGAGCAGATGGGGGAGATCTCCTCGAAGGTGCTCCCGGATCTGGGCCGCCGCATGCCGGTCGAGGTCCGCAGTCGGCGCCTGCCGCCCATCGACCGCGAGATGAAGCCGCGCATCCTGCTGGAGCTCAACCAGCTGGAGTCGGGGCTGTCCATCCTGCCCACCCTCGTCTACGGGGCGCCGCCGTCGGTGCGCGTCGACAACGGCCGGATGGTCTACCTGCGCGGGGCCGTCCCCCTGCGGGACGAGGCGGCCGAACAGCGGCTCATCCACCAGCTCCGGGACGAGCTGAACCTGGTGCCCGGCCGGCGGGTGACGGTCCAGGGCCAGGAGATGGTGCGCTGGGCGGACAAGCTGCGGCGTTGGCGCGGGGACCTCGCCGGAGACTCGGCGGGCGTGGTGAGCCCGGACGTCAAGCTCCGGCCCTCGCTCCGGGTGGAGTCCTCCACCGGGCCGGGCATCCCCGAGGTGCGCTTCACGCTCGAGTTCCAGGTGGAGGGCGGCAAGGGCGAGGCGCAGTCCGTGGACGCGGCGGCCGTCATCCGCGCGTGGAACGAGGGGCTGGGACTCGTTCCCCTGGAGGGTGGCGGCTGGGCGCCCCTGCCCCGGGCCTGGCTGGACAAGCATGGCCAGCGCGTCGCGGACCTCCTGGCCGCGCGTCAGGCGGATGGCCGGGTCTCCAATCACGCCCTGCCGGAGCTGGGCGCCCTGTGTGAGTCGCTCGAACAGCCGCCTCCGCCGGGACTCGACCGGCTGGCGCCGATGATCGAGGGCTTCGAGAAGCTCCCGCCCCCGGCCCTGCCGGCGGATCTCTCCGCGACGCTGCGCCACTACCAGCAGCAGGGCGTGAGCTGGCTCGGCTTCCTCCGGAGCGCGGGGCTCGGCGGCATCCTCGCCGACGACATGGGCCTCGGAAAGACGCTCCAGACCATCTGTGTGCTGGGGCCTCGTTCGCTCGTCGTCTGCCCCACCAGCGTGCTCCCGAACTGGGCCGCGGAGCTCAAGCGCTTCCGCCCGTCGCTCAAGGTGTGCGTGTACCACGGGCCCGGCCGTGCCCTGGACGAGTCCGCCGATGTGACGCTCACCACGTACTCCATCCTGCGGCTGGACGCGGCCGTGCTCGGGGCCCGCACCTGGGAGGCCGTCGTGCTGGACGAGGCCCAGGCCATCAAGAATCCGGAGAGCCAGGTCTCGCGCTCGGCGTTCGGCCTCAAGGCGAACTTCCGGCTGGCCTTGAGCGGCACGCCGCTCGAGAACCGGTTGGAGGAGCTCTGGAGCCTGATGCACTTCACCAACCCCGGCCTGCTCGGGGGACGGAGGCAGTTCGAGGAGAAGACGGCCCGGCCCATCACCGAGGGCAACGCCGAGGCGGCGGATCGGCTGCGCAAGCGCATCCGGCCCTTCGTCCTGCGGCGCCTCAAGCGGGATGTCGCGCCCGAGCTGCCGCCGCGCACCGAGTCCGTGATGCACGTGTCGCTGGATGAGCGCGAGCGCTCCGTCTACGACGCCGTCATGGCGGCGACCCGCAAGGAAGTGGTCGCGCTGCTCAACGAGGGGGGCAGCGTCCTCAAGGCGCTGGAGGCCCTGCTCCGGCTGCGTCAGGCGGCCTGCCACCCGGCGCTCGTCCCGGGCCAGCAGGCCAACACGTCGTCCAAGGTGCAGACCCTCGTGGAGGCGCTCGGCACCGCCGTGTCGGAGGGGCACAAGGCGCTGGTGTTCTCTCAGTGGACCTCGCTGCTCGATCTGGTCGAGCCGCACTTCAAGGCGGCGGGGATTGCCTTCGAGCGCCTGGATGGGTCCACGCCCAACCGCGGGGAGATCACCACGCGCTTCCAGTCACCCGAGGGCGCGCCGGTGCTGCTGATGTCGCTCAAGGCCGGCGGCACCGGTCTGAACCTCACCGCGGCGGACCACGTGTTCCTGATGGATCCGTGGTGGAACCCGGCGGTGGAGGCCCAGGCGGCGGATCGCGCGCACCGCATCGGTCAGGAGCGTCCGGTGATGGTGTACCGCCTGGTGTCGCAGGGCACGGTGGAGGAGCGCATCCTCGGACTCCAGGAGAAGAAGCGCGCCCTCTTCGAGGCCGCCCTGAGCGAGGCGTCGGCCGCCACGGCCATCACCCGCGAGGACCTGCTCGAGCTCTTCTCCTGAGGGAAGGGCCCGTTCGTCAGGGATGCGCCGCTGGCGCCGGTTCCGACCAGCGGCCCAGGCACTCGGCGACCTCCGCCGGGTGCTCGGCGATGTAGTCCGGCCCGGCCTGCTTCAGCAGCTCCTCGGCGTCGGCACCCCACCGCACGGCGATGACCCTCACGCCGACCTGCTTGCAGGCCACCACGTCCCTGTGCTCGTCGCCCACGTAGACGATCTGCTCCGGCCGGAGCCCCGTCCGTTTCAACAGCGCGCGCAGCCGGCGGGCCTTGCCGAAGACTCCTCCACCACAATAGAGGTCCTTCACCCACTCCTCGGCCGAGTGCCGCTTCAGGAAGGCCCGGATGTTCTCCTCGTCGTTGCTGGACAGGATGAGGAGCTCCAGCCCCCGGCTCCTCAGCTCCTTCAGCAGCTCGGGGACGCCCTCGTTGAACTCGATGGACTGCATCGCGCTCCGGAAGCTCCTGCCGATCCGCACCCCCATCCAGGGCAGCATGTAGAGCGGAACCCCCAATCGCTTGCACCGCTCGCGCACGGTCATCTCGCGCAGCTCCGGGAGGATGTCGGCCGTCATCTTGCCGTAGCGTTTCTTCTCGGCGATCTCGTTGTAGAGCGCGATGGCCACGTCCAGTGAGTTCGCCAGCGTTCCATCGAAATCGAACACGACATGTGTAATCACGGCTCCACCCCCTACCCGGTTCGTCTTTCGTGGGCGGGACACTCCCCCCACGAGGACGCTCGGGAACTGTACGAAGGCGACACGCTCAGGCCTGCTGCTGGGAGCCCAACCCCAGGGCGCCGCCCGTGGGCGCTACCCGGGCCGCGAGCCGTTCCGCGAGTGAGGCGGCGTCGCGCACACAGTCCGCCATGCTGATGCCGCGATAGGCATTGCCGGTGAGGTGCAGCCCCGGCCAGCGGGCCACGGCCCGGTCGATGGCGGCCAGGCGCTCCTCATGGCCCACGCTGTATTGGGGCATGGCACACGGCCAGCGCACCACGTCGGTGACGACGGGCTCGGCGCGCACCCCGGTGATGTCCGCGAGCTCCTCGCGCACCAGCGTGACGAGCTCCTCCGGGGGCAGCGAGGCCAGCTCCGGCTGCCGCGGCCCGCCCACCATGCACGTGTAGAGCACCCGCTCCCCCTCGGCCCGCCAGGGGAACAGGGTCGAGGAGTGGATGGCCCCGAGCAGCCTCCGCTTCTCGCTGGCGGGCACGAGGAAG
Organism: Archangium lipolyticum; assembly: GCF_024623785.1. Classification (NCBI taxonomy): domain Bacteria; kingdom Pseudomonadati; phylum Myxococcota; class Myxococcia; order Myxococcales; family Archangiaceae; genus Archangium; species Archangium lipolyticum. The sequence goes on from NZ_JANKBZ010000010.1 coordinate 68,142, forward strand.
CCCGCCCCCTCGGGTTTCGGCACGGACTCCGGGGCGAAGCCCACGTGCACCACCGCCACCGGAGCGTAGGAGATACCCCCCAGCAGGGAACCCAGCTCCGCGTCCACCTCGCGCAGCAGTCCGGCCGCCGTGTTCGCCGGGGTGGACACCACCACCTGCGAGGCCTCCAGCTCCGTGCGCTCCCCCTGCTCGCGCACCACCACGCGCCAGCCTCCCGGGATGGGGATGAGCCGCTCCACGTGGACCCTCGTGCGGGCGATGGTCGCCAGGCGCCGGGTGAGGGCGTCCACCATGCGTTGCAGCCCTCCCCGGAAGGAGCACAGCGTGCCGGGGCGGGACTCCTCCTCGCGCTCGGAGCTCCCCCGGACCAGCCCCAGCAGGCCGCCGCGGGGGCTCCGCTCCAGCTCCGCCAGACGCGGCATGGCCGCTCGCGCGCTCAGCGTCTCGAGGTTTCCCGCGAACAGCCCGCTCTGGACCGCGTCGAGCACCACGGACGTGGCCGTGTGTCCGGAGTGCCGGTGGCCGAAGCGGGCGAGCGACTTGTTCGCGTCACGGGCGGCCCGGCGGGTGAACAGGTTTCCCAGCACGCCCGCGCCGAGGACGGAGGAGGGGGTGCGATGCAGGGCTCGCAGCCGGCCCCGGGTATAGATGTAGTGCTTCCGGGCCGCGTCGGTGGCCGGCTGGATGAGCGCCTCGACCCCGAGGGCCCGGGCCAGCTCGCGCATCGAGGGCTCGTGGTCGAGGAAGCTGTTGGGCCCGTTCTCCAGGAGGAAGCCGTCGCGGACGTGCGTCTGGATGTTGCCTCCCAGACGGGGGGCGCGCTCCAGCAGCACCACCGGGATGCCCCGCTGCCTCAGGTGGAAGGCGGCCGCCATCCCACTGAGTCCTCCTCCGATGATGATGACGCTCATGGGCCGGCTCCTCGGGTCTTCTCTGATTTCGATACCAGCCGGGGCCATGTACGCGGAATCGCCACGGGGGGCAGATGACCAGGATCAACACTGGCGCATGACGGGGTGTGTCATGGGTTTATATGAATTCCTGGAAATCCAAGTCAAGCCCAGTCGCTCGTCGCGGGAGCGGGCACACCCGGGCGGGCAGGAGGGCGCCTGAGGGGAATCCGGAGCACCGGACCTGGTGTAGAGGAGGACGCATGGCCGACAAGCGTCGCTTCGACCTCTTCGCCCAGTTCATCACCGAGCGTTTCGCCGCCCCCCGCATCTTCGACATCGCCGGAGGGCAGGGACGGTTGAACGAGGCCCTCTCGCGGCTGGGGCGCACGGTCACCACGTTCGATCTGCGACACAAGCACCTGCCCGTGCGCTACGCCCAGCGCATGTTCACGCTGGAGGAGCCGTGCGAGTGCGACCTGCTCGTGGGCATGCACCCGGACGGGGCGACGCGGATCATCATCGAGTACGCGGCGAAGTACCGGCTGCCCTTCGCCGTGGTGCCGTGCTGCTCGGACAACAGCATGCCGTACAACCCGTGGCGGCGGCACCTGGCGGACCTGGCGCGCGAGCGTGGCTTCACCTCCGTGGAGGAGCATGCCCTCCCCATGGAAGGCCGCTCGCTCGTCGTGCTCGGGGAGTTCGCTAGTCCCAACCCCGGAGCGTGACGCGCACGCGCCGGACGAGCAGCTCCAGCTCCTGGCGGCGCAGGGTGGCCAGCACCCGGCCTCCCACGATGGTGAGGCCGGTGAGCGTCATCACCACGAAGCCGATGCGGTGGTCCCTCAGCCCGGCGTGGACGAGCGTGGCCGCCACGTCCAACGTGAGGAACAGCGTCCCCAGCGCCAGGTAGGCGCGGATGTGCAAGGCCATGCCCGCGGCCACGCCCAGCAGGCACACCGCGCCGAACACGAGGGCATACGTCCCATCCGCCGCCTGTCCGAGCTGGAGCGTCAGCTTCGACGCCGCGGGCACGTACAGCAGCAGACCGCCCACGATGCGCACCGCGTTCCTCGCCGCGTGCGGCAGACTGCTCGTGAAGAGCTGCCCCAGCATCAGCAACAGCATGCCGAGCGGCGCCAGGTAGACCTCGATGCCCTCCATGTCCACCGAGAGCGCGCCGATGAGGAGCGCCACGTTGCAGGCGGTGGCCGCGAGCGAGCCGAACAGCCGGCTGCGCTCCACCGCGCCCAGCACCGCGTACAGGAGGCCCGAGCCGCCCGCCAGCAGCGCGGCCTCGCCCGTGGCCTCGCTGGGAAGCACCAGGGCCATGCCCACGGGTAGCAGCGCCGCGAACCGGCGGGTCGCCTTCTCCACCGGGGCGACGCCCGCCCGCCGCGCCAGCACCGTCACCCCCACCAGCGCGAAGCCGAGCGCCAGGGCGAAGAGGGCATCGTGCTCGGGACGCAGGCCCCGCGCGTAGAGGGCCCTCACGAGCGCGTACACGCCCACCACCGCCACCTGCACGAAGTACACGTGCCGGCCCGTCCGCTCGCGCCACGCGCAGTGCAATGACACGGCCACCGAGAGGCCGATGGCCGCGCCCGCCAACGGGAGCGCCCGCTCGTCCGGTGTGCTCACCCACGCCGCCACCAGCGCGAGCTGGCCACCCGTCACGATGAGCCACAAGTCCCGGCCCCATGCGAGCCCCCGGGCCACGTCCTCGCGTCCGGTGCGAATCCATCGGTTGGCGGCATGCGCGAGCGCCGCCACTCCCGCCAGGCCGAGCGCCAGCGCCGTCCCGTGCCGCGAGAGGAGGGCTTCGTACGCCGCGGACCTCCCGGCTTCGTCCGCGCCCCCCAGGAGTCCCACCGAGAGGCCCGTCGCGGCGGCGAGCCCCGCCATCATCGAGGCCCACCCCGCGCCCAGCTTCGACAGCGCTCCCTTCCACTGGTACGCGCCGGTGAACAGCGCGGCGGCGACGAGCGCCGAGGTCACCGGCAGGGCGGCGGAGCTCGTCCAGAGTCCACCGAGTCCGTAGAGGACGTCGAGCAGCAGGCGGGGAACGGCCATCAGCGGGTTGGCCTTGCCACCGCTGGCCAGGGCGTACACCGCCGCGTTCAGGGCGAAGAACAGCGCGCCCAGTTGCGCACGGGCCCGCGCCGCACCCTCGTCCATCCCACGCCAGCGGGCCACTCGCGGGCTCAGCGCCACCAGCAGCAACCCCACGAGGGCGAGCACCGGCCCCGGCCACGCTCCGATGGTGGGCTCGCGGTGCGCCAGGGCATGGACGACCAGGAGGATGCCCATTCCCGCCACCAGCCGCGCCCGGCTCTTCGCCCGGCCCGCGATGAGCACCAGCCCGGAGGCGAGGGTGAGCACTGCCGCCTCCAGCCCGGGCTGGAGGAACGCCGCCGCGAAGACGAGCCCCGCGGCGATGCCCGACCAGTGGTGCAGCGCCTGCGTGAGCTGCTGGCCGAAGGAGTCGGGCTCGTTGCCCAGGAGGGCTCGGAGGATGTCGAGCCGCTTTCCTAGTGGAGACAGCACCAGCCCCGCGCTGGCGTACACGAGCCCCGCGGCGGCGACACCCGCGAAGGCCCGGTACCACAGTTGGGGCACCGTCTCTCCCGAGGTGAGCCAGGCCTCGGACGCGAGCCATCCGAGGCTCTGGGCGGCTTCCATCAACCCGGCGCGCAGCCACTGCCCGCCCGGCGGAGTGAACGCCACCAGCGCATGTCCGAGCACGGTGCGATGGACGGCCCACAGCGCGGCCCCTGGAATCCCCAGGAGCAGCCCCAGCCGGACGAGGCCCGGGGCCCTGAAGGAGAAGGAGAGCAGCAGCACCAGGAGCGCCGCGCCCAGCGGCATGAGCGGTGGCACCACCGTCAGCGCGCGGGATAGGAGCGGCCCGCCGACGATCCAGGCCTGCACCGCGAGCACGGTGCCCAGCGCGGCCACTCCGGCGTGCGGAACGAGGTGGTACAGGCGGCCCTGGCGCTCGTTCTCCAGGCGGCGGGCGAGCCACGGCCCGAAGCGCCGGGTCACGAGCGCCAGCAGCCAGAGTCCCACGCCGATGAAGGGGAGGCGCAGGGCCACCACGTCGGGCGGCAACGGCCGGCCCGCGCGGTTGAGCACCGCCGTGAGGGCGATGAAGAGCCCCGCGACGGCGAGCGTCACCACCGCGCCGCGCAGGTGCCACGTGACGAAGCCTCGCGTGAGGAAGGCGAGCACCGCGCTCCCCGTGAGGAGCGCGCCCGCGAGCACGGCATGGGAGCGCGTGACTTCGTCGGGCGCCGGCATCCAGTTCACGAGCATGACGAGGGCGAACGTGGCCGCCAGGAACGATACGGCGGCGAAGCCATCGGTGTAGAGCGGGCGGCCCCGCTCGGCGAACGGCAGCTCGAGCCACCCGATCAGGGGCCGTCCCTTCCTGGCGGGAGTGGTGGGCTCGGACCCCCGGCCCCGCAGCGCCGCGAGCGCGGAGAAGCCGAACGCCACCAGCGCGAGGAGCAGGGCCCGGTCGGAGAGGACCGGTAAGTTCCTCAGCTCGACGAACTGCACGACCGAGAACGCGAGACCCCATGCGGCCAGGGCGCTGACGAGCCGGCTGCGGTCCCGTCCCACACGCAGCAGGAGGAGCACCGAGGCGAGGAGGGCCGGAGCGCAGAAGATCGCGACATTCAGGAGGCCCACGCCGGTGTCCAGGAGCTCCGGAAGGGTGTCCCCATCATGGGAGCCGATCTGCACGCCCGGGAGGGCGCGCAAGACGGCCAGCGTGGCCATCGCGAGTGACAGGTCGTCCAGCGGGAGGAGCTCGAGCGTCTTGCCGTTGCGACGCATCCACGCTTCCTGGATGAGCCCGGTCACGGCGTAGAGACCCGAGGCCAGGGTGAGCGCGGCCACCAGGGTCCAGGTGTAGGCATTCGCCCGCGAGGCCTCGACGGCGCAATAGACGAGCGCGGCGCCTCCCAGGTAGTGCATGGCCCGCCACCGATGACCGGCGACGAGGTGCGCGGAGACAGCCACCAGCGCGCCCGCCGCGGCCTTCGGCCACATCGCTCCCGAGCCCCAGACCGAGGTGGCCAGCGAGGTGAGTGGCAGCGAGGCCAGCGAGAGCACCACGCCCCAGACGCCCAACCAGACGCGGAGCGAGCCCTGGGGACTCAGCCGCGCGATGGGCAGCAGGCCCGCCCCCACCGCCGCGAGGCCCACCATCCACCAGCCCGCCTCGGAGGGCATCTCCAGGCGCGCCAGCAGCACGCCCGCCAGGGCCATGGCGAGCACGGCCGGATGGACCAGCGCCCGGCGCCTGGATTCCAGCACGAAGAAGACCAGCGCCGCCGCCGCGGGTGTGAAGGCCGAGGCCACATCGACCCACCGCTCCACCCCGGGCGGCACGGAGAAGGCCGCGAGCGCCCCGGCGAGCGCGCCACACGCCACCACCGCGTGCGCGAGCGTCTCCACGGCGGGGGCCGCTCGGGGATGGGCCTCGCGTACCGGGGCACGGGTCGCTACTCCCGCCACCACCGAGGCGAGCGCCACCGCCCAGAGCGTCATCCCCGCGAAGAGCGGGCTCCCCGGCACCAGGGCATCGAAGCCCGACGGTGCGCTGGCGACGGAGAAGACGGCCAGGGCGGCCGCTCCATAGAGGCCCGTGGTGAGGACGGACAGCCCGGCCCGGCCCGAGGTCTCGCGGCTGGCCCGCCACGCCGCCGCCCCGAGCGCCGCCACACCGCCGAAGGCACAGAGGGTGCGCGTCCAGGGCGCATCGTCCAGCCCCATCAGGGGGAGCCCCGCCAGCAGCGAGGGGAGCAGCGCCACGCCGAGTGACACCGTGGAGGCCCCATACAGCAGGCGGCCCGCGGGCCTCAGCGTGAGCAGGCACAGGCCGGCGGCCACCGCCGAGACGGCTCCTCCCAGCGCCGGGTGCAGGCCCATCAGCGAGGACAGCGCGACGAAGACCACGGGCAGCAGCGCGAGGCCGATGCTCGCGAGCACCCGCCCGGCCGACGCCGAGCGCCGGGCGAGGAACACGCCGAGCCCGATGAAGCCCGCGTGGTAGGCGAAGAGGGCGCCCGTGACGAGCAACTGGCGCGGCACACCTCCGAGCGCGCGCCACGCCTCGCGCACGCCCATGAGCGAGCCACCGAGCACCAGCACCGCGCCGAGGAACCACCAGACGTACTCGTGCAGCTTCGGAGCCTCTCCTCGCGCGTCTCCGGCGTCATCGAGCGCCACCATGGCATCCAGCCCGCCGCCGAGCGCGCCCGCGTCCACGCGGTGGAAGAGCGCCTGCCCCGACTCGGAGGCGAGGCCGACGTCGAGCTCCTCGTCGTCGGACGCGCGCTTCGCTTCCCGCTCCGCGCGCGCCGCGTTCTCCAGCGCCTGGAAGAACGCCTGGCCCCAGCCTGGCCGCCAGTCCTCGAGCTGCTCCAGCTTCCCGGCGAGCGCATCCGCCTTTCGTTCCAGGGTGCTCGCGTCCTCGAGCAGCGGCACGGCGGCGCTCGCGGCGGGCGCTCCCGCGAGGGACTCGGTGAGCCGGGACGCGGTGCGCTCGTCGAGCAGCCGTGTGGCGTGCCAATCAGAGATCCGCCGTCGCAGCTTCTCCTGGACGAGCGCGTCGAGGTGCTCCGGGGTGGCGGGTACGAGCCCGGTACCGCAGCTCGGGCAGTTGGTTCCGGCGTCCGTGGCACGGAGCTCGGCACAGGCCAGGCAGATCAAGGTGCCCCCCTCTTCTTGGCACGCGGGTCCGACCTGGTGGGGCGGGTAGGCCCGAAGTGACTCATGACAGACAGGGAGACTAGGCTGTGTCGCATACTTCACGAAAGGGCCCGCCCATGAAGGCCACCTATACCCTCAGCCGTCCGGTGCTTCCCGTTGGTACGTCCTCGAAGATCGACCTGGTGGTGTCGTTCCAGGCCGATGCCCCGGCTGCGTCCACGCGGCGCCCGCTCAACCTGGGCCTCGTCATCGACCGCTCGGGCTCCATGGCGGGTGCTCCGCTGAAACACGCCCTGCAGGCCTCGCGGCAGCTCGTGGAGCGGATGGGCCCGGAGGACTGGCTCTCCATCGTCACCTATGACGACGCGGTGTTCTCGGTGCTCGCGCCCACGCGTGTCACGGACAAGGCGGCCATCGGCGCGGTGCTCTCCAGTGTCCGCGCGGGCGGGTGCACCAACTTGAGCGGTGGCTGGCTCAAGGGCGTGGAGCACGTGGGCGTCAACAAGTCCCCGGAGCGCGTCAACCGCGTGCTCCTGCTCACGGACGGCCAGGCCAACATGGGCATCACCGACCCGGGCGCCCTCGTCTCCACGGCGCGGCAGAAGTCGGCGGACGGCATCATCACCACCACGCTGGGGTTCGGCTCCAACTTCAACGAGGACCTGCTCATCGGCATGGCCAACGCCGGTGAGGGGCACTTCTATTACATCCAGACGCCGGAGGACGCCGAGGGCGTCTTCGGCATCGAGATGGAGGGCCTCGGTTCGCTCGTCGCGCAGAACCTGGAGGTGACGCTCAAGCCGGCGCCCACGGTGAAGGTGGCGAGCGTGCTCAACCGCTACCGCTTCGAGTCCCGGGGCCAGGAGGTGGCGGTGGGGCTGGGCGATGTGTACGCCACCGAGGCGCGGCAGCTCGCGGCGGAGCTGTCCGTGGACGCGGGGAGCGCCAGTGGCCCGGTGACGCTCGCCACGCTGGTGTTTCGGGCGCAGGCGGTGGTGGAGGGGGTCATCCGGGAGATCTCGGGCGAGGTGCCCATCGTCGCGAACCTGGCCTCGGCCTCGGAGTCGGCGGCCGTGTCGGCGGACAAGAACGTGCTGGCCCAGACGAGCCGCCTGCGCATCGCGCGCGTCAAGGACCAGGCCGTCGAGCTCGCCGACAAGGGGGACTTCGGCTCGGCCTCGCAGCGGCTGCGGCAGGTCATCGCCGAGGTCTCCGCCCACCTCGACAAGGCCTCCTACGACATCGCCGAGGAGGTGGAGCAGCTCGCGCACTACGCGCAGCGCCTGGAGTCGAGGAAGTACGACCCGGTCATCCGCAAGGAGATGAGGGATCAGTCCTACCAGGCGGGCACGCGCAGCCGTGGCGATCTGGCGCTGCGCGGGACGGCGGGTGGCTCGGCGGACAGCCTGGAAGCGGTGTCCAGCGCGGGCATCGGTGTCCTCCTCAAGTGCGTGCGCGAGGGCGGCAAGCTGCGCGTCCATGCCGCCTCCGAGGGGTACGACCCAGGCTTCAACGTGCAGTTCCCCCGGAGCGTGCGCGAGGAGGGCGTCACGTACGTGGTGGACAAGCTGGAGCCGTCGGGGGACGGCACGTTCTACCGGGTGGGCGGCACCATCAAGCGGCTGGTGATGCCGGGGCAGGAGCGTGGCGCCCGCCCGGCGGAGGGCGCGAAGAAGAAGGGCAAGCCCACCGCGTCGAAGGTGACGGGCTCGGCGGCGGATCTGCCCACGACGAACACGGTGGGCACCGGCGTGCTCGTCCAGTGCGTCAAGGAAGGGAGCAAGCTGCGCGCCCGCGTGGTGTCCGATGGCTACGACCCCAACCTCAACATCCGCTTCCCGCGCGACATCCGCGAGGAGAACGTGCTGTACGTGGTGGAGGAGATCATCACCACCGGCAACGGCGGCTCGTACATCGCCTGCGGGGACATCCACCGGCTCGTCCAGTGATGCTCCGCCGCACGCCTTCCAGGAGGGTCTGAAGCCCACACGGAGAGTGTGTGCCCCCCTGCCCGGTGTTCATCGCCTCCGGGGTACACACCTTTTGTTTCGTGTCCTCGGAACGACCCCAGAGCGAGAGTGGGCGGCGCGACCTGCTCCTGCAGGCGCTCGAGAAGTTGCTCGAGCTCCAGGGGGCCGAGCTCCGCCCGACGATGGACAGCGCGGCCCAGCTCCTGGTGGAGCTGCTCCATGCCGACAAGGTGGACGTCTTCTTCCTGGAGCCAGAGACCCAGACGCTCGTGGCCAGGGGCATCAGTGACACCCCCATGTCCCGCAGGCAGAAGCGCCTCGGCCTGGACCGGCTACAGCTCGCCAATCGAGGCCGGACCGTGGAGGTCTTCGAGACGGGACGGTCCTGGCACACGGGCCATCAGGACGAGGACCCCGAGGAGCTGCCCGGCATCAAGTTCGGGTTGGGTGTCCGGTCCGCCATCGGGGCGGTGATCGAGGTGGGCGGGGAGCGGCGAGGCGTCCTGGAGTGCTCCTCGGAGAAGCCGGAGTTCTTCTCCAAGGATGACCTCCGTTTCCTGGAGGCCGTGGCCCGGTGGGTGGGCGTGGTGGCGCACCGCATCGAACTGGTGGAGCAGTTGACGAAGGCCGCCACCGAGCGGGGCCGCCGGCTCGCCGCCGAGGAGCTCATCACCGTCTTCGCGCATGACGTGGGCAGTCACCTGTTCTCCCTGCGCGCGCGCATCGATCTCATCCGCCGGCGGGCGGTCCGGCAGCGGGCGGTGGACGACATCCGGGACGCCGAGGCGGCGGCCGTGAGTGTGGTGGCCCTCACTCGGATCACCTCGGATCTGCTCGACGTGGGCCGGCTGGAACAGGGGCTCTTCTCCCTGAACCCGCGGCCCCTGGACGTGATGCTGCTGGTGGAGGATGTGGCGACGACCGCGACGGCTCCCGGGCGCGAGGTGCGATTCCGGGGGCCGGAGGAGCTCGTCCTCGTGGCCGACCCCGACCGTCTTCGTCAGGCGCTTTCCAACCTCGTGGCCAACGCGCAGAAGCACTCGCCCTCGGGGCTGCCCGTGACAGTGGAGGTCGAGAGCCGGACGCGCACGGACGGCACCTGGGCCGTCCTCGCCGTCGTCGACCAGGGCGCCGGGGTGGCTCCCGATGTGCTCCCCAGGTTGTTCGAGCGTTTCACCCGCGGTCCCAAGTCGTCGGGATTGGGGCTCGGGTTGTACCTCGCACGGCAGATCGCCCTCGCTCACGGAGGGACGCTCGAGGTCCACTCGTCACCGGGGAAGGGCGCGCGGTTCGAGCTCTCCCTCCCCATGTCTCCGTCAGAAACCGATACGTAGAACCAGGCTCGCGGCCCGCCGCAGCCCGTCCAGGCGCCGGGCGGACGCGGGAGGCGCCTCGGCCGGCACCGTCCAGTCGAAGTCCCGGAGCCGCGCGAGGAAGCCCTGCCGTACGCAGCCCTCCAGGCTGAAGACGTGGAGGTCCTCCGTCCACCGCCGCGCCAGCCGCAGGTCCCGGGTGAATTCCTCCCAATCCAGCGGGGGCACCTCGATGAGACCCGGCACGTCCACGCCGCCTCCGGTGACTCCCACCCCGATGGAGCGCGCGTCCGGGCCGTAGCTCCACGCCAACGCCGGGCCATGGGGCCGCACGAAGCTGGAGTAGAGCATCAGCACCTCGCGGTCGGCCTCGAGGTCCAACACGCCGCCCAGGCGCTGCAGGAGGGTAGAGCCCGCCCGGCGCTCGTCCACGATGAGGGGGAGCTGGTAGCTGTCCACCCGGTACCCGTCCGCGCGGATGCGGGCCATCAGGGCGCCGTACCGGGCCCGGGCCTCGCGCAGCTGCCCGCCGCGTCCGAGCCGGGGCAGCAGCGCGGGCAGCAGGCGCCACCGGCTCGCCAGCAGGCGCCGCATGTCGTGGATGTCCGGCTCGATGTCCAGGCCCACGCCGTCCCAGCGCAGGCAGTGCCCGGCCGTCCACGCGCGGAAGGCCTCGTAGCGGGCCTCGGCCTGGGGGGCGTTGCCCAGGTGGAACCAGTAGCCCTCCGCCTTGGGCAGCAACTGCCAGGCGATGACGGGCACGCCGGCCTCGTTCAACCGCCGCACCACGGCGGCGCGCTCCGGGCCGAGATCGAGCACCCCGAGGCTGACGCTGGCTCGCAGCGCCAGGAGGTGCTCGACGACGGCCGGGCCGGCGAAGAGGGCCACCAGCGGCTCCGGCTCCAGCTCGCAGAAGAAGGTGAGGCGAGGCGGGGCGGGAGCCACGGTGTCCCTCCGTCAGCTCAGCCGCGCGCGGCGCGGGCCAGCTGCACCTTGGTGGCGCGGGGGGCCTCGTCCTCGCCCTTCATCCAGCTCTTCATCGCCGGGACGACCTTCTTGCCCCAGTTGCGGCTCGCGCGCACCTCGAGGAAAGCCTGCACCAGGGTGTCCACCATGCCGGAGAGCTGCTCGGTGAGGTAGAGGCGCTCCAGCAGGCGGTCATCCTCCTCCTCGGCCATGAGCTCCGGCAGCTTCGCCGCGCGGATGTCGAGGAACTCGGCGTCCAGCGTCACCTCGTACACCTTCTCGCCGTGGGTGAGGCGCAGCCGCGCCTGGTGGACGAGCAGCCCGCGATCCAGCGAGTGCTTCACCTGCTCCGAGTACGGCGCGAGCGCGCCCCGGGCGGACATCTCGGTCACGTCGCCGCTGATGCCCTTGAGGGTGCATCGGCCGGTGTAGAGCACCACGAGGCCGGTGTTCTCGAAGTCCACCAGCGCGTCGCCCGACTCCGAGCGCCACAGCAACCAAGTGAGGAACTCGCGGCCCAGGTAGGCCCGGCCGCGCAGCAGTTGCTCTCGGGCCTTGTCCTTTTCGACTTCGGCTTCGTCTCGCGTGTCCTCCTCGGTGGCGGCACCGTCGACACCCGTGTCGCCCCGCATGAAGGCCGCTTCGATCCTCGCCTGCTCACGCTTCCCCATGGGCCACCTCGCTGCTCGGAATCTCGTTGTTGGCGATCTCCACGCCGATGAGCTCCGGGGTGGGGATGAGCGCGTCGTCGGGGATGCCGGCGCGCGCCGCCAGCGAGGCGGGCACCAGCGGCTGGAGCTTCACCTCGAAGGCCGTCTCCATGGCCAGGAGGATCTCATCCACCGCCTTGCGCGAGGCGGCCCAGAGCTGCACCTGGCTCGTCTTCAGGTTCCAGCTCACGTCGTGCACCTTGGTGGTGGGCACGGCGCGCTGGCGCAGCATGTGGCGGAGGGAGGCACGGTTCTCGGCCTTCTCGCCCCGGGTGGGGGCCCGGCCGTTCTGCTTCTCGAAGGCGGTGGCCCACTTGTCCAGCTCGGCCTTGAGCACCGGCGCGGGCACCTTGACGGTGTCGACGCGGAAGCCGAACAGCGCGTACTCGCCATAGAGGACGCTGCCGGTGGAGAAGTCCACGGACTCATGGTTCTCCAACTCCACGAAGCCCGCGGCCCGCTCGTCCTCGGTCTTCTTGAGGTCGATGGGCTCGAAGGCCCCGGACTTCAGGCCCTTGGCGAGCCAGCGTTTCACATCCGAAGGAGCGTTCCCCGTCGGCTCGGACCGGAAACGCGAGAAGGTGACTGCACCACTGAGGACAGGCATGAAGCCCGGCAACATGGGCAAGCCGGGCGCCGCCGTCAAGGTACTGCTGGTGTGGCCCTCGGCCGCCCCTGGCGTGCCTCGTGGCGTGGCTGTCAAAACGGCCGGGCTGCTGGTACATCGCCCGTCTCTCCCGTGGACGACTCCCGAGGAACCCCCTCCATGTCCAGCATCCTCGACAGCCTGCCGGTCCTCTACCGCGACCTGTTCCCCGACTTCTTCCAGAAGGAGATTCCCGTCGAGACGAAGGCCACGTGCGCCTCGTGCGCCATGTGCCAGACCTCGGGCCCGGGAACCGTCGAGTCCGTGGATGGGGTGAGCCGGCTGTTCCGGCCGGACACCAAGTGCTGCACCTACTACCCCAAGCTGCCGAACTACCTGGTGGGCGCGCTCCTGTCGGACGCGCGGGACGAGCTGGACGAGGGGCGGCGGCGCGTGGAGGAGAAGATCGCCAGCCGCGTGGGCGTGACGCCGCAGTGGGTGAGGCCCTCGGCGCGGTACAACCTGCTGTATCGCAACTCGCGGCAGTTCTTCGGCCGGGCGGCGTCCATGCGCTGTCCGTACTACGAGCTGGAGCAGGGGGGCTGCACCATCTGGCCCTACCGCGAGGCGGTGTGCTCCACGTTCTATTGCAAGTACGTGGCGGGGGCCGACGGGCGGAAGTTCTGGATGACGCTCAAGACGTACCTGGCGCTCGCGGAGATCCAGCTCTCGCGCTACGCCGTGCTCCAGTTGATGCCCGAGTTCATCCTGGCCGGGAAGGACAAGCCGGACCTGTCGGAGACGCCGACCGTCGAGGACCTCGACGACAAGCCGCTGGCGGCGAAGGAGTACGCGGCGCTGTGGAGCCGGTGGGCGGGCCGTGAGGGCGAGTTCTACCGGGGTTGCTTCGACATCGTCCGGGGCCTGTCCGCGGAGCAGATGGAGAAGATCATGGGGCTCGATGGAGTCATCGAGCTGAAGGTGTTGGAGAAGAGCCACCGGGACGCGGTCGCGCCCGCGCTGCCGAAGGTGCTCAAGCTCAACCCCGAGGCCACCGTGAAGTGGCTCCCGGATGGGAGCGTCGCGCTGGGGGCCTACAGCGAGTACGACGCCGTCGCGCTGCCGGGGATTGCCTACGGACTGCTCGTGGAGTTCACGGGCCGGGAGCCCGTCGAGGCGGTGCGCCAGCGCCTGCGCCAGGAGAAGCAGGCGGACCTCCACGAGGACATCCTGCTGGAGCTCTACCGGCACCGGATCCTCATGGAGGCCTGAGCGGCTGGACGCATGGGCCTGCTGGGTTCACGTGAGGGGCCGCGCCCGACTCCGGGCCTCTTTTTCCTGATGGCGCTGGTGTTGCTGGGGGGTTGCGCCACGGGCCGTGCGCCCACGCGGCCGGATTCTCCTGTCTGGGTAGCTCGGTGAGGAGTACGCATGCAGGAGCGGTACTACGTAGGGGCGTATTGGGGACCTCGCCAGGAGACAGCGTTGGAGTGTGCCCAGCGCGCGGAATTGTTCTTTCGCATGCTGGCGCGGTGTGACCCCTCTTTTACGCAATGGTACAGGGCGGGTCGTGGCTTCCCCCGCGAGCTGCCGGGCTACCCGGTTCCGCTAGATGTGAAGGAATTGGAGAAGCTCCTGCTGAACAGCAGGAATCGCACGGATGTTGGCAAGAAGGTTATCGAGGATCTGGGGTTCAGCCGGATCCTGTGGAATGCCAAGAAGGCCGCTACCGAAATCCATCTGTCTTGCGGCAAATACTCGCCGTGGGGCGGGCCCAATGTGTGCCTGCTCTATCCCACTCTCGAGAGCGAGGTGCGGGAGCGCCTGCTGCGCGCACCCGTGCTGACAGGGGTGCTCACCAGCATGGTCAAGGCGTGGGACCCCGACTTCGCCATGGTCACTTCGGGCGAGATGGTGAGCCTCGTCGAGAAGCGGAAGCAGAAGTGGGAGGTGAGGATGGGCTGGTTGACGTACCTGTCGCGCCGGCTGGGTACGCTGCCGCCGCTGCCCGCGCCCGTGCGCATCGAGCCGGTGGACGAGTTGGGGTGGCTCCTCGTCCTCTCTCCTGAAACCATGACGGCGAGCAACCCCGAGCACGTGGCGTTCACCGCTCACGTGCGCGAACTGTTGGACCGCGCGGGTCTCATCGCGCTTCCGGATCCGGCGGCTCCGTAGACGCGGGCCGCGACACCTGCCGCAGCAGCTCCAGCGGGCCGAGGGCCCCGACCTGCTGCATCTGCTCCTGCGTCTTGACGAGCAGCGAGCCGGCGAAACCCAGGGCGTTGACGTTGATGCCGTGGGCCTCGGCGCGCGGCCTGGGCACCAGCAGCATCCAGTCCCGCGTGGCGAGCAGGTTGTACGGAGACAGCTCCTGCTTCATTCCCAGCGTGCCTCTCAGCGCCTCGTAGGCCTCCAGCATCCGTGCCGCGTCCTCGCCGGGCACACCCTCCCAGCGCCCGAGGCCCGTCACCGCGTGGGCGAAGCCCAGGGCCGGCACCGTGGTGACGTGGCCCCGCGCGGGCGGCGGTGAGAGCAGCTTCTCCATCGGCGCGCGCAACCCCTCGGGGCCGAGCGGCGGCGTGAGCTGGAGGTGCTTGTGTCGCTGGCTGGCTCCGGACGTCTCGCCCGAGTTGTAGAAGGCCAGCCCGTCCAGTCCCTCCATGCAGAGCGCGAGCGCCTCGAAGTCGGCGAACGTGAGCGGCGACTCCTGCTCCTCGAAGGCGCGCGTCACGATGAGCAGGTGGTGCTCGACGACGTTGAACTTGTTGAGCAGGCACAGGTGCGTGGGCGTGACATCCCCCACCGTGAGGTCCGGCTCCGGGTTCTCGAAGGGATCGAACCCGGGGCGGGGCGGCTCCTGCTTCCGGCGCTCCTTGAGCTGCACCCGGCCGAGCACTCGCACCTGGAAGGGCACCCCGTGGTGCTCCACGGTGTGGCACTCGGTCGCGATCGGCTGGAGGGCGCCGGTGGCCAGCCCGTGCCGGGTCGTGCTGACCATCCGGGACCACAGGTCCTCGGGACGCAGGGGCGGCCGATGAGAGGCGGGAGGCGTTTTCATCGCGACGCAGATTGCAACAGCCGCTCCACCAGCGCCACGTACTGCTGCATGGCCGCCTCGCGCCCCAGGCCCTTGCGGCCCGCCCAGGCGTCGTACTTGGCGCGGCCCTTGATATCGAGCATCCCCGGGCGCTTGCCCTGGACGTCACCCTCGGTGGCCTGCTTGAAGAGCGAATACAGCTCCAGCAGCGAGTCGTTGGAGGGGCGGGTGGTGAGTGTCTTCACGCGCTCCTGCGCGGAGCGGAAGTCATCCTCGAGTGCCATGGTGTGTCTCCTGGTTTCGCAACGGGGTGGCCTTACTTCACCTGTGTCAGCTCTTCCAGCCAGCGCGCGAAGGGCTCCGAGGCCACCACCGGCGCCAGTCGCCCGCGCAGCGACTCCCGGCCGAGCTTCTGGAAGGTCTCGAGCAGGCCGAGTGTCCCGAGCACCTCGCGCACCGGGCGCTTGCCGTCCCGCTCCATCGCGCGGGTGAGCCAGCCCTCCAGCTCCGCGGTGACGTCCCTGGAGCCCAGCCACTGGGAGAGCGCCTTGCGCACCACCGCCGCGCCGCCGGGAACGTCCGCGCGCGACAGCTCGCGCCCGAACCGCTCCAGGGGCAGGCCCAGGATTCCGTCCAGGATGGCCACGCGCATCTCCGCCTGCTCCGAAGCCCGGCCCGGATCGCTCAGCGCGTCGGCGAGCTGCTGGAAGATGCCGGTCAGCGCCGAGTCGGTGAAGTCGCGGGCGCGCTTCTCCACCTGGCGTTCGATCTCATCGGAGAGCGCGCTGGCGATGCCACCCAGCGCCCCTCCCGAGCCCTTCGCCTGCTCGGCCGCGAGCTTCGCCAGGCCGGAGAAGCCCTTGGCGATGCGGTTCTCCGTCACGGGGGCGCTCACCTTGCGGCTGAACTCGATGAGCACGTTGAGCAGCAGCCCGCGCGCCAGGGCGCGCACGGGGGGCCGGTCCAGCACCGCGAGCACCATCGCGCGGTCCGGCGAGTAACGGCGCGAGGCGAGCTCCGCCAACCCCTTGGCGAGCTCCGGGGGCACGGCCTCGCGCACGGTCCGCTTCTCCTGGGTGAGCTGGAGGTGGAGGTGCTCGAGGGCGGAGGCGAGCTCCCGATCGGCGGTATCGGAGGCGAGCCACCCCTCGAGGGCGGCCTTCAGCGCGCGCGCCAGCAGGGGAGGGGGGAAGAGCGTCTCGAGCGGCTGGGACAGCTCGTGCTCCACGACGAGCGCGGCGAGGCGATCCAGCGGGCCATCGGGAGAGGCGTCCTGGAGTCGAGCGAGGAGGTCCTGGGTATTCATGGGCGTGTGCGATCTACCATCAACCATTCAACGGTTTCAGAGCGGTCCGCCGAGGTCGGCCGGTGGTGGCTCGGAGGGGGTTGTCTCTCCACGCGCGAGGCGCGAGTGCTTGTGGCCATAGCCGAAGTAGATGAGGAGCCCGAGCGCCATCCAGCCGAGCAGCCGCAGCCACGTCGCCACCCCCAGGCCCACCATGAGGGTTCCGCAGGTGAGGACGCCGAGGATGGGCACCACGGGCTTGAACGGGGTGCGGAAGGGCCGGGGAAGGTCCGGCCGCCGGTAGTGCAACAGGAGGATGCCCCCGCAGACGACGATGAAGGCGAACAGGGTACCGATGGAGACCAGCTCCCCCAGCAGGCCGATGGGGAACAGCCCCGCCACCGCCATGGACACCACGCCGGTGATGAGGGTGGCGATGTAGGGGGTGTGGAAGCGCGGGTGCACGCGGCCGAAGAAGTGGGGGAGCAGGCCGTCGCGCGCCATGGCGTAGAAGATGCGCGGCTGTCCCATCAGCATGACGAGCACCACCGAGGCCAGTCCGGCGATGGCGCCCAGGCTGACGATGGGCCTCAGCCAGGACAGCGCGGGCCCCGCGCGGGCGATGGCCACGTACACGGGCTCGGCCACGTTGAGGGTGTGGTAGGGCGTAAGGCCCGTCAGCACCAGCGACATCAGGACGTACAGCAGGGTGCAGATGGCCAGCGAGCCCAGGATGCCGACGGGCAGATCCTTCTGCGGGTTGCGCGTCTCCTGCGCGGTGGTGGAGACCGCGTCGAAGCCGATGTAGGCGAAGAAGATGATGCCCGCCCCCGACAGCACTCCGCTCCAGCCGAACTGGCCGAACTTCCCCGTGTTCTCCGGCAGGAAGGGCGTCCAGTTGGCGGGCTCCACGTAGAACGCGCCGAAGCCGACGACGAGCAGGACGACGCCCACCTTCAGGAAGACGATGATGTTGTTGATGCGCGCCGACTCGCGGATGCCGATGACGAGCACCCCCGTGAGGAGCGCCACCAGCAGCACGGCTGGCAGGTTGATGATGGCTCCGGTGGCGTGGAACAGGTGCCCGCCCGGCTCCACGTCGAAGGGGGCGCTCGTCAGCTCCGGCGGCAGTTGCAAGTGCAGGTAGTCACGCAGGAAGGCGGTGAAGTAGCCGGACCAGCCCACCGCCACGGCCGAGGAGGCGAAAAGGTACTCGAGCATGAGATCCCACCCGATGAGCCAGGCGACCAGCTCTCCGAGGGTGGCGTAGCCATAGGTGTAGGCGCTGCCAGCCACGGGGATCATCGCCGCGAACTCGGCGTAGCACAGCCCCGCGAAGAGGCAGCCCACTCCCGCCAGCACGAAGGACAGGACGATGGCGGGCCCCGCGTGTTGCGCCGCCGCCGTGCCCGTCACCACGAAGATGCCCGCGCCGATGATGGCGCCTACTCCCAGCAGCATCAGGTGGACGCCACTGAGCGTGCGGTGCAGCTCGTGCGTCTGTCCTTCCTCACCTCGCAGCTGGGCAATGCTCTTCTTCGACCAGATGCCCATGGGCGGCACTCAACCCCGCTTTTCCCTCTCACGAAAGGAGAAACGGGCCGCCGCCTTCATCCAGGTTTCTGCATGACATTTCCGTGCCCCATGAAGGGTTGTACGCGCGGACTCTTTGCCGACGTGCTACAAGGGCTCCCGGTGCTTCGGATCTGGTTCTTCCTCTCGCTGCTGCTGTTCGCCCCGGTAGGGGGTGGCCTGGTGCCGCCCGCCAGTCCGGGGGTCGTGTGCACGCAGCGCTGCGAGGATGATGACGAGCGCGGGCAGTGCGCTCCGGATTGTCTCGATTGCACCTGCTGCTCCCACCTGCGCCAGGTCGTCCTGACGCCCACCCTCTCGAGCCTCCCGAGGGCTCCGAGGCCTCCTCCCGTCGAGCACGAAGAGGACGAGCCCACCTCCGTCGAGGTGGGGGACATCCTGCACATTCCAATAGTCGCCCTCGCGTAAGGCCCTGTCCGTCTCCCTGCCTCGAGCGCCATCGGGAGAGGTGTGCCCCGGTTTTCCCCGGTGCCGCCTCGTCCCCGACGCTCGCCTTCATTCGCGAGGTTCTTTGTGTTCCATCGTCTGACGACGGCGGCCCTCGGGCTCGCCGCCGTGCTGCTCTGTCCGCGTCCGGGTGCGGCCCAACCCGTGTCCGAGCTCACCCTGGAGGAGGCCCTGGCCCTGGCCCGCCAGCGCGCCCCCGCCCTGCTGGAGGCCGCTGGCCGCGTGGCCGAGGCGCGAGGGCCCGTCGCGGGTGCCTCGCCGCTGTTGCATGGCAATCCCACGTTGGAGGTCGAAGCGGGCCCCCGCACCCAGGCCACCGGAGCGCGGGCTCTGGATGTCGCGGTAGGGCTTGCTCAGCCCATCGAGTTGGGCGGGAAGCGGGGGGCGCGCCTCGATGCGGCTCGTGCCGGCCTCGCCCGGGAGACGGCCCTCCAGCAGGACACGGAGCTGCGGGTGCTCGGAGAGGTGGCGGGCACCTTCCTGCGGGCATTGCATGCCCGGGAGCGGCTGCGCCTGGCGCGAGAGGCGGAAGCGGCCGCCCGGGACGTCTCCCAGTCCACCCAGCGGCGCTTCGAGGCCGGGGACGTGCCCGTGGTGGACGTCAACGTGGCGCGCGTGGCCCTGGCCCGGGCCCGGGCGGACGCGGCGAGCGCCGAGGGAGACGAGGCGGCACTCCTCGGGGAGTTGAGCGGGCTGCTCGGCCTGCCCGTGGAGGCCCCCCTGGGTGTGCGCGGTGAGCTGAGCGCCCTGGCCTCCCGGTCCGAGGAGCTTCCGCCCACCCCCCCGGAGCGTCCGGACATCGCCGCCCTCGAGGCGGAGCTGGAGGAGGCGAGGGCCGAGCGGCGCCTGGGAGAAGGCTCCGCGTGGCCCGATCTCAACGTGGGGGTGCGCTACGAGCAGGAGGGGGATGAGCGTGTGCTCCTCGGCGCGCTGGGCGTGTCCCTGCCGCTCTTCGCCCGGGGGCAGTCCGCCCGGGTGACGGGAGAGGCCCGGGTGCGGCGTCTCCAGTTGGCCCTGGAGGCCGCCCGCCGGGGGCGGTCCGTCCAGGTGCGCACCGCCCTCGCCCGGTACCACAAGGAGCGCGAGGCGGTGGAGTTGCTGGAGCGCGAGGCCCTCCCGCTGCTCGCGGACAACGAGCAACTGGCGCGCAAGTCCTACGAGGCCGGGGAGATGGGGCTGGCCGAGTTCCTCCTCGTGCGCCGTGATGTCCTCGAGGCCCGCGCCGATTACCTCGACCGCCTCCTGCGAGCCGCCCTCTCCCGTGTCCACCTCGCCGTCCAGGCCGGAGTCCTTCGATGAAGCCCCTCCACATCTTCCTGGTGTGTCTCCTCGGGGTCTGCGCCTGCAAGCGCGAGACGCCTCATCACGAGGAGGGACATGACCCCGAGCGGGAAACCCAGGCTCACGACCACCGTGAGGGCGAGGAAGAGACCCTCGTCCACATCGACCCGGAGATGCTGAGGGATCTGCGCATCACCACGGCTCCGGTGCAGCAGCGCCCCGGTGGAGAAGGAGTCACCGCCCTGGGCGAGCTGGGGGTGAACGAGAACGCCTATGCCGAGGTGGCCTCGCCCATTCCCGCCCGGGTGCTCTCCCTGCAGGCCTCGCCGGGCCAGCAGGTGAAGAAGGGCCAGCCGCTCGTGGAGCTCCAGAGCCCCGAGCTGGGCAGGGCGCGCGCGGCCCTCCAGGCCGCCCAGGCCCGCGCCGGTGCCGCCCGGCAGGCGGCGGAGCGCAAGCGCACCCTGGGGGCCGAGCGCATCGTGGCCGCGAAGGACGTGCAGGCCGCCGAGGCCGAAGCGGCCGCCGCCGAGGCGGAGGTGGCGGCGGCGCGCTCGGAGCTCCTGGCGCTCGGCGTGGATGAGCAGGAGGCGGCCCGGGGCAGGGCGGCCGCGGCATTCACCCTGCGCTCGCCCCTCGACGGCACTGTCATCGAGCGCGGCGCCGTGGTGGGGCAGGTGGCGGATCCCTCCCGGGCCCTCTTCCACATCGGAGACCTGTCGCGGCTGTGGCTCACCGTCCATGCCTTCGAGCGGGACGCGGTGCGCATTCCGCTCGGCGCCTCGGCACGTGCCTCCTTCGCCGCGCTTCCTGGCAGGGACTTCGCCGCGAAGGTGGGCTTCATCGGCCAGCGGGTGGACCCTGCCTCGCGCACCATCCCGGTGCGGCTGGAGGTGGACAACCCGGACGGACTGTTGAGGCCGGGCATGTCCGCCTCGGCCTTCATACCCCTGGGCGATTCGGGGACGCCCATGACCACCGTCCCGGCGGCGGCCCTCCAACGGCTGGAGGATGGCTGGTTCGCCTTCCTTCCCAAGGGTGATGGCACCTTCGAGCGGCGGGCGGTGGGGCGTGGCCGCACGCTCACGGGCGACGTGGAGGTGCTCTCGGGCCTGAAGGCTGGCGAGCTGGTGGTGGTGGAAGGGGCCTTCCTCCTGAAGGCCGAGGTAGAGAAGTCACGCGGAGGGGGCGAGCGCCATGAGCACTGAAGGGAGCCTCTCGTGATCTCACGCATTCTCAAGGCGTCCTTCGCGCGTCCCGGCCTCACGGTGGTGCTGGCCCTGGCGCTCTCCGCTTTCGGCGCGGTGGCCTTCGACGGTCTGCGCCGCGACGTCTTCCCCGACCTGTCCGCGCCGCTCTTCAACGTCATCGTGCAGAACCCGGCCATGGGCGCGGAGGAGCTCGAGACGGCCGTGGCCATTCCGATGGAGGTGGCGCTCGCCGGCCTGCCAGACGTGCGCCGCGTCCGGTCCACCTCGCAGCTGGGCGTCACCCAGGTGACGGTGGAGTTCGAGCCGGACGCGGACTACTTCCGCAGCCGCCAGTTCGTCGCGGAGCGCGTGGCGGCGGTCACCAGCGAGCTGCCACCCGGGACGGACGCGCCGCTCATCTCCAGCCTCACCGGCCGGCTCAATGAGATCTTCGAGTTCACCCTGGAGGCCGAGCCGGGGGCGGCGGATCTGATGACGCTGAGGGACCTGGCCGAGTTCGAGGTGAAGAACCGGCTGCTCGCCGTGCCCGGTGTGGCGGGCGTGGAGCGGCTGGGAGGCTACCTGCGCCAGTACCAGGTGCAGCTCGACCCGGAGCAGATGGCCGCCCGGGGCATCTCGCTCGACGAGGTGCAACACGCGCTGGAGGGCGCCAACCTCGACGCCTCCGGAGGCTTCGTGGTGCGGGGGCCCGTGGAGTGGACGGTGCGGGCGATGGGACGGGCGAAGACGCTGGAGGACCTGCGCGGCACGGTGGTGGCCCTGCGCGGGGGGACGCCCGTGCTGCTCGGGGACGTGGCCGACGTGCGGGAGGCGCCCGCCATCCGCCGGGGCATGGCCCACCGGCTCGAGGGCGAGGTGGTGAGCTGCCGCGTCATCAAGCAGTTCGGCGCGGACACCTTGAAGGTGGCGGAGGGCGTGCGCCAGGCCCTCACCGAGGTGCGGGCGGGTCTTCCGCCGGGCGTCCACCTGCGCCCCGTGTATGACCAGTCGGAGCTGGTGTCCTCCGCGTTGGGGGGCGTCGGCCGCGCCATCCTCATCGGGGCCTTCCTGGTGGTGCTCGTCCTCTTCGCGCTCCTGGGAGATCTGCGCGCCGCGGCCATCGTCACGCTCACCCTGCCGCTGTCCCTGGCGCTCGCGGGACTGTTCTTGAAGGCCACGGGCGTCGGCATCAACACCATGACGCTCGGAGGCCTGGCCATCGCGGTGGGCCTGCTGGTGGACGCGGCCATCATCGTCACGGAGAACATCGTCCACCGGCTCCGGGGCGAAGGCGATCCGGGTAGCCGGAAGGCCCAGGCACTGAAGGCGGCGCGCGAGGTGGCCCGGCCCATCACCTTCGCCACCCTCATCGTCGTCTCCGTCTTCATCCCCCTCTTCGCCATGTCGGGCATCGAGGGGCGCATGTACCAGCCGCTCGCGGCGGCGGTGGTGGCGTGTCTCGCCGCCTCGCTGTTGCTCGCCCTCACGCTGGTGCCGGTGGCCTCGGCGCTGCTCCTGCGGCCCCGGAAGGATGGTCAGCCGGAGGAGGACGTGTGGCTCATCCGAGTGGTGAAGGCCCGCTACGCCGTGCTCCTCGATGCCTGCATGCGCAGGGCGGGGCTCGTGCGCGTGGTGGCGCTCGCCATCACGTTGCCCGCCCTGGGGCTCGCCTTCGCGGTGGGCAGTGACTTCATGCCCAGGCTGGACGAGGGGGCGCTGCTCCTCCAGACGATGCTGCCGCCGGAGGCCTCGTTGGAGGAGGTGGACCGGCTCAACCACCGCGTGGAGGACGAGCTGCGCAAGTTCCCCGAGGTGGAGGACGTGGTGCGCCGCACGGGACGGGCCGAGCGCACCGAGGACCCCATGCCGCACACCGTCTCCGACGTGCTGGTGGTGCTGAAGAAGGACCGGCGGCACGACCTGGAGGAGCTGGAGTCGGAAATGCGCGAGGCCGTGGCGAAGGTGCCCGGTGTGTCCGTGCTCTTCACCACGCCGTTGGGGATGCGCATCGACGAGGGCCTGGGCGGGAGCCCCGCCGACGTGTCGGTGCGCATCTTCGGACCGGACCTGGAGCGGCTCGCCCAGCTCTCGGAGCGGGCCCGAGCCATCATGGCGCGGGTGAGGGGAGTGGAGGACCTGCGCGTGGAGAAACTCAGCGGGCTGCCCCAGCTCCGCATCGACGTGAACCGCGCCGCGGTGGCCCGGGTGGGCCTCACTCCCGGCGACGTCATCCGCGCGGTGCGCGTGGGGCTCGTGGGCGAGGAGTCCTCCCAGGTGTGGCAGGGTCAGCGCCGGTTCGACCTCGTGTTGCGCCTGGCGGACCACCGCCGGGGGGACGTCAACGCCATCCACAACCTGCTGGTGGACGGGCATGACGGCTCCCGGATTCCCCTGAGCCAGCTGGCCACGATCGAGGAGACGACCGGTGCGGGCAGCGTGCGCCGGGAGGCGGGGAGCCGCCGCATCGCCATCGAGGCGAGCGTGGTGGGACGCGATCTGGGAAGCACCGCCGAGGAGGTGCGCGAGCGGCTGGCGGCGGAGCTGCGGCTGCCCACGGGCTACTTCCTCGACGTGGGAGGCCGGGTGGAGAGCCAGGAGCGGGCCGCGAAGTCCCTGATGCTCGCCATCGCGGTGGCGCTGCTCGCCGTCTTCCTGCTGTTGTACCTGGCGCTGGGCTCGTTGGCCGAGACGCTCGTCATCCTCGCCACCCTGCCGGATGCCTTCGTCGGCGGCATCCTCGCGCTGCTGCTGGCTGGAGAGACGTGGAACGTGTCCAGCCTCGTGGGCCTCATCGGCCTGTTCGGCATCGCGGTGCAGAATGGCCTGGTGCTGGTGGCGCAGACGAAGGGCTTGATGGCGGAAGGCAAGCCCTTCGATGAGGCCGTGCGCGAGGCCAGCATCGGCCGCGTGCGGCCCAAGCTGATGACGGCGGGCACGGCCATCCTCGGCCTCCTGCCACTGCTGGTGCTGCCGCTCCACGGCACCGAGGTCGAGCGTCCGCTGGCAGTGGTGATGGTGGGCGGCCTGCTGACCTCCACGCTCTTCACGCTGCTGGCCCTGCCCACCTTCTACGCGCTCGTCCACGGCGTGCGCGAGCGCATGGGGTGGCGCCTCGCCTTCTGGAAGGCGCCACGTCTGAAATGAGGGCCGCCCGGCCCCGGTCCGGTGTCAGGCGCTCGCCGGCCGGGGCATGACGGCCTGGATGGCCAGGCCCAGGGAGACCACCAGCGCACAGCCGATCACGTTGAACCAGAGGTAGCCGATCCCGCTGAACATGAAGAGGGCGATCACCGTGGTCTGCGAGATGAGCGCGGCGAGGAAGACGGCATTGCCCCTCACGTGCTTGAGGAAGAAGGCCACGAGGAAGATGCCCAGCACCGTCCCGTAGAAGATGGAGCCCAGGATGTTGACGGCCTGGATGAGGTTGTCGAGCAGCGACGCGAAGCTCGCGAAGGCCACCGCGACGATCCCCCAGAAGACGGTGAACAGCTTGGAGGCCACCAGGATGTGGTGGTCCGAGGCGTCGCGGCGGACGACCCGCCGGTAGAAGTCGACCGTGGTCGTCGCGCCCAGGGCGGTGAGCTCGCTGGCGATCGAGCTCATGGCCGCCGCGAGGATGACGGTGATGAGCAGCCCCACGAGCCCGCTGGGCATCCAGTCCTTCACGAACGAGATGAAGATGTAGTCCGAGTCCTTGGTCTCCATGCCCGGCAGGGCGCGGGACACCACGGCCTTGGCCTCCTTGCGGACCGAGTCGGCCGCGCGGGCGGCGGCCTGGAGCTGCTCGCGCGCGCTGGCCTCGGCGGAGGCATCACGGGTATCGAGGGCCGCCAGGTAGTTCTCTGCCTCGGCGCGCTTGTCGGCCTGGACGCGCGTCCACTTCTCCTCGAGGGCCGCGAACTCGCCCGCCTGCGCGGTCGCCTGCACCTTCGCGCGCAGGGGCTGGTTGAAGAGCAACGGCGGCGCGTTGAACTGGTAGAACACGAAGACCAGGAGCCCGACGAAGAGGATGAGGAACTGCATCGGGATCTTCAGGACGCCGTTGAACAGCAGCCCGAGGCGGCTCTCGGTGATGGAGCGGCCCGACAGGTAGCGGCCCACCTGGGACTGGTCGGTCCCGAAGTACGACAGCGACAGGAAGAGGCCGCCGGTGAGGCCGGACCAGATGTTGTAGCGGTCCTGGAAGTCGAGATCGAAGCTGACCACGTTCATCCGGCCGAGCGCTCCGGCGACATCCACGGCGCGCCCGAAGGACACGTTCTCGGGCAGCCGCCACACGATGACGAGGGCGGCCACGACCATGCCCCCGAGCATCACCACCATCTGCTGCTTCTGCGTCTGGCTGACGGCCTTGGAGCCACCCGTCACCGTATAGAGGATGACGAGTGCCCCCATCGCGATGATGGTCGGCTCCAGCGGCCAGCCGAAGATGGCGGAGAGGATGATGGAGGGCGCGTAGATGGTGATGCCGGAAGCGAGCCCGCGCTGGATGAGGAAGAGGAACGCACCGAGCAGGCGCGTCTTCAAGTCGAAGCGGGACTCCAGGTACTCGTAGGCCGTGATGACATTCAGCCGGTAGTAGATGGGGACGAAGATGGCGCTGACGATCACCATCGCGAGCGGCAGTCCGAAGTAGAACTGCACGAAGCGCATTCCGTCCTCGTAGGCCTGGCCCGGGACGGAGAGGAAGGTGATGGCGCTGGCCTGCGTGGCCATGACCGACAGGCCGATGGTGGGCCAGCGCAGATCCTGGTCACCCCGCAGGTAGCTGCTCGCGGTGTCGCGCTCGCCGCGCGTCCGCCAGAGCCCCCAGCCCACGATGAATGCCGTCGTCCCGATGAGGACCAGCCAGTCGAGCAGTGTCACGAATAGGCCCGGGTGAGTGCCCAGAACAGGGCGATGAATACGGCAAGGGAGCCCAACACGAGGAAGTAGATGTTGCGCCAGGAGCCCAGCAGGGGAGGCGCGTCGTCGAGCTCGGGCCGTGGCTTGGAGTTATCGTTCATTGAGCGAGGAGGTTCGCGAGCAGGCGGTAGGCCCCGGGTACACCCGAGGGGAGCTGACGGAAGAAGGCGAGGCCCGTGTAGACGAAGGTCCCCTTGCCGTGGCGTGCGACGAGCAGCCCGCCGCGGAGCGGTTCCTCGCCAGCATCATTCATGGCGAACACGGGCTTGTAACGCTCGTCCCACTTCGAGGCGAAATAGAGGCCCCGCTCCTGGACCCAGCCCTGGAAATCGGCGGCCTCCAGCCGGTTGGGGCCCTTCAGGATCGGGTGATTGGGGTCGACGGGCGTCATCGCCGCGGTCTCGTCTGTCACGCGATCGCGTCCGATCTCCAGGGGGTAGGGGCCGATGGAGGAGTTGAGCGGTCCCACGCGGCTGTTGGTGTTGTACTGCACCAGCAACCGCCCTCCCTGCTCCACGTACTTCATGAGCCGCTCGTGGTGGAGCGCGAGGCGCGGGTTGGCGTTGAAGGCGCGCACGCCGACGAGGATGGCCTCGAAGCGCTCGAGCTTCTCGGAGGCCAGGCGCTCCTCGGGCAGCAGCGTCACCTCGTACCCGACGGCCGCGAGGCTCTCGGCCACGCGGTCTCCCGGCCCGGGGATGTACCCGAGCCGCCGCACCTTCGTGGCCAGGGTGAAGGGCACCAGCGCCGCCTCGGAGGGCTGGCGTACCGTCTGCGGCGGGATGTGCTCGTGCGTCACGGTGCGCACGCGCCACGACTCGGAGCGGCCTCCGCTGTCGACGACGACGCGCAGCCGGCCCCGCTCGCTCGCGCCCTTGGGCGGGGTGACCTGGAAGCGGACCGTGCGCTCGTCGCCGCGCGCGGCGATCTGGAACGGCACCTCGGCGGGCTCGGCGCGCCAGCCCTTCGGCATCTCCAGCCGGACCTTGCCGGCCGCGTCCGCCTTGCCCGCGGCCAGCACCACCGCGACGGACTGCGCCGTGCCATTGGGGAACATGAGGACATCCCGCTCGAGCGTCGCCGTGACGGCCGGGGCGATCTCGAAGGCCCGGTACAGCTCGCCCCGCACCGGATCCGTCCACGCGTAGACCACCGGCCGTACCACGGAGAAACGCTTGCCGCCGACCTCGTAGACGAAGGTCACCGTCAGGGCGGGCTCTCCCTCGGGCCTGCCCACGAGCGCGCGATCCTGCTCGTCCAGCGCGTAGAGGCCGCCCGCGACGGGCTTGCGGAGCCAGTAGGGCGTGGAGATGCGTGCGTCCCCAGGAATCGCCACCGGCCTGGAGAGCTTGAAGGGCTTGTTGTCGGCGAGGTTGGCACCGGCCGCCACGGACTCGCCGCCCGGGAGCGTCACTCCCACCAGCCGGAGCGCGGCGGGCGAGCGGTTCAGCGCCACCAGGTTCAACGCCACCTGGCTGCCCGGGACGGCCGCCGTCTCCGCTGCACGCGCCTCGAGGAACAGGCCCGCGCACGCGGCCACGAGCGCCTCGGTCTCACGCAGCTTGAGCGCCTTCCACGGGTTGCTGTCCGGCAGGGCGGAGATCGCCTCGTGCACGCGCAGCAACGCCGGGATGCTGCGGTGGGGGGCGCGCGCATCGAACCCGTTCACCGCCTCGTCGATGCTCCGTACCACCTGCTCCGTACCGCTCCACCGCCGCCACGTGAGCTCGAGTCCCTCGAACAGGTCGGACTTCGGCTTCGTCCCGGCCAGGGGCGTGAAGTACTCCAGCTGCGTCCCGCGCTCGGCCGGCACTCCGAAGCCCTGGCTCTTGTGCTGGCTGCGGCTCTCCGCGGAGATCTCTCCCCAGGAGCGGCCCAGCAGCGGGTCGTAGCCGCCGACATCCAGCGCGAGGTAGCCGGACATGTCCGCGTCCGGCTTCAGGTTCCACGTCGAGGTGTTGTTCAGCAGCCTGTCGGCCTTCCACGGCTTCAGCTCCCCGAGCTGCTCGGGGTAGCGCGCCGGGTCGGCCGCCGCCGTGAAGGCCGCCTCCGCCAGGATCGCCGAGGAGGTGTGGTGCCCGTGGTTCGGCGGCTTCGTGGTGAAGCGCGTGATGATGACATCCGGCTGGAAGCGGCGGATGGCGAGCACGACGTCGGCCAGCACCTCGTCGCGGCCCCAGATGCGCAGCGTCTCGTCGGCGCTCTTCGAGTAGCCGAAGTCCCTCGCCCGCGTGAACAGCTGCTCGGCGCCGTCGACGCGCCGCGCCGCGAGCAGCTCGTGCGTGCGGATGAGCCCGAGCAGCTCATCCTGCTCGGTCCCGATGAGGTTCTGCCCGCCATCTCCACGGGTCATCGAGAGATAACCCGCGCGCACACCCCGTCCACCAGCCAGGTAGGCCAGCAGCCGCGTGTTCTCGTCGTCGGGATGGGCCGCCACGTACAGCACGCTCCCGACCACGCCCAGGCGCCGGATCCCCGCGGCGAGCTCCCCCGCATGGGGCTGCCGGGCGGGTTGCGCGAGTGCCGTCGACCAGATTCCGAGGCTCATGGCCAGTGCCGTTCCAAGAAGGACCAGGTTCCGCATTCGGGCGGACCCTAACAAGGAATGGGACCGCGCTGATGCGAGGATTCCTTATGCCCACCGGGCCATGACGCCCTGAGCCATGACTGGCCGTGCGAGCCGGGTCCATCTCCGTCGCCCCGGTGCCCCGGACTTGTTATCACCTGCCCGTGGCTTCCTCCTTCTCCGCCTCCTGGCTCCGCGGCGATCCTCGCGCGCTCGAATTCCTCCCCGACCGCTTCCGGCACCGGACCGCCCGCGCCGAGGCTGTCGCCGCCGCGGCCTCGCGGCCTCTCGCCCCGGCGATCCACGACGTGCTCGTGGCCCGCAATGCGCGCCTCGCGCCGAGCCCCGCCCGCGAGCGGAACCTGGAGCTGCTCGCCCGTCCCGGCACGACCGTCGTGGTGACCGGCCAGCAGGTCGGGCTCTTCCTCGGGCCGCTCTTCACGGTCTACAAGGCCGCCTCGGCCATCGTCGCCGCCCGCGCCCTGGCCGAGGAGGCCGGCCGGCCCTGCGTCCCCGTCTTCTGGTTGCAGACCGAGGATCACGATCTCCCCGAGATCGATCACTGCTTCACTCCGCGCTCCGCCGGTGGGCTCCTGCGCGCGTGCCTGGAGCTGCCCGACGCGGCGACCTCGCGCGTCCCGGTCGCCCACCGCCGCCTGGGCCCAGGGGTCACCGCCGCGCTCGCCGCGCTGCGCGCCGAGCTGGGCGACAGTCCTCACGCGAGCGAGCACCTGGCGCTCCTCGAACGCGCCTACCGTCCCGATGCGACGCTGGCGGACGCCTTCGCCGAGGTGCTGTCGGCCCTCTTCGCGGACGAGGGGCTCGTGTTCCTCGACCCGCGGGACCCTCGCCTCGCGCCCCTGGCCGCGCCCCTCCACCGCCGCGCCATCGAGGAGGCCTCGGCCATCGCCGGCAAGCTCGCCCAGCGGGGCCAGGCCCTCTCCGAGGCGGGCTTCTCCGAGCAGGTCCACATCCGCCCGGGCTCACCGCTGGGCTTCTTCTCTCCCGATGGTATCGACGGCGCGCGCTACCGCATCGATCCCGCTTCCATCCCCGGCACCTGGAGCCTCGTGGGCCACCCGGAAGGTGCCTCCGTGACGACGGCCGAGCTCCTCTCCTGGCTGGAGCGCGAGCCGCTCCGCTTCACGACCTCGGCCCTGTTGCGTCCCATCCTCCAGGACTCCTGGCTTCCCACGGCGGCCTACGTCGGCGGGCCGGGGGAGATCGCCTACTTCGCGCAGCTCGCACCGCTGCATGCGCACGTCGGCCTGCCGATGCCGCTCATCGTTCCGCGCGCCCGGTTCCGCGTCATCGACGACCGCGCCCGCCGCCTGCTCGACACGCTCGGCCTCTCGCCGGATGACGCGGCCGCCCCGCGTGACGAGCTGCTGGCCCGCCTCGCCGCCCGCGACGCCGGGGGAGGCTTCGAGCCGCCCGAGGCCGTCGAGGCCCGCCTCCTGGGCGACTTCGCCTCGGAGCTCGCCCGCCTCGGCGAGCGCATGGCCGCCATCGACCCGACCTTCGCCCGGGCCGTCACCCGCACCGACAAGACAGTCCGCCGAGGCATCTCCCGTCTCGCGGCCCGGTACGGCCGCGCCATCACGCAGCGGGATCAGGTGATGGTCGATCGCGTGGACCGCCTGCGGGCCTACCTCGCCCCGGATGGCGCACCGCAGGAGCGCATCCACGGGCTGCCGTACTACGCGTGCCGCCTCGGCTCCCAGGCCTTCACGCGCCTCGTCCTCGAGGCCTGTGAGCCCTTCTCCGGCAACCTGAAGGATCTGAAGCCATGACCGCGGCCAATTCCACCTACGGGCTCGACGTCCTCGCCTTCGGGCCGCACCCCGACGATGTCGAGCTCTTCTGCGGCGGGTTCCTGGCCCGAATGGTCGACCTCGGCTACCGCACCGGCATCGTCGACCTGACGCGCGGCGAGAAGAGCTCGCGAGGGACTCCCGAGTCGCGCGCCGCCGAGACCGAGGCCGCTTCCCGGGTGCTGGGCCTGTCGGTCCGAGAGAACCTCGGCCTGCCGGATGGGTGGATCGACCCCTGGGCCGGCTTCGAGGCGCCCGAGGCCGAGCGCGCGCGGACCGCGCCCGTGGCTCGCGTGGTCGAGGTCCTCCGCCGCCTCCGCCCCGAGCTCGTCCTCGTCCCCTGGCAGCAGGAGCGCCACCCGGACCACGAGGCCACCAGCGCCCTGGTGACGCGCGCGTTGTTCTTCGCCTCGGTGCGCAAGTTCGAGACCGAGCCTCCCAGCGCGTCCTTCACGCCGAGGCAGGTCCTCTACTACCCCATGCGCCACCTGGCCGAGCCGAGCTTCGTCGTCGACGTGTCGGCGGCCCACGAGCGGAAGATGGCCGCCATCCGCTGCTACGCGAGCCAGGTGGAGCCCCGGGCGGAGGGTCCGCAGACCCTGGTCGGCTCGCCCCTGTCGCTCACCTCGCTCGAGGCGCGCGACCGCTTCTACGGCGCGCGGATCGGCGTCTCCCACGGCGAGCCCTACGTCCTGCGCGAGACCCTGGGCCTGAGCGATCCCCTGGACCATTTCCGCCGGAATAGCTTCGCGCGGCCCCTGTTCTTCCCCTAATGCCGATGAGCGACCGCCTCAACCTGGCCATCACCTGCTTTCCCACCTTTGGAGGCAGCGGCATGGTCGCGACCGAGATCGGTCTGGCCATGGCGGAGCGCGGCCACCGCGTCCACTTCATCGCGAGGGACCTCCCGGTACGCCTGCACGGGATGACGCGCAAGGTCATCTTCCACGAGGTGGTGGAGAGCGACTACCCGGCGCTCGCCCACTCGGGGACGTACCCCCTGGCGCTCGCCTCGAAGATGATCGAGGTCGCCAGCTACGAGCAGCTGGACATCCTGCACGTGCACTACGCGGTGCCCCATGCCACGGCGGCCTGGATGGCCCGCGAGGTGCTGGGGGATCTGGCGCCGCGCATCGTGACGACGCTCCACGGCACCGACACCACGCTCGTCGGTACGGATCCCACCTACCTGCCCATCACGCGCTTCTCCATCCTGCGCAGCGACGCGGTGACCACGCCCTCGGAGTTCCTGCGGCGCGCCACCTGGGACGGCTTCCGGCTCCCGGAGACCGTCCCCATCGAGGTCATCCCCAACTTCGTCGACACGGAGCGCTACGCCCCGGTCCGCGACCGGACCCTCCTGCGCCAGCTCTTCCCCGGGTTCACGGATGACGAGCCCGTGCTCATCCACGTGTCGAACTTCCGGCCGGTGAAGCGCATCGGCGACGTGGTGTCCATCTTCGAGGAGGCCCACCGCGCACGCCCCTGCCGGCTGGTGATGATTGGTGACGGCCCCGAGCGCTCACCCGCGGAGCGCAGGGTCCGGGAGCTCGGCCTGGAGGACCGCGTGGCCTTCCTGGGCAAGCAGGAGAGCTTCGTGGAGATCCTCGCCTCGGCGGATGTCTTCCTCCTGCCGAGTGAGCAGGAG
Source organism: Archangium lipolyticum (assembly GCF_024623785.1). Taxonomy (NCBI): domain Bacteria; kingdom Pseudomonadati; phylum Myxococcota; class Myxococcia; order Myxococcales; family Archangiaceae; genus Archangium; species Archangium lipolyticum. Next base: position 100,061 of record NZ_JANKBZ010000010.1, read on the forward strand.
AGCTTCGGCCTCGCCGCGCTCGAGGCGCTGAGCTGTGGCATCCCGGTGGTCGCCAGCAACATCGGCGGCATCCCGGAGCAGGTCGATCACGGGACGACGGGCTTCCTGGCGCCAGTGGGGGACGTGGAGGCCATGGCGGGCCACGTCCTCGAGCTCGTCCGGGACACGGGGCGCTGGCGGAGTTTCTCCCGCCGCGCCCGCGAGAACGTCCTGGCCCGCTTCCAGCTCGGGCCGGCCATCGACCGCTACGAGGCCCTCTACCGTCAGCTCATGGCGGGGGCCTCGCGCGGCTGAGACTACTTCTTGCCCTTCCAGTCCTGCAGGGCCTTGGCGACCTGATCCTTGAAGAAGAAGTTCGGATCCTTCTGTCCCAGGTCCCAGGCGATCTGGGCGAACTTGCGGGCGTCGGCGATCTTCCCCGAGCGCGCCAGGATGTCGGCCTTGATCCAGTTGTTGTACCAGTGCGACTGGATGGCGAGCGAGTTGTCCGCGTACTTCAGCGCCGTGGGGTAGTCCTTCGACGTGTCGGCCACGTAGCGGGCCGCGTTGGCCAGCGAGCGCCACGAGCCGTTCACCGCGGACTGGATGTTGGCCTGCGCATGCGTCTTCGTGTCGACGGTGATCGGCACGGAGACGCGCAGCTTCTCCCACTCGAAATCGAGCGAGGTCTGGTCGTCGGTGGTGTTGGAGAAGAGGAACGTCAGGCGCTCGCGGTGGGGAATCTCGGTGGGCGTCGCGGTGACGCGCACGACGTCGTCCTTGGCGTCGTAGCTCTTTCCGCCGCCGAACAGGCCCAGCTCCTTGTTCAGCACCACCGTCCACTCCTTCTGGGTGGGCACGGAGACGATGGAGTAGGTGCCCGCCGGGACCGGCTTCCCGCCGAACGTCACATCCCTGCTGAAGGTGATCTTCGTGGCCGCGTTGGCACCCGTGCGCCACACCTGATCAAAGGGGACCAGCGCGCCCCATACCTTGCGCCCCTTGACCGCGGGGCTGGAGTAATCGACCGAGATCTCGGTCAGTCCCACGCTCTGCACCACCTTCGCCGAGGGGCTCGCGGCAGGCAGCTCGAGCTGCGCCGCGGCGGGCAACGCGGTGAGGGCCATGGCCACCGCGACTACGCACCCAAGAAGCTTCTTCATCGTCCTCACGTTGTCCTTTCGCTCCGAGACGTCGGGAGCGGCCGGAATCTATAGAGCGGCCCTCCGCCGCACCAAGTCTTTCTCAGTTCCGTTCGACGCCGCGGCCGAAGAGCTGGAAGAGCACCGGCACCACCAGCATGTTGAGGAAGGTGGAGGTGAGCAGCCCGCCCAGGATGACCACGCCCATGGGGGCCTGGATCTCGTTGCCCGCCTCGTGCCCGGCGATGACGAGCGGCACCAGCGCGAGCCCCGCCGACAGCGCCGTCATGAGGATGGGGGCCAGGCGCTCCATCGAGCCCTGCGCCACGGCGTCGGGGAGGCTCTTTCCTTCCTCCGTCATCAGGTGCTCGAAGTGGCTCACCATGAGGATGCCGTTGCGCGTGGCGATGCCGAACAAGGTGATGAAGCCCACCAGCGAGGCCACGCTCACCACGCCGGAGGTGAGCGCCACCGCCACCACTCCGCCGATGAGCGCCAGCGGCAGGTTGATGAGGGTGAGGAGCGCGTTGCGCACCGACGCGAAGGCCACCACCAGCAGCAGGAAGATGCCCACCACCACCCCACCACTGAGCAGGATGATGCCACGGGCCGCCTCCTCGGCACTTTCGAACTGCCCGCCATAGACGATGTAGTACCCCTCGGGGAACGTCATTTCGCGGGCCACGCGGGCCTTCAGCTCGTCCACCACCGAGGACAAATCCCTCCCCGCCACGTTGGCCTGCACCACCATCTTGCGCTGCACGCCCTCGCGGCTGATGGTGTTGGGGCCGGTCTCGCGCGTGAGGCTCGCCAGCATCTTCAGCGGAATGCGCGGCCCCGCGGGCGTGTCGATGAGCGTGGAGGCGATGGCCTCCAGGTCCGCCCGGGAGGCGTCGTCCAGGCGCACCACCAGGTCCACCGCCCGCTGGCCCTCCAGCACCGAGCCCACCGTCTGCCCGGCGAAGGCCCGCTCCACCGCCTCGGCCACCTCGCCCGTGGTGAGGCCGTAGCGCGCCACCGCGTCCCGGTCGGTGCGGATCTCCAGCTCCGGGATGTCCACCTGCTGCTCGATGGAGACGTCCACCGCGCCCGGGGTTCCCTCGGCCACCTTCTTCACCTGCTCGGCCAGCTCCCGCAGCTTCTCCAGGTCGTCCCCGAAGAGCTTCAGCGCGATGGCCGATCGGGAGCCCGAGAGCATGTGGTCGATACGGTGCGACAGCGGCTGGCCGATGGTGATGATCGCCCCCGGCACCTGGGCGAGCGACTTGCGCATCGCCTCCAGCAACTCCTCCTTGCTCCGGTCCCCCTTCGACAGATCCAGGCTCACGTCGAGCTCCGCCGCGTTGACGTCCTGGGCGTGCTCGTCCAGCTCCGCGCGGCCCGTGCGCCGGGAGGTGGAGGCCACCTCGGGGAGGGCCAGCAGCGCCTGCTCCACCCGCCGGCCCAGCTTGTCCGACTCCTCCAGCGACGTGCCCGGCAGGGTGACGACGTTGAGGGTGAGCGTCCCCTCGTTGAACTCGGGCAGGAAGGCGCGTCCGAGGAAGGGGATGATGGCGAGCGTGGCCAGGAAGGCCAGTCCGGCCCCGGCCAGGATGGCCTTCGGCCGCGCCAGCGCCCACGCGAGCAGTGGCTGGTAGCGCACCTTCAGCCAGCGCAGCACCGGCCCCTCTTCGGCACCCAGTGAGCGCGCCCGGGGCAGCAGGTACGCGCACAGGGCAGGTGTGACCGTCACCGCTACCACCAGTGACGCGGTGATGGCCACGATGTACGCCAGCCCCAGGGGCGCCAGCATCCGTCCCTCCAGGCCCGAGAGGAAGAAGAGCGGCACGAAGACGAGGACGATGATGAGCGTGGCGAAGACGATGGAGGTGCGGACCTCCACCGAGGCCCGGTAGATGACCTCGAAGGCGGACCGGCGCTCCGCCTCGGGCAGGTGCGCGTTCTCCCGCAGGCGCCGGAAGACGTTCTCCACGTCGATGATGGCGTCGTCCACCAGCGCCCCGATGGCGATGGTCAGCCCGCCAATGGTCATGGTGTTGAGCGTGACGCCGAACGCCGCGAGCGCCAGTACCGCCACCACCAGCGACAGCGGAATGGCCATGAGCGAGATGAACGTCGCCCGCAAGTTCATCAGGAAGACGAGCAGGATGACGGCCACCAGGATGGCGCCGTCGCGCAGCGCCACGGACACGTTGTGCACCGCCACCGAGATGAAGTCCGACTGCCGGAAGATGTGGCGGTTGATGACCAGCCCCTGGGGCAGCGTGCGCTGGATGTCGTCGAGCACCGCGTCCAGCCGCCGGGTGAGCTCCAGCGTGTTGGCATCCGGCTGCTTCATCACCGCGAGGATGACGGCGGGCTTCGCGTTGGCGCTTCCTTCTCCGCGCTTGGGTCTGGCGCCCACCCTCACGTCCGCCACCTGTCCCACGGTGATGGGCTGGCCCCCGCGCACGGTGACGACCGTGTTGGCGATGTCCTCCAACCCCCGCGCCCGTCCCACGGCCCGCAGCAGGTACTCCTGTCCGCCCTCCACGTAGAAGCCACCCGAGGAGTTCTGGTTCGTCGTCCGAAGCGCGTGCGCCACCTGCTCGAAGCTGACGGCGAGCGCCTGGAGCGACTCGGGCCGCAGCAGCACCTGGTACTGCTTCACCGCTCCGCCGATGGGGACGACCTGGGAGACGCCCGCCACCGACAGCAGGCGCTTGCGCAGCACCCAGTCCGCCGCGCTCCTCGCCTCCATCATCTGGGCCTCGCGCCCCGCCGCGTCCGGCGCCAGCGCGTCCTCGTTCCAGGAGACGGACAGGAAGAGGATCTCCCCCATCACCGAGGAGATGGGCGCCAGCGTGGGCGGCGGTACGTCCGGCGGCAGCTGCGAGGCGACGAGCTGCAGCTTCTCGTTCACCACCTGCCGCGCGGTGTAGATGTCCGTGCCCCAGTCGAACTCCACCCAGACGATGGAGATGCCCACCCCGGACGCCGAGCGCACCCGGCGCACGCCCGTGGCGCCATTCACCGACGTCTCGATGGGGAAGGTGACGAGTGTTTCCACCTCCTCGGGCGCCAGTCCATGCGCCTCGGTGAGGACGGTGACGGTGGGGGCGGTGAGATCCGGAAAGACGTCCACCGGCATCTTCCGGGCGGTCTCCACCCCCAGCACGAGCAGCAGCACGCAGGCCGCCACGACCAGCAGGCGGTTGTCGATGGACCAGCGGATGAGGTGATTCATCGTCGGGGGCTCCGCCTCAGTGCTGGTGGCCGTGCTCGGGGATGGCCCCCGTGGCGGTGGACAGCTTGAGCTCGTAGGCGCCCCGGGACACGACCCGCTCGCCTTCCTTCACACCCTCGAGCACCTGCACGTAGCCGCCGGAGCGCACGCCTGGCCGGACCGCCCGCTTGAAGAAGGACTCTCCTCCGTCCATCACGAAGACCGTGGGCCTGCCGTTGTCGTCCACCAGGGCCGACTCGGGGATGGCCACTCCTCGGATCGTCTGTCCCGTGTAGAGCGTCACCTTGGCGAACATGCCCGGCTTGAGGACGCCGTCCGGGTTGGGCAGCTCGAAGATGACAGGCACCGTGCGCGTCGCCCGGTCCACCACCGAGCCCACCGCGACGCGGCGCCCCGTCTTCTCGTCCACGGAGAACTCGTGCTCGAAGCCCGCCACGGAGAAGGACGCCCCGGGCGAGCGCTCCACCTTGGGCGCGTCCGCCTCGAACACGCGCGCCTCCAGCCAGAGCCGCTCGGGGTTGACGACCGAGACGAGCAGCCTTCCCGCCTCCACCACCGCTCCGGGGATCACGTCCGCGAAGGACACCACCCCGTCCAGGGGGGAGCGCAGCTCGAACGCCGCGCCGCTGGGGCCCGCTCCTCCGCTCTGGGTGCTGCGGTAGAGCGCGAGCTGTCGCTCGGTGGCCGCCACTCGCGCCGCCGCCACCTCGCGCGCCACCCGGGCCGCGTCGAGCTGCTTCTCGGGGATGGCCTTGCCCGCGAACATCTCCTCCGCGCGCTTCACCTCCCGCTCCGCCAGGCCCAGCTCCGCCCGGGCGCGCGCCGCCTCCATCTCCACGGAGGCCAGGTCCGTGCCGCTCGCCGAGCTGGTGGGCACCAGCCGCACGAGCACCTCGCCCTTGCGCACGCGCTGCCCCAGGTGCGCCACCTTGTCTCCCACGGAGATGCGCCCGGCCACCGGAGCCGACAGCTCCGCCGACTGGCCCGCCACCGGCTTCAGCTCACCGTTGGCGCGCACCCCTCCCTGGAGGACACGCGGCTCGGCCGGCGCCGTCGCGTACTGCGTCTTCCACTGCTGCTCCTTGAGGAAGGGCACGGTGGCCTCACCCGTCTCCTCGGGAGGCGCGGCGGCCACCGCCGCGGCCACGGTGGGGTACACCACCACCTTGCCCGCCTCCACCGTGCCCGACACCTGCTCTCCCTCGAGCCGCAGGGTGAGCGTGCCCTCTCCCGCCCGGGTGGGTTGCACCACCGGCTTGAAGATGCCGTCACGCAGGAGCTTGTCGGCCACGAAGCGCTCCTCCGTGCCGTCCGCGTAGCGAAGCGTGGCCGTCACGCGCCCCTTCGTCACCACGCGGAAGCCGTTCGGATCTCGCGCGTCGGTGAAGTGGGCCACCAGGGGAGAGGGCTGGCCCACCACGAGCGCCGGGTACTCCATGAAGAGCTCCAGGCCGTCCTGGTAGACGGTGACGGTCTGGCCCGGGCGCTCCGGCTCGCTGGCGGGCGCGGCGCCGTGCTCGTGGTCTTGCCCGGGGCCATGCTCGTGGTCGCTCGGAGCCCGCTTGCAGGCGAGCGTGCACGCCAGGGCGAGGACGAGAAGGAGAGGACGGCTCATCGGGTGGCACTCCGGGGCGTGGTACCCTCTGGGGTACCCGCGAGAAGAAGAAGGTCCGTCTCCGCCTCGATCAGGGACTCCGTCAGCTCGACGGCGGTCAGCCGCGCCTCACGGGCGGCGCGCTCGGCATCCACCAGCACGAGGAGCTCGGCACTGCCTCCCCGGTAGGCGGTCGCGGCGATCTGGCGCAGCTCCTCCGCACGTTCGAGCACCTCGGTCCGGTACTTCGTCAGCCGCTCCCGCCGGCCGGACACCGCCTCGAGGGCGGTCGCGAGCCGGCTCCGCGCCTCGTGGAGGAGTGCCGCGTGGCGGGCCCGGGCGAGCTCCCGGCGCGCTTCCGCCCGGGCCGCCTCTCCCTGGCGGCGGTCGAAGAAGGGCAGCGGCAGTCCCACGCCCACCACGTACCCGGCCCCCGCGCCCGGCAGTCCCACGTCGAGGAATTGCGCGCCCGCGCGGAGGGAGGGCTCTGGAATCCAACCCCGGCCCGCCGCACGCCGGGCGGCCTCCGCTCCACCGGCCTCGAGCGCGAGGGCGCGCAAGTCACCGCGCTTCTCCTCCAGCTCCGCCAACAGCGCGGCCCCGTCCGGCAGGGGCCTCTCCATCTGGAGCGAGCCCTCGAGCGGGGGAAGCGCCGTTACTCCGGGCCCGAGCAGCCGCAGCGCCTGGGCCTCGGCCCGATGCGCGTCCAGCCCGGCGCCGCGCAGTGCATCCCGCACCGTCGCCGCCTCCAGCTCGATGCGCAGCCGGTCGTAGCCCGCGGCCTCTCCCGCCCTCTCGCGGGTGGCGATGGCCTCGGCCAGGCGCAGCAGCTCGGCGAGCGATTGCTCCAGGATGGACCGGCGCTCCCGGGCCGCCAGCACCGCCGCGAAGGTCCTCGTCGCCTCATGCCGCAGACCCGCCCGCGCCCATTCGTGCCGCGCCTCGGCGGCCCTCGCGTTCCGGTCCGCCGCCTCGGCCTCCAACCCCAGCCGTCCGGAGAGCACCAAGGGGATGGAGGCCATCCACACGTCCTGGCTCTCTCCGTCCCGGGTTCCGGAGGTCGTCTTCTGGCGCTCCCACTCCAGCGCGGGGTTGGGCCACGCGCCGGCACCCACGGCTTCGGCCCGGCCCAGCCTGGCCTCCTGCTCGGCGACGCGGCCTTCCAGGCTCGAGGCGAGCACCCGCGCCACATATTGCCGCTCGTCGAGCGCGGGCTGGGCCAGGGCCGTCGTGCCAGCCAGCAGCAGGGAGATACTACCCAGGATAGTAGAGGCGGCCGGACTCCGTGGAGGTGAGCGCATGCGCGGGGCCTGGGGTTCTCAGAAGAGGATGTGGAGGGCCGTCTCCACCGCGTGATGGAGGAAGGCGCTGTGAGCGAGTGAGAGCAGCCCGGTGGCCAGGGCCACTGCGCCGGTGACGCGAAGGGCGTGCGCCGTGGTGGCGCGTGCGGCCTCATCGAGCAGCAGCCGGACACGGCGCTCCAGCGCGAGCGCCCCGAAGGCGGGTGCATCCCCCGTGACGTGGGAGAGCCGCTGCTGCAGCGCCGCCACCTTGACGAGCGCGCCCGCCACCAGCCCGCCATCTCCCACCGCCGCCGCCGCTTCGGCGTCGCACGCCTCCTCCGCTGCCATCTGGTGGGCGGCCGCGCAGGCGCGTGAGAGGAACGGCGCGGCGAAGAGCCCGGCCACCCCGAGGAGCACGCCGAGCAACGGGTCTCGACGGCGCAGGTGGGCCTCCTCGTGCGCCAGCGCCGAGCGCAGCTCCGCCGGGGTGAGCGACTCCGCCAGACTGGCGGACAGCAGGATGCGCCGGCGCACGAGCCCGACCGCATGGCAGAGCCGTGGAGCACCGGGGACGGCGACGATGGGGAAGCGCCCTGGTCGCCGGGTGCCGAGCGACTCGAGGGCGGACAGCCGCGCCCGCATCCGCAGCAATCGGAGGACGGTTTCCCCGGCCCGGAAGAGGAACACGGCGAGCGAGAACGCCCCCACCGTGGCGAGGACGGGCCTCACGTGCGCCGAGTGGAGGAAGCACAGGTGCACGTGGTGTCCATGGCCCAGACAGTGGTCGGCCGCCAGACCGAGCGCCGCGGCGAACGGAGGCGCGGCCGCGGCGGCCACCACACCCAGCGAGGCCAGGGCGGGCAGCGTCCCGAGCACGAAAGCCAGGTCCGCGCGGAGCGCCGGAACACGCTGCAACGCCTGGCCTTGGAGGAGCCGGAGCGCCGGCCACACCAGCAGCGACACGGCCATCCCGATGAGGGCCGCCGTCGCGGAGCACTCCAGCAGGAAGGCCAGGGCCGCCATCATCCGTGCCCCTTGCGCCGTTGGGAGATGAGCTGTGCCAGCCGGTCGAGCAGCCCCTCGTCGACCTGGGCCGCCGCATCGACGAAGGCCGAGAGCGCCACCTCACCGTGAGACTGGAGGATCTCCGCCGCCAGGCTGTCCGCGAGCGCCTTCTCGAACTCGGCCTTGCCGAGCGCGGGCACGTACCGCCAGGCCGGGCCGTCCTTCTCACGAACGAGCAGCCCCTTGCGGTGGAGCCGATCCATCGTCGTCATGATGGTGGTGTAGGCCCGCTCCTCGTCCCCCGTCATCCGGTCGCACACCTCGCGCGCCGTGACCGGGGCCCGGGCCCAGACCACCTCCATGACGATCGCTTCCAATCGGCCCAGCGGTTCCCAGGTGCGCTTCTTCACGATGCCTTCATCAAGCCCCGGGTCCGCTACTATCGTCAATAGTACTGGAGCAGGAGTCCGGCCACGGCCGCCCCGGCGATGACGAGCGGCACGAGGAACTTCGCGTTCCACCGGAAGAGCACTCCGAGTGTGACGGCGAAGATGGCCACCGTGGCGGGCCGGGTGAGCCCGGCGCGCAGCAGCCCCACCGTGGTCGCCGCGATGAGCCCCACCACGCCCGCCGTCACCCCGTCGAGGAAGTGGCGGAAGCGCGGATGGTGGAGCACCCGCTCGAAGAAGTCGTGACCGAGGAGCGAGAAGGAGAAGGCCGGGAGGAAGATGCCCGCCGTCATCACCAGCGCCCCGGCCCATCCCCCGCCGAGGTAGCCCACGAAGGTGGAGAAGATGATGAGCGGCGCGGGGATGAGCCCCGAGAGGGCGAGCCCGTCGAGGAACTGCGCGTTGGTCATCCACGCGCCCGTCACCACGGCGTCCCGCTGGATGAAGGGGATGGCGGTGTAGGCCCCGCCGAAGGTGAGCAGCCCGCCGCGCAGGCCCGACACCAGCAGGGCCAGGAGGGAAGGGCGCTCGGTGGCGGTCCCCTGCCCGACCTCGGCCCCGCCCGCGCCCATGGGCGCGAACCCGTGGAGGATCAGGAAGACGGCCACGGCCACCACGCACGCTCCGGCGAGCCCCAGGGCCGGCAGCCGCAGCCCCTTCTTCGCCAGCAGGACGATGAGCCCCGCGGCCACGAGCGTGAAGCCGAAGTGCACCCCCGCGCCCTGCGCGAGCGCCGCGAGCCCGGCCACACCCCACGACCAGCGGTCCTCGAGGGTGTGCTGCGCGATGCGCACCACCGCCCGGACGATGAGCGCCGTCACCGCCGCCTGGACGGCACCGAACACGGCCAGGAGCCGCGGCGAGCCCAGGCCGTACCGCAGGTAGAGCCACGAGAGGCCGAGCATCAGGACGAGGCCCGGCAGCATGAAGCCGAGTCCCGCCAGCACTCCGCCCAACCGGCCGCGCGCGAGCATCCCGAAGTAGACGCACAGCTCGTGCGCCTCGGGCCCCGGCAGCACCTGGTACACGGCGAGCGCCCGGTTGAAGTGCTCGCGGGTGACCCACTTCTCCTTCTCCACCAGGTCGTGGCGGATCATCGCGATCTGCGCCACCGGTCCACCCCAGGCGAGCAGGCCGAAGTGGAGGAAGCGCAGGAACAGCTTCCCGTAGGATTCGTGCGGGACCCGGGCCTCCGGTCCACCGTCTGTCTGGGTGGTGCTCATCGAGGCCCGGAGACTACCCCCGGGCCCTTACGTGTCGTGAGGAAGACGGCGTGCGACCTCGCGCAGGGTGAGGTATCCGCGATCGGGCTCCATGTCGTAGAGAACGATGTACTCCCCCACCATGATTGACAGGGACGTGACCTGGCAGACGATCTTCAAGAGGGACAGGGTGGGCGTCCCCATGCGAACGAGCCTGGCGGCGACCGTATCCAGCTCGCCACGGATGCGCTGGTAGATCTCCAAGGGCAGCTGGGAGAGCTGCTTCCAGGCCGCCGCGCTGACTTCGACCGCATAGGCGGTGGTGTGCTCGGAGTGGTTCATCTCGGACTGGACGTGAGGCACGAATCACGCCAACCCTTTTCCCTGTCATATTCGCGACTTGGAAGGTGGGGAGGCCTCTGGAGAAGGGAAGTTTCTCCAGAGGCATACGTGAAAAAACTACCGGCTCCCTTCACTTCCGTGGTGCTTCTTCCTTCAGCTTTCCGCGCTCGCAGCCGCAGCCGCAGTCATCGAAGAACGGCTGGAAGCCCGGGGCACAGATGAACTTGATGGTCGCGCACTGCTTGGGGCTCTTGCTGACATATTGCTTGAGCGGATTCTTGTAGTCACAGACCGGGGACTTGCACTCGCTCTTCTTCACGCAGATGCCGATGCAGTCGGCGCCCCCCTTGTCCGGATCGCAGTCATCGCCGGGGTCGTCGACGCAGAGCTGGTTCTCGGGACATGGCGTGCCAGGGAAACCGCCGCAGGACCGGGTGAGGTGCTGGAAGACGTCGCGCGGGGGTGGCTTCGGCGTCTGGGCCCATGCGGTGCTGGCCACACCGCAGAGGGCACAGGCGAGGGCGAGCGCGCTCGCGGTGGGGAATCGGATGGGCATGGGGGGCTCCTTGAAAGGTTTCATCTTCATGGAGTGCCCAACCCGCCGATGTGACCGGGGCGAGGTATCATGCCCGCGATGCGTGTCTTCGCCCTCCTCGTCGCCCTGGCTGGAGCCGTGGCCTCCGCCAGCGAGCCAGCCCTCTCCGCCTTCGCCAGCCTGCCAGCGGATCCCGCTCCCCCGGAGCTCGTGCGCGGCCTCCACTACTGGATCTCCAACGAGAACGACCTCCACCTCTTCCACGACACGGTGAAGGACAAGGGCGGCGTCTACATCGGGGTGGGCTCCGATCAGAACTACCTGCTGGGGGCCTGGGCGCGCGCCGAGGTGCTCGTCCTGCTCGACTTCGACCAGTCCATCGTGGATCTGCACCGCGTCTACCGCGTCATCTTCCTCGCGGCGGAGACGCCCGAGGAGTTCCTCCGGCTGTGGCAGTTGAAGAGCCGCAAGGAGGTGCGCCGCCTCATCGAGGAGGGCTACCCGGACAAGGCGCAGCGGGTGGGCGCGCTCCGGGCCTACGGCACGGCCCGCTGGGCGGTGGAGCGGAGGCTGAAGCGCGTGGTGGCGCAGATGGAGAAGGCGTCCCTGCCGAACTTCGTGGTGGATGCCGCCGAGTACGCCCACCTCCGCCGCCTCTTCCAGCAGGACAAGGTCTTCATGGTGCGGGGAGACCTCACCGCCCAGCGCACCGTGAGCGCGGTGGGCCGGGCGGTGGCACAGGCGGGGAAGAAGGTGGGGGTGCTCTACCTGTCGAACGCCGAGCAGTACTTCCCGTATGGCGCGCGGTACCGGAGCAACATGCGCGAGCTCGCCCTGGACGAGGGCAGCGTGGTGGTGCGCACGAGCGGCCAGCGGGGCGTCTCGCACGTGAAGGGCACCTACTACCACTACAACACCCAGTCGGGTTCGAGCTTCCTGGCCTGGCTGGCGGACGAAAAGACGCGGGACGTGCGCCGGATGCTCCGCTACGCGCCGGACAGCGGCACGGTGTACGGGCTGTCGCGGCTGGACATCGGGCCCGAGGAGGCGCGCGAGGCGGCGAAGCAGCGGCTCCTGGCGAAGGTGCAGGCGAAGAAGGTGAAGCGGGGGAGGGGCTTGTCGCGGGCGGCGCACGGCGAGGCCGTGCGGTGAGCTCGAGGGCGGGGTGGGCCGTCGTGCCCCTGCTCCTGGTGGCGCGCGTGGCGGTGGCGGAGGAGCCGTTTCCCGGGGCTCCGGAGGTGCGGCCCTGTCTCGAGGCACCGATCGCCGGCATGGCCTGCATTCCCGGTGGCCCCTTCCTCCGAGGTGTGAACGGGGGGCGGCACGCGCCGGCCAGGCCCCAGGCGAAGGTCTGGGTGGGGACCTTCTACATGGACACCCACGAGGTGACGTACGGGGCCTACAAGGCGTGCGAGAAGGCGGGCCGGTGCCGGAAGGCCGGGCCCAACTACCGCGACTTCGACAACCCCCGGCAGCCCATCAACGGGGTGAGCTGGTACGACGCGAAGGCCTTCTGCGAGGCCCAGGGCAAGCACCTGCCGACGGAGGCCGAGTGGGAGAAGGCGGCGCGCGGCACGGACGGGCGGCTCTACCCGTGGGGCGATGCGCCCGCCACCTGCGAGCGCGCCGTCATCATGGACGGCCGGGGGCGGAGCTGCGGACACAAGCAGCGCTCGCGGACGCACGCCGACGTGGGGCGTCCGGAGCCGGTGGGCTCGCGGCCTCCCAATCCCTACGGGCTCCACGACATGTCGGGCAACGCCTGGGAGTGGGTGGCGGACTGGTTCACCCCTTCGTGGAAGGCGTGTGGTGAGGCGTGTCTGGGGGTGGAGCCGAAGGGCCCGTGCGAGGGCCGCGAGCCTTGCGAGGGCCACACCGAGAAGGTGGTGCGGGGCGGCTCGTGGTTCTGGCCGGGCTCGTACGCGACGACGGTGTACCGGCGGCCCCACGTGCCCGCCAACCGGCCCGTCTTCCACCACTTCGGTTTCCGCTGCGCGGCGAGCCTCGCGGAGGCGCGGGCACTCGCGGAGGGGTCCCGGTGAGCCGGGCGGGTCAGTGCCGGGACGAGGGCCTGGAGTCGCGGGGCAGCCTCACGGTGAAGGTGGTGCCCTGGCTCCCGGTCGAGCTGGCGGAGACCGAGCCCCCGTGCGCCTCGACCAGGTGCTTCACGATGTAGAGGCCGAGGCCGATGCTCCGCGTCGCCCGGTCCATCTGCGCGGTGCCGCGTTGGAGCGGCTCGAAGAGGCGGGGGAGGACGTGGGGAGGGATGGGGGGCCCCTCGTTGTGCACCGACAGCACCAGCTCCTCGTCCCAGGCGCGCAGCTCCACGCTCACGGGCGTGTCCGCGGGGCTGTACTTGAGGGCGTTGGTCACCAGGTTGGACACCACCTGCGCCATGCGGTCCGAGTCCCACTCGCCCCAGGCGCTGCCCTGCTGGCGCACCTCGAGGTGCCGCTCCGGCCAGGCCAGCTCCACCTCTTCCAGCACCTGCTGCACCAGCAGCCGCAGGTCCGTGGGCTGGCGCTCCAGGGAGATGCCTCCACCCAGCCGTGCCTGGGTGAAGTCGAGCAGGTCGCGGATCATCCGCGTGGCACGCTCGGCCGAGGAGAGGATTCGGCTGGCGGACCGGGTGACGTGCGGATCGAGCTCCTCGCGCCGCAGCAGCGCGTGGGCCGCCAGGGTGATGGCGTTGATGGGGTTGCGCAGGTCGTGGCTGACGATGCCGAGGAGCTGCTGTTCGAACTCCACGCGGCGGTGCAGCTCGGCCTCCTGCTCCTTCTGTTTCGTCACGTCCTGGGTGATGACCACCCCCGCGATGATGCGGCCCTCGTGATCCCGCACCGGGCTGGCGCTCATCCGGACCATCGCGCGAGTGCCGTCCGCGCGCCGCAGTTGAAGCTGCTCGTCCACCACCACCTCGCCGTGGAGCAGCGAGCGCGCCAGGGGCCACTCGTTGGGCTGGAGGCGGTGGCCATCCATGCGGAAGGCCTGGTGCCCGTTGTACTCCTCCACGCTGTTGGCGGTGCCCATGGGGCCGCGCAGCAGCTCCTCCTGCTGGTGGTTGAAGAACGTCAGCCGGCCCGAGGGCTCGGCCACGATGACCCCCGCGGGCATCTGCTGGAGCACCGCGTCCAGCAGCCGCTGCCGGGCTTCCATCTCGGACACATACCGCTGCTCGCGGCGGAGCGCCTCCCGCCGGAGCCGGGCGATGGCGAGCGCGGCGCCCACGCGGGCCACCAGCTCGCGCGCGCTGAAGGGCTTGGTGAGGTAGTCATCCGCTCCCGCGTTCAGGCCTTCCACGGTGGCCTCCTCGCCCGCGCGGGCGGACAGCAGGATGAAGGGCACGGTATGGGTGCGCGCGTCCTCGCGCAGGGCGCGCAGCAGGCCGAAGCCGTCCAACCGCGGCATCATCACGTCGCTGAGGATGAGGTCCGGCGGGCGGGCGCGTGCCACCTCGAGCGCCTCGGCTCCATCCCTGACGGCCTCCACCTGCCAGCCTTGCGTGCGCAGCAACCGCTCCACGTAGGCGCGCATGTCCGCGTTGTCGTCGGCGAGCAGGAGGCGGGCCTCGCGTGGGACGGAAGGTGGCAGTGGCGCCGCGGTGACCGGAGCCGGAGTGGGGGCGGGCCCGGGCACGAGGGCGGGCGCCAGCCACCCGGAGCTCTCCTGGAGGAAGGCGTCCGCTCCCATCGACGTGGAGTCCTGCGTCCGGGCCGCTCCGAGCCGCTCGGCCGGCAGGTGCGCATGGCCGGTGGGAAGGCACACCGTGAAGGTGGTGCCCTGGCCCGGCGTGCTCCGCACGTCCACGCTGCCCCCGTGCAGCTTCACCACCTCCTGCACCAGCGTCAGCCCGATGCCCGTCCCCTCGAAGGAGCGCCCGCGCGCGCCCTGCACGCGGTGGAAGCGCTCGAAGATGCGCGGCAGCTCCTCGGCGTCGATGCCCGTGCCCGAGTCGCGCACGGTCAGCTCCACGTGGCCGCCTCGCCAGCGCAGGCCCACCTCCACCTCGCCCTCGAAGGTGAACTTGAAGGCATTGGAGAGGAGGTTGAGCACCACCTTCTCCCAGAGCTCCGGGTCCACCCAGACGGGCTCGGGCAGGAGCGGACAGTCCACCACCAGCCGCAGCCCGGCGCGCTCCATCGCCGAGCGGAAGGTGCTCGCCAGATCGACGGTGAGGCTGGCCAGGTCCGTGGGGACGTAGGTGGACTGGATGCGCCCCGCCTCGATGCGGCTGAAGTCCAGCAGCGTGTTGACGAGCTTGAGCAGCCGCATGCCGTTGCGGTGCACCGTGGCCAGCTCTTCGCCCTCCAGGCACCGCCGCGCCGAGGTCAGCGCGTCCTCCATCGGCGCGAGCATCAGCGTGAGCGGGGTGCGGAACTCGTGGGAGATGTTGGAGAAGAAGGTCGTCTTCGCCCGGTCCAGCTCCGCCAGTCTCTCGGCGCGGCGGCGCTCGGCCTCGTAGGCCTGGGCGTTGGCCACGGCCGAGGCCACGTGCCCGGTGGCCATCTCGAGGAAGCCCCGGTAGGACTCGTCCAGTTCCCTGTGCGGGGACACGCCCGCCACCAGCACGCCATAGGGCGCCTTCTGTCCCGGCTGGGAGATGGGGAGCAGCACCGCCGAGTGGGGCGACTCGTCCCAGGGTCCTCCCGGCAGGTCTCCGAAGCGCGCGCGCACGTCGGTGACCACCTCCATGTGCCCGGTGGCCGCCACGCGCGCCAGGGGCCAGCCCTGGCCGTCCGGCCCGGTGAGGCTCGGGTGCCCGGGGCTCGCCGCTCCGCCTTCCACCAGCCCCGCGGCGCTCAGCAGGGTGGCCTGGGTGCGCCGCTCATCCAGCTGATACATCAGCGCGAACGGCACATCCGCGGGGTTGGCCGAGAAGGTGCGCGCGGCCTGCCGGCACGCCTCCTCCACGGAGCGTGCCTCGCTGACGTGCCCGGCGAGCTGCCGGAGGGTGCGCAGCCGCCGCTCGCCGATGACACGCTCGGTGGTGATGTTCACCGCGGCGAAGATGCCTTCCACCTGGCCGGTCTCGATGCCGATGGGGCTGTAGGAGAAGGTGAAGTATGCCTCCTCCAGGTAGCCCGCCCGGTCGATGAGGAGCAGCTGGTCATCCGACCACGTCGCCGCGCCCGTGGTGCGGACGCTCTCCAACATGGGGTGGATGACGTGCCAGATCTCCGCCCAGGCCTCGCGGGCCGGACGGCCCAGGGCCAGGTGCGGGTGCTTGCGCCCGAGCGTGGGGATGTAGGCGTCGTTGTAGAGGACGACGAACTCGGGTCCGCAGAAGAGGACGATGGGGAAGCGCGAGGTGAGGCAGATGCTCACCGCGCTGCGCAGCGACTGGGACCAGCCCTCCACGGGGCCCAGCGCGGTGGCCCCCCAATCGAGGGCCCGCATGTGAGCGCCCATCTCTCCGCCTCCCGCGAAGATGTCGCCGGGCTTCAAGGAGGCGGGGCAGGGGGTCGTCTCGGGTCGTCGCGGGGTGAGGTGACGCACGGGTTCCCTGTCGAAGTGCTCTCTCATGTGGGTCGTGGAGGCGGGCCCTTCCGCTTCCCAGGCTCCAGGGGAACAAGAGCGCCGCCGGACATGGCTAACAGCAGCGCCGGACGGAGGATTCGCCCCGGAGATTTTCCGGGTGGCGGCGGGGCTTCCTCGGGTGGGCGATCGGCTGTCCCCTTGGCTCTCCCAGAGAGCACGCACGCCGGGTGCGGGGGGATTGGCCAGTGGCATGCCGTTCTCCCTCCACAAGGGCTTCTCATTTCGTGAGAAAACCAGAACTCCCTGCTTCTCTTGATTTCTGATGACGCTTGAGCGTCATGATGTTATGGTGTGGCTGTCGTTTTTTGGGGTGGCTGAAATGTTTCCAGGTCGTACCAGGAGTGAGTCTTGTTGTGTTGCCCGGTGCCACGCGTCTGGTGGCGGCGGGTGGCGGGGGTCGAAGCGGGTGCTGCGCGCGCTCCTGGTGGTGTGGGGGTCGCTGACCCCCGTGGTGGCATCCGCCACGCAAGTCCAGGGTACGCTCTCCACGCCCACGGTCTGGAAGAAGAGCGGCAGCCCCTACGTGCTCACGGGGGATGTGACGGTGGGGTGGGGTACGACACTGGTCATCGAGCCCGGGGTGAAGGTCATCGCCGCGAAGCAGGACGCACTGCGGTCCGGGGCGGATGAGCAGCGCGTGGAACTCATCGTGGACGGGGCGCTGGTGGTGCGAGGCACCGAGGCCCGGCCGGTGCGGTTCACGTCTGGAGAGGAGCCGGGGTCCTGGTACGGCATCCGGGTGAGGGGAGGCCGGGGGACGGTCATCGACGGAGCGGTCATCGACCGGGCCTGGCAGGGCCTGTCGCTGGACATGGGCGCGGTGGTGCGGAACACCTCGGTGAGCGACACCGTGGAGGACTGCGTGCGCGTGGGCTGGGGCAGCGCGACGCTGGTGGACAACCGGCTGAGCGGGTGTGGGGCCAACGGGGTGAGCGTGGCGGAGGGGGCGCGGGTGCGGATGGAGAAGACGGTGGTGACGGGCAGTGGGGGCCACGGGGTCGAGCTGCGGGGCTGGGGCGAGCTGATCCACGACACGTTCCACGCCAACGGGGCCGCGGGTGTGGCGCTGCTCGGCGAGAACGAGGCGTCGGTGGTGAGGGACAGCCTCATCACGTCCAACGAGGGCCATGGCGTGTACAAGGCGTCGGCGGCCCGGGGCGTCCTGCTGTCCAACAACGTCTGGGGCAACGCGGGTGGGGACTACGGGGCCGCCGCGTTCGCGGGGCAGGGCTCCATCTCCGTCAATCCGCTCTACGTGTCCGCGACGGATCTGCGGCTGAGCGCCGGCTCGCCGGGCAGGGGCGTGGCCACGGATGGGTTGGACCTGGGTGCCTTCTCGAGCCCCAGGGGCGCCTCCCTTCCGGACGGTCTGCTGGCGGCGGCCTCCGTCCGTGGCACTCGGGTCTTCACGGTTCCGGTTCCGGGGCGCGCCCGGGAGCGCATCGTGGCGGCCAGCGGTGTCGCACTGGCGTCCAGCAAGGTGGGCAAGGCGGGTGGCCGGTCCACGCGGTGGCACGGGCTCTCCCCCGAGCGCAGGAGACGGGGCAAGTCCTCCGTGGCGGGCACGCTCGCCTCCGTGTCCCGCAATCCGTCCCGCATCCGCTCCGTGGTTCATGAGAGCGGGCTGACGGCCCTGGAGCGCTAGGGACCCTATTTTCGCGGTCGGGTCCGAAAACGGCCAGACAGGGGTATTCGTCCACGCTACGAATGCCCTCGTGATGCAGACGCTGGAAACGGAAACCTGCTACCGGGCCCTGACCGCGCGAGACCGGCGCTTCGACGGGCTCTTCTTCGTCGGGGTGTCGACGACGGGCATCTACTGCCGGCCGGTGTGCACGGCGAGGACGCCCCGCCAGGAGCGGTGCTCGTTCTACCGCACGGCGGCCGAGGCCGAGCGCGCGGGCTACCGGGCGTGCCTCCTGTGCCGCCCCGAGCTGGCGCCGGGCAGCGCGCCGGTGGACTCGGTGCCCCGGCTCGTCGCGTCCGCGGTCTCGCGCATCGAGGGGGGCTTCCTCAATGAGTCCTCGATCGACGCGCTCGCGTCGGAGCTGGGGGTCACCAGCCGGC
This sequence comes from Archangium lipolyticum, assembly GCF_024623785.1. NCBI lineage: Bacteria > Pseudomonadati > Myxococcota > Myxococcia > Myxococcales > Archangiaceae > Archangium > Archangium lipolyticum. The sequence continues at coordinate 118,423 of NZ_JANKBZ010000010.1, forward strand.
ACCTGCGCCGGGCGATGGAGTCCGAGCTCGGTGTCTCGCCGGTCGAGCTGGCCCAGTCGAGGCGGCTCGCGCTGGCCAAGCAGCTCCTCCAGGACACGGCGCTGCCGTTGGCGGAGATCGCCTTCGCGAGTGGCTTCCAGAGTGTCCGGCGCTTCAACGCGCTCTTCCAGTCACGGTTCGGGATGCCGCCTTCGGCGCTGCGGCGGAAGAGTGGCGACACGGAGGGCGCGCGCTCGCTGGTCCTGCGGCTGGATTACCGCCCGCCGCTGGATTGGGAGCAGCTCCTGGGCTTCCTGCGCGGGCGCGCCATTCCCGGGGTGGAGCTCGTTGGTGGGGACGAGTACCGGCGCACGGTGCGGCTGGGGGGCAGGACGGGCTGGCTGACGGTGCGGCGGGACGGGAAGCGCCCCGCGCTCCTGGCCGAGGTCTCGCTCTCGCTGGCGGGGGTGCTGATGCAGGTGGCGGCGCGGTTGCGCGCGCTCTTCGATCTGGACGCGAGGCCGGAGGTCATCGCGGAGTGCCTCGGGCGGGACGCGCTCCTCGGGGAGCGGGTGAAGCAGCATCCCGGGCTTCGTGTGCTGGGGGCGTTCGATCCTTTCGAGCTGACGGTGCGCGCCATCCTCGGGCAGCAGGTCTCCGTGCGCGCGGCCACGACCTTGAGTGGGAGGCTCGTCGCGCGCTTCGGCGAGCCCGTGGACAGCCCGCATGCGGAAGCCTCCCGGCTCTTCCCGTTGCCGGAGACGTTGGCGGCGGCGGGGGAGGACGACGTGGCGGCGCTGGGAATGCCCGGAGCCCGGGCTCGAAGCCTCCTGGCCGTGGCGAAGGCCGTCGCGGAGGGCACCGTGCGGCTGGACGGGCACGCGGAGGTCGACGCGACGATGGCGGCCCTCGAGGCGCTGCCGGGCATCGGGGCCTGGACGGCGCACTACATCGCGATGAGGGCCCTGCGCTGGCCCGATGCGTTTCCCGCGAGCGATCTCGGAATCCGCAAGGCACTCGGAGGACTCACGGCGAAGGCGGCCGTGGAGCGCGCCGAGGCCTGGCGGCCCTGGCGGTCCTACGCGGCGGTACACCTCTGGACGTCTCTCTCGGAAGGAGCAGGCGGATGACGCTGTACACCACGACCTTGAAGAGCCCGGTGGGGCCCCTGCGTGTCTTCGCCACGGAAGGAGCGCTGACGGCCATCTACCTGGAGAACCACAAGCGGGCTCCCGTGCTGGAGGCGACCGGGCGGGAGGATCACCCGGTGCTGCTGGCCGCCCGGCGCCAGTTGGAGGAGTACTTCGCGGGGGAGCGGGTGACCTTCGAGCTGCCGCTCGAACCGGAGGGAACGCCGTTCCAGCACGTCGTGTGGAAGGCGCTCCGGGAGATTCCGTCGGGCGTCACCTGGTCCTACGCGGACCTCGCGCGCCACATCGGGCGGGCGGGCGCGGCGCGGGCCGTCGGGTCGGCGAACGCGAGGAACCCGCTCTCCATCGTCGTCCCCTGCCACCGGGTGGTGGGCACCGATGGGAAGCTCACCGGGTACGCGGGGGGCGTACCCGTCAAGCAATGGCTGCTCGAGCACGAGCAGCGGCACCGGAGGCCATAGCGGGGACGGCCTCCGGAGCTGTTCTCAGATGTTCCAGCGGATCATGCCCTGGAGGGTGTTCTCCGCCTTGCCCGGGATGAGGTAGCGGTGGAAGGCGAGCTGGTACTCGAAGCCCAGGTACAGCTTGGCCGGGGTGAACCGGATGAGCTTGCCGAAGTCCCACAGGAACTGGGGCTGGGCGAGGAAGAAGCGCTGGCCCTTGGTGAGATCGAAGGGACCGGGGTTGCGGTGCGCGCCCTCACCAAAGAGGCCGGTCTGGAAGAAGCCGGCGAAGATGAAGTCCTGGGTGCCCAGCGCGAAGGACTTCTGCCACGCCGCGCCCACCTGGAAGTCCACGCCGCGGAAGACGTAGTCGTCACGGATGACGGTGGTGACCGTCACGAAGTCCATGGCCGGCACCGCGAGGTCCCACTGCAGGCCGTAGTAGTTGAGCATGCCGAACTTGGAGACGTGCTCCGCCTCGTACTTCAGCGACACGTTGGAGATGGGGCCCCAGTTGAGCGGTCGGCCCAGCACCTTCTCGGCGAAGAACTTGCCCGACAGCGTCAGCGTGATGCCGCCGAAGAAACCGCCCTTCTCGTTGAGGCTCTTGACGTCGGCGAGGGCGCTGTTGAAGGGGCCGGTGATGTCGTAATAGAGGAACATCGTCCCGAACTCCCACGCCTGGAACGCCTTGATGCTCAGCGTGGTGCGGGAACCCCCACCGTTGAAGTCCTCGTTGAAGCAGTCGACGGCGCCCCGGTAACGGCCGCTCACCGGGTTGATGTTGTTCTCGTTGCCCGTCCAGCACGGCGCGTGGAGAAGCTCGAACCACACCCCGGCGGAGGCGTTGGTCGAGGACAGCAGGGCGGCGAGCAGCGCGAACAGGTACAGCGGTTGACGGATCATGGGGGTCCCCTGGGTGCGCGCGTGTTGTGGATTGCCGGGGGGTGAGCAGTCAAGCACTCGCTTGACGGCTCCCTGGGGATCGTAGCCACACCTGGAGTCATGGGCTCGCGGGTCTTGACGCATCCCTCCTTCCCGGGGAAGGAGGCGTTCCCGGGCCTGGTCCCGCCACGCGTTGCGGAGCATGCGGGGGTCGTGTTCCCATCCTCGAAGGACTCGCGGGCGATTCATGCCGAGCCGAGCCACGGGGGGCACCATGCTCAACATCCCAGGATATACCCTCCGAGGGGCCATCAAGCCCACCGGCGCCAACCAGCTCTTCCACGCGGTGCGCGATGCCGATGGCCAGTCCCTCATTCTCAAGACGCCCACGGCCGCGTCTCCCGGACCGCGCGAGTCCGAGCGCTATCGCCGCGAGCTCGGCATTCTTCAGCGGCTTCGGGGCGTGAAGGGAGTCGTCCAGGTCCACGCCTGCGAGCGGCTCCGCGACCGCCCGGTCCTGTTGTTGGAGAAGGTGGAGGGCCAACCCTTGTCGGAGCTGCTCACGGGGCAGCCCCCCGAGGTGGCTCGTGCCCTGGACCTGGCCATCTCCCTGTGCTCCTCACTGGCCGAGCTCCACTGCCGCGGCATCATCCACAAGGATCTCAAGCCCTCCAACATCATGGTCGCGCCCTCCGGTGAGACGTGGCTCATCGACTTCGGCTCGGCGACCCCGCAGCTCGTCGAGCATGTGGAGGCGGTGCCCGTCCCCCTGATGGAGGGGACGCTGGCGTACATGTCCCCCGAGCAGACCGGGCGCATGAACCGCGCGGTGGACTACCGCACGGACTTCTACTCGCTGGGCGTCACCCTCTACGAGCTGCTGACGGGCGTCAGGCCCTTCCAGGGGCGCGATGCGCTCGAATGGTTCCATGCCCACATGGCGGTGGCGCCCGTGCCGCCGGTGGAGCGGGTGCCGGGCCTGCCGCCCGTGCTGTCCTCCATCATCGTGAAGCTGTTGGCCAAGGTGGCGGAGGAGCGCTACCAGAGCGCGGAGGGGCTCAAGGCCGATCTCGATCGGTGCCGGGACAACCTGTTCCGGGGCGTGCACGAGGATTTCCCGCTGGGGGTGTACGACCTTCCCACCCGCTTCCAGCTCCCACAGCGGCTCTACGGGCGGGACGCGCACGCCGCCGCGCTGCTCCAGGGCTTCGAGCGTGTCGCCCGGGGAGGGAGGCCGGAGCTCGTCCTGGTGAGCGGCTACTCGGGTATCGGCAAATCCGCCGTCGTGCACGAGCTGCACAAGCCCGTGGTGCGCCAGCGCGGCTTCTTCCTCAGCGGCAAGTTCGACCAGTTCCAGCAGGCCAGCCCCTATGCCACCCTGGCCCAGGCCATTCGAGGGCTGACGCAGCAGTTGCTGGCCGGCAGCGACGAGGAGCTGGCGCGCTGGCGGGAGCACCTGGTGGAGGCCTGGGAAGGCCATGGCCAGGTGCTCGTGGACGTGGTGCCGCAGCTCGAGCTCATCGTCGGCAAGCAGCCCCATTGTCCCGAGCTGCCGCCCTCCGAGGCCCAGCACCGCTTCCAGCGGGTGGTCCGTCAGTTCCTCGGCGTGTTCGCCACCCCGGAGCATCCGCTCGTCGTCTTCCTGGATGACCTGCAGTGGGCGGATCAGGCCAGCCTCCGGCTCATCCATCACCTGCTCACCCATCCGGAGACGCCGCCGGTGCTGCTCATCGGCGCCTGGCGTGACAACGAGGTCGGTCCCTCCCACCCGCTGGCACTGGCGCTGGCGGAGCTGCGCAAGGCCGGCGCGCGGATGACGGATGTCCAGCTCGAGCCGCTGAGCCTCGGGGAGGTGCGGCAGCTCGTCGCCGACACGCTGCCCGGTGCGGGCGCGGAGGTCGTCGAGCCACTCTCGGCGCTGGCGCGTGAGAAGACCGGCGGCAACCCCTTCTTCCTGCGGCGGTTCCTGCTGACGCTCCACGAGGACGGGCTGCTGATGCGCACGCCGGAGGGCAGGTGGCGCTGGGATGCCGAGGCCGTCGGGCGCAAGGGCTACTCGGACAACGTCGTCGACTTCATGGCCGGCAAGCTGCGTCAGCTGCCCCTGGAGACGCAACACCTGCTGCGGCTGGCCGCGTGCGTGGGCAACGCCTTCCCGCTCCAGATGCTGGCCCGGGTCTCCTGCGTCGCGGAGGCGGCCGAGGTGGAGCGGGGGCTGGAGCCCGCGTTCCAGGAGGGTCTCCTGGTCCACGTCGGTCCGGAGCAATACCGGTTCCTCCATGACCGCATCCAGCAGGCGGCCAGTGCCTTCATTCCCGACGAGGAACGCAAGGCCGTCCACCTGCGCATCGGCCGGTTGATGCTGGAGAGCCTGTCTCCGGAAGAGGTGCAGCAGAAGCTCTTCGATGTCGTGAGCCAGTTCAACGCGGGCGCCGTGCTCCTCGCTGCCCCCGAGGAGCGCATGCGCGTGGCGCGCCTGAACGAGCAGGCGGGCTCGCGGGCCAAGGCCTCGAGTGCGTTCCGTTCGGCCGCCACCTATTTCTCCACGGCCTTCCAGATGCTGCCCGGCAACCCGTGGGACACGGACCCGGATCTGGCCTTCAAGCTCCGTCTGGAGCACGCGAGCTGCGAGTTCATGAGTGGCAACGCCGCCGAGGCGCGCCGCCTGGTGGAGGGGCTCCTGGCCCGGACCCGCACCCGCCAGGAGACGGCGGCCGCCTACTGCCTGAAGACCAACATCCTCATCGGGGGAGGGGACATCCATACCGCCGTCACCAGCCTCCTGGAGGGGCTGTCCCTGATGGGCATGCCGATGTCTCCCCATCCCTCCTGGGAGGAGGTGATGGCGGCCGACGAGGAGCTGCGGACGCTGCTGGGGGACCGCTCCATCGAGAGCCTCATCGAGCTGCCCCTCACGGACGACCCGGACCTGGAGGCGGCGATGAGTCTGCTCGGGGCCTTGTTCGCACCGGCGTACGTCACGGACTCCAACCTGCTCATCCTCCACCTGAGCCAGATGGTCATCCTCAGCCTCCGCCATGGCAACACGGCCTCCTCCGTGCACGGGTACTCCTGGTACGGCATCGTGCTGGGCCCCGCCTTCAAGCGGTACCGGGAGGCCCAGGCCTTCGGCCAGCTCGCCTGTGACCTCGTCGAGCGCCACGACCTGGCCGCCCTCCGGGGGAAGGCGTTCTACGGGCTGGAGATCATCAGTTATTGGACCCAGCCCCTCTCCACCTGCCTGGAGCTCATTCGCGAGGCCTTCCAGTCCGCGCTCGAGGCCAGTGACATCCAGGTCGCCGGCTACTGCTGCAACCACATCGTCACGGATCGTCTCACGCTGGGACACGACCTGGAGGAGGTCTATCAGGAGTCCGTGGCGCGCCTGGACTTCGTCCGTGGGGCTGGCTTCGTGGACTCACGGGACATCATCCACTTCACCCAGCGTTACGTGCAGCAGCTGCGTGGCCTCACGCCCTCGTTCGACTCCCTGAGCGGGGATGACTTCGACGAGGAGGCGTTCGAGGCGGCCCTGTCGGCGGAGCGCATGAGCACCTTACGGTGCTGGTACTGGATCATGAAGATGCAGTCGCGCTTCATGTGCGGTGCCTACCAGGAGGCGCTCACGGCGGCGGCCAGGGCCCGCGAGCTGCTCTGGTCCTCACTTGGCCACATCCAGCTGCTGGACTTCCACTTCTTCCACGCCCTGTCCCTGTCCGCGTGCCTGGGGGAGCTGCCGCCCGGGGAGCGGGAGCGGGCCCTCGAGCGGGTGCGCGAGGACCATCGGCAACTGGCGGAGTGGGCCAGCACCTCGCCCGAGACCTTCCACGTGCCCGAGCGGCTCGTCTTCGCGGAGCTGGCTCGCGTCTCGGGCCGGCAGGATGAAGCCTTCCGCGCCTACGAGGACGCATTCCAATCCGCTCGGGCGCGGGGCTTCGTCCATTACGCCGCCCTCGCCAGTGAGCTGGCGGCCCGCTTCTGGCGCGAGCAGCGGATGCCCTCCATCGCGGACTCCTACGCTCGCAAGTCCCACGAGGACTGGCTGCGCTGGGGCGCGAAGGGAAAGGCCAGGCACCTGGAGACCTGGTGGCCGCACCTGGCCTTCAGTGACACCCCCGAGGACTCCTCCACGGACACGGGCTCCGCCCAGATCGACGCGCTCACCGTGGTGAAGGCCCAGCAAGCCATCTCCGGGGAGATCGTCCTCGAGCGGCTGGCGGACACGCTGCTGCGCGTCGCCATCGAGAACGCCGGTGCCCAGCGTGGAGCCCTGTTGCTGCCCGACGGAGACAAGCTCTCGGTCGTCGCCGTCTCGGACACCTCACCCGAGGGCTCCGCTGTCCGCCCGGACGGGCCCGTGCTTCCGTGGCCCCTCATCTCCTACGTGAAGCGCACCCGGGAGCACGTGCTCATCGGCGATGTCACCCAGCCCCACTCCTTCTCCTCCGAGGCCTGGTTCGAGCATGGCCGTGCCCGCTCCGTGCTGTGCCTGCCGCTGCTGCGCCAGGAGGAGTTCCGCGGCGTGCTGTACCTGGAGAACGACCTCGCCACCAACGCCTTCACCCCGGCGCGCCTCTCGTTGCTCGGCCAGCTGGCCTCCCAGGCGGCCATCTCCATCGAGAACGCCCGGCTTTACGCCGAGGTCCAACGCGCCGAGACGGCCCTGCGCCGCGCCAATGACGAGCTGGAGAAGCGGGTGGAGGAGCGCACCCGCGAGCTGAAGCAGACCCAATCCCGGTTGGTGGACATGGCTCGCTCGGCCGGCATGGCGGAGATAGCGGCCAACGTGCTCCACAACGTGGGCAACGTCCTCACCAGCGCCGTCATCAACCTCCAGACGATGCGCGGGATGGTGGGCTCCTCACGCATGGGGCGGTTGAAGCAGGCCACCCTGCTGCTCGAGGAGCACCGCGACGACCTGGCGGACTTCCTCACGCGGAACCCCAATGGCTCCCGGCTGACGAGCTATCTCTCCGCCCTCGCGGACGCGCTGCTCTCCGAGCGGGTGTCCCTCGAGGAGGGGCTGAATGCGATGGGCCTGCACATCGAGCACATCCGCGCCATCGTCCACGTCCAGCAGAACTACGCCAGCAACACGATCGTCACCGAGGAGTGCGACCTCTCCATGCTCGTGGATGATGCGCTGAGCATCCAACGGCCCTCGCTCCAGCGCCACGGCATGATCGTCACCCGGGGGGTGTTCCCCTCGCTGCCCAGGGTGCGCCTGGACAAACACAAGGTGCTGCAGATCCTCATCAACCTGTTCAGCAACGCCAGGAACGCGACGCAGTCGCTGCCATCGGGACAGCGTCACATGAGCGTGCGGCTCGAGGCGGTGGGCGACGTGGCGCGCATCCAGGTGGAGGACAACGGCATCGGCATCGCGCAAGAGCACCGCGAGCGGCTCTTCTCCCAGGGCTTCACCACGCGCGAGGGCGGGCATGGCCTGGGCCTGCACTCCAGCGCGCTGGCGGCGAAGATGCTGGGGGGCCGCCTCACGCTGGAGAGCGAGGGACCCGGCAAGGGTGCCATCGCCACGTTGGAGCTCCCACTGTCGTAGGAGGTGGACGCGAGGGCTGGCTCGTGGCAGTGAATACCTCGTGGCCATTCTCTCGATCCAGTCTCATGTCGCCTATGGGTACGTCGGCAACCGGGCGGCGACCTTTCCGCTGCAGCGCCTCGGTCACGAGGTGTGGACGGTCAACACGGTGCAGTTCAGCAACCACACCGGCTACGGCCAGTGGCGAGGCCAGGTGTTCGAGCCCTCGCATGTGGCGGAGGTGGTGAACGGCATCGCCGAGCGCGGTGTGCTGGCGGAGTGCCAGGCGGTGTTGTCCGGCTACATGGGCAACGCGGAGACCGGCTCGGCCATCCTCGAGGTGGTCGCGAAGGTGCGGGCGGCCAACCCGAAGGCGCTGTACTGCTGTGATCCGGTGATGGGGGATGTGGGCCGGGGCATGTTCGTGAGGCCAGGCATTCCCGAGTTCATGCGCGAGCGGGCCGTCCCGGCCGCCGACATCACCACGCCCAACCAGTTCGAGCTGGAGTTCCTCACCGGCCGGAGCGTGCGCTCCCTGGACGATGCGTTGAAGGCAGCCGCGGCCCTGCGTGAGAAGGGCCCGCGCGTGGTGCTGGTGACGAGCCTGCTGCGGGAGGAGACGGCTCCGGGGACGATCGAGATGCTGGCGGCCACGGATGCGGGTGCCTGGCTGGTCCTCACCCCGCAGTTGCCGATGCAGCCGCCGCCCAATGGAGCGGGCGACGCCGTGGCGGCGCTCTTCCTCTCGCACCTGCTGCGGGGCCGGGACGCGGGGGAGGCGCTCGGGGAGACGGCCGCCTCCATCTTTGGCATCTTCGCCGCCACGCATGCGGCGGGCTCACGGGAGCTGCGGCTCGTCGCCGCCCAGGAGGAGCTGGTCTCGCCTTCGCGGCGCTTCTCCGTGGAGCGGGTGGCCTGAGCCAGGAAGGACGAAGGGCCGGGAGCCGACTCGCGATTTCAGGCCCTTTATTGGTGAAGAGTACGGGAGCACCTGGGGGGCTCACGTAAGGCGAGGTTGGCCTCATCCTGGTGGCCCATGCCCATCATCCTGTGTGATGTTGAGGCTCGAACTGCCACATCCAAGAAGGCCCAAGCCCCCTGGCTCCCTGTGGTGCCCCTTCTGGGATGGTGGCCAAGATCGGCGTATGCTCCGCAGGGACTGCACTGTGAGTGTACCAGCGTGGTGCTCCGGCCCGGGGCTCTTGTCAGCGGTCTTTCTCTGCCTGCTGCCTCCAAGATGAGGAATGGCTCGAGGAGTTCGGCTCCTTGAAGGCGTGACCTCGCGTCCCTCCGAAGCACTCCTGCTGCCTGGGTGTTTCCGGCTTCGTATGTTCAACGGCGACTTCGGGTCTCACCGCGTCGAAGAAGACTTCCGGTCCGGGTTTCCATGCACTGGCGCAATCTGAGATGCTCAAGCCACCCGCCCGGAAATCTGCCAAGCCGTGCATCCAAACTCTCACGCTCCGTCCTGCTTTTGGTCCATCGAATCCGACCGGTTGAGCATTTCCCTGAGCGCTCTTCCTCCGGAGATTGCCTCCCGTGTCGCTTTGCGCGAAGACGAATGGCTGGCGAAGGGCTGGCTCGACGCCCATCATGTGCGCTTCTCTGCGACACAATGGGTCGCACTCGGACGCCCCGTCGAGCGCGGGGCGGACGAGGAAGAGCGCACTTGTCTTCAGGATGAGTGGGTTGCACTTCAGCACCTGCTCATGGACTTGCTCGGTCTCGAACGGCAATCCATCCGTTGTGACGTGGTGGGCGTCCCAGGCAGCCCTAGTGCGAAGTACAGAGTCCGAATCGATGGGGAACTGATTTCGACCACATCTGTCGTTTTCCCGTGGTTCGTGGCTGCTGACGGCAGCGCGCCTCGCCCCTTGAGCCCGACGGCTGCCTGGGCCTGCGCCGAAGCTCGTCTCGCGAGCCACGCATCAGCACAGGAACAGCTTGCGCGTGTGGCACGAATCCGCAATGTGCTGGACGACACCTCACGGCTACTTTCTGGACGGGTTCAGTTCACCCCTGCAGGCTATTTTGGAATGTTCGAGCCCCAGTCGGTGGTGCGAGTGGGGCTGCGCTGGGAATCGGACCCAGACGCGACGGACGTTGTCTCTTTACACCCCTACGCCGTCCTTCCGGATGGCACTCACGCTTCGCTGCCTCTGGGCAGCATACGACCTGGTGGGATCGCAGGGAACGACAGCCGCCGACCCCTGGTTCTTCCCGAGGGGGCTACTGAAGTACTGGAAAACATCCGTCCTCTGCAGCGGCGCCTTGTTGGTGACGTCCAGCGGGAGCTGGCAGACCCATCAGCCGTCGTTCCCGAGGGACTGGACGCGGATTCCATCCTGGACCTTTCTCAATACTCTCAGAGAGTCATGGGGTTCGAAGTCCTTCGTGGCCGACAACCTCCTGAGAGAACGGAGGGCTCCGGGCTGGAATGGATCGATCCTCCCGCCGACGCCGGAGCGTTCTCGTTCACGTTCCAGGTTGAGCAGGGCGAGGGCCTTGCGCCCATGTCGCTCCAACTGCGCTCACGGGAAGAGGCTCTGCTTCTTCTTTCGCAGAACGACACCGCGATGGCTCGGGGGGACGGTACTCCGTTGGTTGTAGGAGGAAATCGGCTGCTTCCGAGCGAAGAATTGGGACGTCAGCTTCGCATTGCGCTCCAATTGTCGGAGCCACCTTCGGATGAGGGAGTGCCTGGAGCGGGCTTGGAGAAGGCACAGGGTACCAGGGGGCGCCAGGCTGCCATCGTACGCGAGCTGGAGGCCACTCTTGTCAACCCCGACAGAACCCTCGTGGATGCAGATCCTGTTCCATGGGACCTCCTGCATACCGCGCTGCTGCCGGGCGTGGAACTCAAGCCTCATCAACGTCATGGAATCGAGTGGCTGTGGCGCCACGCCAAATCCCAAGATTCCGGCGTCCTGCTCGCGGATGACATGGGGCTCGGCAAGACGTTGCAGGTCGCCTGTTTCCTCACGCTCAGACGCTTGGATGCTCTGGGGGTTGTGCGTCCGCAACTCGTCGTTTGTCCCACCATCCTGCTCGACAACTGGCGCCAGGAACTTTCTCGTTTCTTCGAGGCGCGAGTCTGGCCGCAACCATTCATCCTGCACGGTCCTGGGTTGCAGGCGGTAGCACGCCCAGATGGGCTCAACACTGCCTTCCTTGAGCGTCAGGACCTGATTCTCACCAATTACGAGACGCTCGGAGCACATCAGCGCTCCCTGCTGAAGATGGACTTCGATGTCGTCGTCTTTGATGAGGCGCACAACCTCAAGAATCCGGACACGCTGCGCTCGCGCGCCGCACGCGCCCTCAAGCGCTCCTTTGCGGTCGCATTGACGGGTACCCCAGTCGAAAATGAATTGATCGATGTTTGGGCCATCTACGACGCCGTCCAGAGCCGGGAGCCGCGCGTATTCGGAACACGCGCCTCCTTTCGCGAAGAATACCAGGGCGAACGCGCCGTGGAAACCTTGCGGCAGCGGCTTGGCTATCCTTCCGCCAACTGCACGCTCCTTCGGCGCGAGAAGGCAGATGCTCTCAAAGACCTTCCTCCAAAGCTTTCCCAGAGAATTGCCGTCGAGATGACCATGCTTCAGGAGGAACAGGAACGGCTCATCGCCCAGCAGGCGCAGAAACGAGGCATGCTCTGGGCGCTCGCGGCATTGCAAAAGCTTTATCAGCATCCGGCTCTTCTCTCGGAGTCTCGTGGAATGTCAACCGCGACAGCGCTTCGCGAAAGTCCGAAGACGCGACTGTGCCTGGAGTTGCTGGAGCGGATAGAGAGTCAGGGAGGAGGCGCTCACGCTGAGAAGGCCCTGGTCTTTGTCCTCTCCCGCGCGATGCAAGATCTGCTGTCGCAGCTCCTCAAGGAGAAATTTCAACTCAAGCGCGTTCCCATCCTCAATGGAGAGCCTGAAAACCGTCGATTGGCCCTGGATTTCATCGATGAGTTCTCACGCGCCCATGGCTTCCAGGTTCTCATTCTGAGTCCGTTGGCCGCAGGGGCCGGGCTCAACATCGTTGCCGCGAGCCATGTCATCCACTATGGGCGATGGTGGAATCCCGCGAAGGAGGACCAGGCTACGGACCGCGCCTATCGCATCGGTCAGGTTCGCCCGGTCCACGTTTACTACCCGTTGCTCCACCGCCAGGGACGCGCAGACGCGGGGTTCGACATGCGGCTGCACGAGTTGGTGGAGCGCAAGCGAGCCATGGCACGTGACTTCTTGTCACCCGAACTGAACGACGCGAAGCAGTACACGAGCGTTTTCCAGGAGCAGGGTGCCGCAGGAAAAGGCTGAGACATGTCACTTGTATCACTTCTGCAGAACATCTCTCTTCTCCAAGCCCTCGGGTTCATCGTAGGGCTCACGCTGCTTGCGGTAGGGCTCGTGTTGTGGCGGTGGAAAAATCTGTTGCAAGCCATCCGTGCATTGGATGGAAGCCTGACGGACCTTCTTTCCGGCAGGATAAAAGAGCCTGACTCCGGAGTAGAAGGACGGGCCTTATGGCGCGCCGTCCGCGAACAGCTTGTCTTCCCCCCTGGACTCCAGCGGATCCCAGGGCCTGTGCTCATTCGGGCTTCTCCCTCACAAGAGCTGCGTGAGAGTTGTCGCGCCTTGTTCCGCCACTCTTCTGGCCATGGGCTTGGCAAAAACCTGACGGGAATTGCGCTGGTCATCACGTTCAGTCTTCTGGGCAGTGTACTCGTCGGGCCCGTTCAGGGTGCACTGGCCGGCAATGGGGCTGGTTCTGGCTCTCAGGCGGACTTGCTCTCTCAAGCCATTGGTCAGATGGGTGCCAAGTTCTTCGTTTCCGCCGCAGGCCTCATTGGCTCGTTCATCTTCCAATGGATTGCTTCCACACTTGAGGGAAGGCTGTTGGCCCGGCTGGACGCGATGCGTGCAGGATTCGAGTCCAATACCCAGACGCTCGAAGCGCATGAAATCGAGCTGGCGTCCGCGCGCAAGGACGTCCTGGGAACGCTGAAGGGCGAACTTTCCCAGACTCGCAGGGAGCTGTCCGAACGGCTCGAACACCTGGAGAGCGTGAACGTCTCCATCCAGGACATCGGCACCGAAGTACGGACCCACTTCGGGACAATGATGAAGGAGCATGTCGGCGATGTCATCACTCGACAGCTCACCGCCGTGGAGAAGGCTGTTCGAGAAATCGCCACGGAATTGCAGCGCTCCATCGCGTCAGGCTTTGCCACGACGCTGCAAGAGGAGATGTCGAGGGTTCGCGAGCACTTGGAGACAATCCAGAAGGCGCTCTCCGAACGGCAGGAGCATGACCTTGGCCGCATCATCGAGCAGCTCCGGGATACGGTGTCTGGAGGCTTCCAATCTCAGTCCCAAGATATGGCACGCCAGATGGCCGAACTCGTGGGTGTGCTTCCTAGACTTGAGCGCCAGTTCGATGCCATGTCGCAGACGATGGGCAGCAATGCGCGTCAGTGGGGACTCGAAAACCAGCGGGCCATCGACGCGCTGGGCGAGAAGGTCACCGCTCTTGTGGGGAGCTTCGATAAGGTTCGTGACGGTTTGGAGACCGCTGTAGCGCGGGTGCTCAAGGCTTCAACCGAGTCTTCCCATCGGCTTGGTTTGGAGAACCAGCAGGTACTCGGTCAGCTGGAGAGTACCGTCTCTTCCGTGATGGGCGGCTTCAAAGATGTTCTCGCGGGAATGAACGAGAGTACCCAGCGACTCATGAATGCCGCGTCTCGTTCTGCCCAGAACCTCCAGGAGCACACGGTGCGCCAAGCGGGAACCCTGAACGAGCAGGTGGAGGCACTACGCGCTGCCGCAGCGGCGGACATGAGCAACGTTCAGGCAAGGTCTGCGGAGTTCGCAGAGATCATGGGGACGACCCAGGACGGACTGCGCAAGCTGACCGAGCAGTTGCGCGACACCGCAGCTCGGCTTGTCTCCGCGACACGTGAAGTCGTGGGCACTCAAGATGGTGCGAAGGGGGTCTCGGTCAGGATGGAGCAGGTAGCGGAGCGCCTGATTGCGACGGCAAACTCGTTCCAGCAGCTTTCGGAGGAACGCTTGAGCGTGGTCAGGCAGGAGGAGCATCTGCTCAGTGCCCAGCGTCAGGCCCTCGACCAGGTCAGCCCCGTCCTCAATGGGTTGACCCGCACCTACGAGGAATCAATAAATCGCCAAGCACAGGTGTTGAGCAGCCAGTGGGCAACAGTCATAGAGCGGCTCGACTCGGTGGTGGATCGGACATCGGGTGAATTTGTCCAAGGAGTAGAGGAGCTTACCGATGCGGTGAAAGAGCTCAAGCAGACCCTACAGCCACGGGTGAGGCATACGTGAGTTCGTCAGGAGAGGGGAGCGACCGGTCTCTTGCGGATCTCATGGCCGGTGTCGCGGTGGTGTTCCTGCTGTTAGCGGTCATCTTCATTCTTGAGGCGCGTAAGCAGCGGGAAGCCGCCATCCTGGAGAAGGAAGCGGCCATTGGAAAGGTGGATTCACAGAAGGAAGGTGTCCAGGCCTCACTCCTGGCCTTACGAGAAGACCTGATCTCGCTGGATGCCACGCTCGATGGAGGATTCATCGCGCTTAGCGGGTTGGATGGTGGAGTGAATGCGTTGGAAATCGAGTTCAAGAACCTGCAATTCGGACTTGGCCAGTGCCGCACGCCCCTTGCCTACGTGGAGCAGTTCGAGCGAGGCGCCATTCCTCTCATCCACCGGGTCTGCGAGGCCGTAGACGGCATGAGGGACGCTGGTGCGGAGCCCAGCATCATTCTGGAAGGGCACACGGACGACCGCCCATTCCTCGGTACGAGTGGAGAATGTGGTGTCCGCAACGGGGTTGCACAGGTCAGCTTCGAGAACAACGTCCGCGCCAGCGCTGCCCGTGCGCAGGAGGTGTTCTTCACGATACGCAGTCAGCTCAGGGATGCAGGCTACGAATTGGACTGTCTGGATGCGAACTTCGTCGTTTCGGGGCGGGGCCAGACGGCACCGCGTTCCGGAACGACTGGCAGTGACCCATCCAATCGCCGGCTCGTCATCCGGGTCCGCGGCGACTTGCGTTTGTAGGAGGCGTCATGGGCCTGGATTCGTGGCTCAAGGAGACTTCTGACCGGCAGCGACTCTTTCTGGCTGGGCTCGACACATTCCATGAGCAGGTCGTAACCGGGATGCGACAACTCTCCGCACGCGTGGAATCCGCTCATCAGAGGGCCGACGACCGGGAGCCGGATCGCATTTTCCGAGCGCGCCAGACGCTCGACGTCCAAGCCGTTCTCGGCAAGCTGGACGCACGCAATCTCGCCAGCCTGTCGCGTCGTGAGTTGAGGGCGATGCCTGGTCTGTGGCGCGAGGTGGGGTTGGAGCGTATGGAATGGTTCCTCACGCAGAATCCCGAGAGTTGGCCTCGGTTGGTACGCCAGCGACTTCGTGACTGGAGCCTGTACGAGGATGGCTCGCAACAGGTTGCATGGGCGCGGCTCGCGGGCAGGTGTCCGACGGACTCTCGCTCATTACGGGGGAACTTGCCCCTATCAATCGAGGGGGTGCTCGGTCGAGAGGGTCCAGGGCTTCTCGCTACGCATTGGAAGGACCGGCCTTTGCTTGAGGTAATTGAGACGCTGCGAGGCGCGGGGGTGAAGCCAAACACCGCCTATGCAGGCCACGTCGTGGCGGAGTACCTCCTCCGAAGAGTTCAGGCGCGTTGGGATGTCTCCGAGAGCTTGGCGTTTCTCCTGGACGACTCACGCGGACGGGCATGGTTGCCGCACGTGGCCACGGAAGGGACTGTGTCCTCCGTTCCATTGGTGGCCCGCGTGGCCGTGGTGGCGGCGGCGCTGGACTGCCGGGCGCGTGGGCAGATCAGCGCGGGAGTCCGCGGGCGTCTTGAGGAGCGCCTCGTGTCTAGGGATAGTGTTTTTGGCGATCCCCGTCTCAAGACCTTGACCGAGGCATGGACCCAGGTCCGACAGCGCGCCAAAGAGGCTTTCGATGACTTCTTGGCCGCTCTCATTCAGCAGGATCTTGAGTTCTTCTTTGAGCGTGCGATGAGGGAGCAGGATCGACGTAGATTCTGGCTGCGCTATCTTGGTTCCATCCGGAGGACGACGTGCTGGCTTGACTCGATGACGTACGACGAGTTGTTCCGAAAGGTCGCGACACTTCCGCCAGAGCAGCAGGCCGCTTTCAGGAGAGCCAGGAGGCTTTCAAAGGGGCGGGTGAGTGCATTCTGTCTGTGGTTCGAGAGCTACGTGGTGGTCGAGTTTTCTGATACTGGCAACGCGGCTTTCATTTATCGGCATGCGAATCTCGAGCAGAAGCTTCGGGGCGAGGAGGCCGAGAGCGCCAGCGATCTCAATGACGGCCTCAGCGGGGGATTCGCCTCGCGACGGCTGATTCACGGTGGACAATGGCAGACTCGGTTCCAGCTGGCACTGCTGGAACTCGGCATCGAATGGGACCGTCCTGCTCAGAAAAGGACTCGCTGAGGTTCCTGTTTCGGCGCGACCCGATGCTGTCCTACCAGACCTCAAGATGCAGGGGGTGTACCGGACCATGTGGAACAGTGATCCTACCCTGAGTTTTGTGGACGCACGGTGGTGCACCACCGGGTGTTGTGCGTCCAGGACGGAAGAGGGGTTCTTCCCGAGCAAGGATCCCTTGAGGTGTGCGGGGCTGGTCGTCGGGGGCGCAGGTGCCGCCCACGCGGCTCAGCGAGCCTCCACCTCCTGGAAGACGACCCCATCCAGCTCCAGGCGGTGCACCGCGTCCACCAGTCGCTCGTTGGCGACGATGATTCCCGAGACCTCGCCCAGGCGGAAGATGTCCACGTGCTCTGGAATCCGTGTGGCGTCGAGCCAGTAGGGGTCCGGGAGCATGAAACCCTTGTCGACATTGCACACGGGACACCGGGGCTGCTCGGGCGGCAGGCAGCCTGGGTGGAGCTGCCCGTGGGACTCGAGCTGGATGTCCCGCAGCTCGGGTGCCTGTTTGGTGCGGAAGCGCACCTGGGTGGGGCAGCCACGGAGGCCGCGGATGCCCGCATCCTGCAATCGCTCCAAGGCCTCGCGGCGCATGCAGAGGGACATGGCGTTTTGCATGAAGAGCTGGCCGAAGTAGCCCAGGCCTGTTCCCTGGAGTGGGCCGAACACCGCTCCTGGTTGCAGCACGGCGCCAGGAGGTGCCAGTGGACGCACGAGCTCGCGCCGCCGGATGAATTCCTCGTGTGGGACGGGCCAGGCACTGGACAACTTCTTCAGCTCTTCGGGTGGCAGCCCCGAAAGGTCCACGCACGGGTATTGAGCAAATGTATGCATCTCTGGCTGCAGATGACAGGCCGGGCAGGGCTCCACACCGGGCAGCTTCCACGCGTGCGAGGCGTTCAGGTTGCCCGTATTACGCGGCGATGGGTCTCTGGTGAGCGCGTAGAACTTCATACGTTCGTGTCTGCTTCCTGGCTGTCAAGGAGCGAGAAGCTGGGGTCCAGGCGGAGACACTGGAGCGGAGTAGGGCCTGACGGGACCGGCAATGTCGAAGCGCAAGGCCAGCTCAAAAGCCTTGCGAAGCAGCTCCTCCGGCGGCACCCGGCGGTACCGATTGGCCTCGTAGAACTGCCGCCATGCCGCGTTCCATGATCCGCCATTCGCGCCGCTGTGGATGCGCAGATGCACGTGCTCGGGGAGGACCATGGTCCACTGGTGGATGTTGATGCCACATTGATTGAACCAATCCCTGAACTCCCGCGCTTGGGGAAAGAGGTGATGCTTGAGCAGCTTGCCTTCGAGCCGGGGAAAGGCGGGTAGGAATCCCTGGCGATAGCGGAAGTGGAAGGTCAGCCGGGGTCGGGCGTCCTCCCGAAGCCCCGCGCGTCTCCAATTGCGCTGAGTCCCAGGGGGGCGGAAGGGAAGGCGATAGAACTGCGCCAGCTCCGCGTCATGCGCCAGGGGCACGTGCGCGAGTGCCTCAGGGTCCACGTCCGCACAATCGAAGAAGGCGCATTCGCCTTCGTCACAGGCGAGTACGACGCACTGGTCGGCGTCCGCGTCGTCGCAGGCAGTGGTGTCGTCAGGCTTCGTCCTCTCCCCTGCGTGCGAGACAGGTGCGGAGGTGGCGCACGCGGCCAGTAGAAGCGTGGCAAGTAATAAAGCCCGGTGTGGGAGGGCTCGAGTCATGTCCGGCTTCTCCGTGGAGCGGGTGGCCTGAGCCTGATGGTGGCCGGGCCCTCGCCGCGTGTCAGCGGAAGGGCAGGGAGAGGTAATGGGCGCCCAGCTCCGTCACTGTTCCCGGAGCGCCCAGAAGGCTGGCGAAGCACGGATCGTTCGTCCACCGCCCCGTGAACCAGGCGTAGCGGAACACATCCTCACGGCTCTCGCAGACCGCCACCATCTCCGTCATCTGGGCCTTCTGCTTGGCGACCGAGTCGATCTGCGCGCCATCCTTCTGGCTGTGGCAGTTGGCGAATTCCGTGACCCAGAACTGCTTGCCGTACTTCTTGAGCCGGTCCAGCTGGCCCGCGAGCCCGTAGTCGTACCAGTGGAACGCGAGGTAATCGATGCGCGGGTCACGGTTCCCGTTGGCCGCGCGGTAGGCCGCGTAGAACGCATCGAGCCAGACGACCGGATCCGAGTAGCCCGGATAGGTTCCCCAGTTCATCCCGGGGCCGACCAGCTTGACCCCCGTATTCGCGGCGACGCTCTCGTACCTGGGCCACAGCCGCGCCGCGTCCTGGGGCGACATGTTGGCCTGGTCCGTGAGGTTGGGCTCGTTGAGGAGCAGCAGGTACTTGATGTCGGGATGGGCCTTGAGGAACGCCTCGATGCTCTCGGCGTTGAAGTTTCCGTTCCACAGCATGGGGATGAAGTCCATGCCGTAACGGGACTGATGATCCGAGGGCACATTCCGGTGGGGCTGCGGGCTCCAGTTGTACCACCAGCTCACCCCTGGAGAGAGGGCGGCGAGGTCCTCCGGAGTCGCGAGGTCGAAGGCGATTCCCCGCTTGGCGCTCTTGGTGGGAAGGGTGGGCGTCTGGGTGCCCGCGTCCTCGGGCGATGAGTCGCCCGTGTTCGGCGTGCTCGAACCACAACCCAGCAGCATCAGGATCGCGATGAATGACGGCGCGACTCGGCGTCTCATGTGTCTTTGCCTCCGACTGAGAGGCGTTCTATCAGGCGGGGCGCTTGGGAGTGTCCTGAAAGGCGGCGGCGAGGAACCGCTCCACGGCCCAGGTGGTGATCTGTCCTCCCGGTCCCGCGGGGTTGGCATCACAGCCGTGGGTGGCCCAGGGGAGCTCGAGCTGCAGGTGGGGGACGTTGGCCTGATTCAGGCGCCTGGCCAGACGCCGGCTCTGTTCCGCGAGGACCAGCTCGTCCCGGGTCCCATGAACCAACAGGGTGGCAGGCGAATTGGGGAGCACGAAGTCGATGGGCGACGCGGCATCGAAGCGCTCCTGGACTTGTGCAGGCGTTCCGCCGAGGTACTCGCTCAGGGTCTTGGGGCTGTCCATCACCCGGGGGTTGGTGGGGTTGGCCCAACCCCAGTTGAGATCCGTGGGCGCATACAGGGCGACGACCGCGCGGATCGCCGGATCTCGAGCCGTGTAGGCGGCGAGCAGTGCCAGCTGGCCACCAGCGGAGCGCCCGAGGATGGCGATGCGGGAAGCATCCAGCTCCAGCTGGGAGGCGTTCTCTCGCAGCCAGTCCAGCGCGGCGAGCACGTCATCGCGCTGGGCCGGGAAGGTGTGACGGGGCGCGAGCCGGTAGTTGATCGCCGCGACCGCGTGGCCTCGGGCGGCGAGATAGCTGTTCAGCCAGTCGAGCTGGGTGCTGTCCCCGCTGTTCCAGGAGCCCCCGTGGATGACCACGACGAGCGGCAGGGGCCGGGGCGCCTCGGCGCTGCGGTACAAGTCCAGTTGCAGGGCATGGCCGTCGACCTCCCGGTAGGTGTGCCGGGTGGGGGTCACCCTGGGGGTGGAGACCGAGAGCAGATCACCCAGGACCAGGGGCGCGGTCCGCGCGGGAGCACCGGGGAGCGCACGGGGCTGGACGGGTCCGAAGGTCTTCGCGAAGTGCGCCTCCAGCTCTTTCACGTACCGGAGGGCCCGGAGCAGGGAGGAGAGCAGGAGAAGCACGGCGAGCGTGGCCAGGACCCACGTGAGCCGAGCGCCGAAACCCGTTCCACCGGGCAGCAGCAACAAGAGGAGCGGAAGGCCGGCCAGCACGTGGCCCCACTCGGTCGCGGCCACGGCGGGCTTCCAGAGGGAGCCCAGGGGAGCCTTGAAGAAGCCCAGCAGACCCAGCCCGAAGAGCAGGCCGGCGAGAATCAGACGAAGGGTGTCGAGTGGTTCCACTGAAGGAACACTACTCCAGACCGCGACGGAGCTGGCACCCGCCTCGATGAAGCCGGGTCAGCGCCTGCTACTCGGTGGCCCCCTGGTCCCCGACGCGCTCGGAGTCCTCGAAGACGTCGAGCTCGGGCGCTGACTGGGAGGTGTCGCCCGCCGCGTTGACAGCGCCAGGCGGCTGCGCTGGTGTGTCGCCATGCTCCTGCCCCTGGCGGCCACCCTCCTCGCGCTCGCATCCGCTGCGGCGCCCTGGCCTTACGGCGACTCGGCGAAGGTCCCCGAGCACACGCTGAGGGTCCGCGTCCTCGTTGGGGACAAGCCGGCGCCGCTCGAGACCGAGGTGCGCTTGTACGCACCCAGCATGCTCTGTGGTACCAGCCAGCGCAGCTCGGCGCCGCTGCGCCACCCCGACGCCGAGGGCTGGGTCACCTTCGAGAAGGTCGGCGAGGTGAGGGACGTCCAGGCCGAGCACCCGGCGCTCGGCTCCGCCTCCGTCTGGCCGGAGTCCACCGACGAGACCGCGACCATTGTCTTTCCCACCGGCCTGTCGATCAGCGGAAAGGTCGTCGACGAGAAGGGGAGGGGAGTCGCCGAGGCCCGGGTGTACGCGGTTCCCAAGGTCGAGGTCGAGGGGGGCTACCGGGCCCTGGTGGAGACGAGGTCCGGGCACACCGCCTACGCCGAGCGCTCCCGGCTGTCACAGCCCGACGGCACCTTCGAGTTCTGGGGCCTGCGCGAGGGGGCCTGGGCCATTGTCGCGGACGGCTTCGATGGCGTTCCCTCGCCGGCGGTCGAGGTCCAGGCCGGTGCGCGGGAAGTGAGTGTTCCCCTCTTCACCCGGTTCCGCTTCGGCGGACGGGTGGTGGACGCGGACGGGCGGCCGGTTCCCAAGGCCCGGATCGTCGTGGCGTTGTCTCCCCGCGTGAAGGTGTCGCCTCGTCCGGAGGGCGGTTGGGAAAGGTCGAAGGAGGCCTACGCCCGGCTCTTCGAGCCCATCCCCGACGGTTTCAACCTCGAGGGCTACGGGAAGGGCTTCGACGCCGACGCGCAGGGTGCCTTCGATGGCTTCGTCCCAGTCGCCGGCCCGATCGTCGTGGAGGCGCTCGCGCAGTGCATGGCCAGCCAGAAGGCCGAGGTCTCGGCGGGCGGCCCCGCCATTGAGCTGCGCCTCCCGCCCACCGCGCGGTTGACGGGCCGCGCGCTCGGTCCCGACGGAAAGCCCGTCACGAAGCTCGAGCTCAGGTTCGAGGCGCGGCGGAACGCGAAGATCCATTGCCCCGAGAAGTCCAACCTCGAGCTGACCACTGTCGACGGCCGGTTTTCGGTCGACGGGTTGCCGGGGTTCGACACGATGATCGCCCAGGTGCCCGGCTTGCCCTCCGTGCGCAGGAAGATCGCGCTCAAGCCGGGCCGCGAGCTGGATCTCGGTGAGCTGCGGTTCACCTCGGTGGAGCCGCGTGTGCGCCCGCGCAAGAAAGAGGCCCCCTGAGCGGCTCGGGTCGTATCTTGACGTCCATGCGGACGTCCCTCATCCCCCTGTTGACGCTCCCCGACTTCCCGCTCTCGGAGCACGAGCCTCTGGCCCAGGGCTTCCTCGCGCTCGGGTTGCGGAGTTGAGTGGATCTGGCGTGTGCGCGAGGCGTGCATCGCCGCGCTGGGCCCTCGCGCCCTCCCTTCGGGCACACGGAACCAGACATAGACGCGGACGTGGGCGTCGCTGCTGCGCTGGGCGATGATGCCCCGGCAGTTCCCGACGCCGGCCGGAGGAGATGACCTGGAAGCGGGAGGGACCCTGCTCGAGGTCGAGTCTGTCCCTGACGCCTACCACACGTTCTGGAAGAAGAATGACCCGCCCAGCAAGGCCGGGTTGCCCAGGGCCTGCTCGGCATGCAGGAAGTCCTCGGCCGTGCCGAGCAGCAGCTTCGGCGCCTCTCCCAGTGACGGCACGAGCGCCACCACCATCGTGACGGGTACGCCGTCTGCTCGCAGCTCGAACGAGAGGAGGCGCCCGCTCCGGCTGGGGCCCCGCATGCCGAGCCGTAGGTTTCGCAGGAACACTTGCGTCTGTACCCATTCCCGGGAGAGGGATGCGAAGTCCGGCGTGTCCGGCTCGCCGCCCAGGAGCACCGCGCGCATCCGCTGCGTGGCGGGCTCGTCCCTGGTGGACAGGAGCAACTCGCACAGGAGCTTCAGGGCCGGCCGGGCGAGCGACTCGGGAGTGCGTGGCATGAGGAACGCCTGGCCCATCAGCCCCACCTCGTCGACCAGCGGAGTCACCTCTCGGAGTGACACCTGGCTCACCTTCGGTCCCCTGGCCTGTTCCTGGTTCAGCACGTGCATCCGCGCGGTCGTGTAGGACTCGCCCGTCTTCTCCTGACGTGCGCGGACGCGCTTCTTCAAGTTCTTCTTGAGGGTCATCGCCCACCTCTCGCGGCGCGAGAAGCCCCATGCGCTCGTCGCCCGCTCGAGAAGCGAGTGCGATGTGGACCCACGGCCCGAGGAGAGGACTCCCCTTTGCCCTCCCGGCGCGCCAGGCATGGGCTGGCGAACGAGGGTTGCGCGTGGACCGACGCGCTCATCGTCAAAGCTATGGGTCCGGTTTCCAGGGCGCCAACGGATACGCGTGAGACATCACCCGGGTCGGGAAGGTCGTCGGTGGAGCGACCCATGTGGCAAAGGCTTGCTCGCTGGGCCAAGGCCTGCGCCGGTACGTGGAGCGGGACACGCGCCAGGTTCCTGAAGCAAGGCCCTGCCAACGACAGGCAGGGGCTGGAACGGCTGTGCCGCTACGGGGCGCGCGGCGCGGCGCTGCTTACTCCCACGTCTCGCAGTCCTTCACCATTTGGCAAGGCGCTGGTACCGCGCTGGTTCGCCGAGGAGGAGGGCGGCCTCGTCGAGGCGGAGCAGGAGCGCCTCGGGCCTGTGGGTTACGTCACCACGGCCTTGGGCGAGGACTTACAGACCAACCGAGCAGACACGAAATGATTGAACAAAATTCCGACGCACGTAATTACTCTGCATTGTGAGCACCTGAAGACAGGGATGTTTCTGACCTCCCATGAAGGTTTGTCTGAGTAATACATCCAGAACGATGTTGCTGGGTTGGATGCTGCCAACCTGACATTTGCGTGGCACCTTGCATGCCGAGGAGGGCTCCAGATGGAGCAGCCCGAGTCGGAAATCAAAGTCTCTGCTGAGCAAGCTAGTCAGGCAACGACTCCGGTAACTGGCCACCAGCCAGCGCCACCTTCCGCCCCTGTGCAGGTTCCCACTGAGCCCTCCGCCAAGGAGGTTGCGGCAGGGGTCATCAAGGAAGAGTTGCTTCTCATCGGACTGCTGGTCCTGTTGGTTGGACTTGTATCGACGCGCGCCTATTACGGAACGTTCGGCGTCCGGTACCAGTCTCTAGATCTGCCTCCCACCCACTTCATCATCCGTGGACTCACGACCGTCGTGGAGCAGCCCTTGCTGCTTCTTCCGTACGTGGCTTCACTTGGAATCGTCGCCTTTTTTGGCGTCGGCTCCTCCAAGAAAAGCACTCTGCGGAAGCTGCTCGCCTATATCAGCATCCTGGTAATCATCGCTGCCTCTGGATGGCTTGCGTTCTGGACAGGATACCTCTCTGCGCGCCGCGATATGTACGACAAGACGAGCATGCTTCCCCGCATCGTGGCTCTCGATGGTCTGAATGTGTCAGTAGCTCAGGAACTTCGAATTGCCAACGAGCAAACCCGTCTCTTGTTCTCAGGGGACGACTTCATGGTCGTCTTCACCCCGCACTCCGATGCAGAGAATGCAACCCCCGGACGGGAGGATGACTTCCGTCCCATCCTCTTCTGGGTGAGCAATGACACCATCAAGATTCTCCAGACGACGTATCCTTAGCGCCTGTTTGTTCTGGCTCGGCACTCTGGCACCAGTTGGTGCGGCGTGGGCCGACTCCGTTCGAACCTCGACCGGAGTACAGAAGGGCAGAGTCGTCTCTATCGACAAGACCGGTGTCGCCATTGCTCTTTCCTGTGACGAAACCAGGACTACGGTGCTCAACGACTGGGAGTCAGTGATGTTCGACTCCAAATGCAAGAACTACATTACAAGGAACGAGGCGGCATTTGGCGGCTCTGGTAATGCTGGCGTGGAGCCATTACACGATACGGGGGAGGTCGCCATGGGGGGGACCGGGTCCAAGGATCCTGCCAATCCGAATGAGGTGGAGCATCAGCGGCGCCAGGCCTGCTCCTTCGTCGTCTCACACAAGCAGGGCGAGCCCATCTGGGCGCGAAGCGTTGAGCTATCGGCGGACCGGTCCACGGTCTACATAACCCCCCTCCAGGGTGCAGCGCAGGCCCTTGGCCGTGAGAAGGTCATCCTCGTTCGGCTCGACTGCTGAATTGAGCCTGCGCCTACATTGCTCGTCGCGAAGGCCCGCCGGAGAAACCTTTCCTGGGTTGCTGACGGGTAGCATTGTCCCAAAAGGCTTGTGACAGCAGGGCGCACGGAGCGAAGCCGGTTCCCTCGCCCATGGTGCGTACGACCTTTCCGAAGAGCACGCTCGTAACGGCTCGCCGCCCCCTCTGGACGGGACGAGGATGCGCGCGCCCAGCTCGGGCTGGGTGGCGGGCCGCGCTGGCTCAGCCACCGCTGACAACTCCCAGCCGCTCAGTCCGCCTATACTTCCGCCGATGACGGTGGATCTGCGAATTGCCTCGTACAACATCCTGGCGGACGCCTACGTCAAGCCCGAGTGGTTCCCGCACACGCCCGCGGACCTCCTTCGGCCGCGGAGGCGCCAGGAGGCGCTGGCCGGCCGGATCGTGGGGTTGGATGCGGACATCGTCTGCCTGCAGGAGGTGGAGCCCGCCAGCTTCGCCGCGCTCAAGAGGGCGCTGGAGCCGCGCGGGTACGCGGGCGTGCTGGCTTTGAAGCAGCAGGGCCGGCCCGATGGCTGCGCGGTGTTCCACCGCCTGGGGCATTGCCTGGGCCACCGGGCCCATTACTTCAAGGACCGGCTGGAGGACGGGCGCATCTCCGGGCACCTGGCGCTGGTCGTGGACTTCGACGTCGGAGGGGACCGGCTGCGCATGGCGTGCACGCACCTGCGCTGGGATCGGCCGGACAGGCCCGTGGAGCAGCACCAGGGGATGCAGGAGGCGGCCGAGCTGCTCGAGGAGCTGGTCCGGAGGGAGCCGGAGGCCCTGTGGGTCGTGTGCGGCGACTTCAACGCGCAGCCCGGGGAGCCGCTGGTCCGAGCGTTCGCGGAGGCCGGGCTGCTCGATGCCTACGAGGGGCGGCACCAGCCGACCTGCAACGCGAACGGCAGGCCCAAGGCGATCGACTTCCTCTTCCACTCGCGCGCGCTGCGAGCGCAGCCGGTCCGGTTGCCGGAGCTGGACGACCGGACGCCGATGCCGTCGGAGACCGAGCCCTCCGATCACCTGCCGATCGCCGCGCGGCTGCTGCGCGCCTGAAAAGACGAAGGGCCTGGAGGGCTTCTGCCTGCATGCCAGGTGGGGGCTATCGCGTCTCGCTCAACCAGCGGCGCACCTCGTCGAGGTACTCGCGCGGCAAGGCGTGCCCACTGTCGAAGGCCTTGCGCGCCTTGTGCTTGGAAGGCGCGGCCTCGAACAGCGCCTGGCTGTTCTCCGCCGTGGAGAACGGGTCGCGCGTCGCGGTCAGCAGCAGCCAGGACTGATGAATCCCGCCCATCCGGTTCACTGGCGCGGCGTCGCCCAGCACGGGGTCGACGTGCGGTGGCACCATCGTCACCAGATGCGTGACTCGTGGCTCGCGTGAGGCCAGCAGGAGCCCCACCTGGGCGCCCATGCTGTAACCCGCGACGAGCACCCGCGGTGGCCTGCCCTTGGCCAGCACCCGCGCGAGGAGCGCCCGCGCATCGCGCACGGTGTCCACGATCATCGCCTGATAGGGCGCGGTGTCCCCGCTGTGCGCCCGCTTCGCGAGGTTGCCGGGCCGCGCGTCGGGAGTCGCCCGTGCCCCGTGCCGCCTCGCGTCCATGAGGTAGACCCGGTAGCCGGAGCGCAACAGGTGCTCCGTCAGCGCCCCGCCATACGTGGGAGCGGTATCGGACAGCCAGTCCTCCTTGTTTCGGGTGAGGCCGTGCAGGAGGACGGCCACGGGCGGATTCGCGGCGTCCCCTTCCGGTTCCAGCACCAGGACGGGAATTCGTTCCCCATCCTCTGCCTGGACCTCCATCGGCACGGGGGGGCGGGCGGCATGGGCCACGGAAGTGGACAGGAGCCAGAGACCCAGCAACAGGAAGCGCGTCATCGCGGTACTCCTCCTCGAGAGAGGGCACCCACACTGCCAGCGCACAGGTCAAACCCGTGTCAATCACGCGTTGACACTCGTTTGACACGGCCGCTGGTACCATCCTCCGCTCCCTCCATGCGCGTGCTCATCGTCGAGGACAATCGTGACCTCCAGGCCAACATCGCCCGGTTCCTGGAGCCGGACTTCCTCCTGGACTTCGCGGCCACCGGCCCCCAGGGGCTCGCGCTCGCACTGGCCAACGCCTACGACGTCATCGTGCTCGACCTGATGCTGCCCGGCATGAGCGGCATCGAGGTGTGCGAGCGTTACCGGCAGCTCGCACCACGGCTCGTTCCCATCCTCATGCTGACGGCCCGGGACACGCTCGAGGACAAGCAAGAGGGCTTCCAGGCGGGCGCGGATGACTACCTCGTCAAGCCGTTCTCGCTCCGGGAGCTGCGCTGGCGCCTGGACGCGCTGGCACGCCGGCCCATTCCCCCGAGCGGGCGGCGACTGACCTTGGGAGGACTCGCACTGGAGCCCGAGAGCGGACAGCTGCGCTGGGGCGAGCGCACCGTCCGGCTCCATCGCACCGAGGCCCTCATCCTGCGGCTCCTGATGGAGGCCGCGCCCGCCGCCGTCTCCACGGAGACGCTGGCGGAGCGGCTCTGGGGTGAGGACGTGCCGGACTCGAGCGCGCTACGCACCCACGTCTACGCCCTGCGGAAGGCGCTCGCCGGGCTGGGAATCGACCATGCCATCACCACGCGGCGAAACGAGGGGTACAGCCTGGATGCGCGCAGGTGCCAGACCGGTCCGTGAGCTCCTGCTCCGCTCCATGTGGCTCTCCGCGGCGTTCGCGCTGCTGCTCATGGGCGCGTTCTTCACGCTCTTCAGCTATGACCTCGAGGACGTCATCTTCAACCGGCTCGTCGCCGCCGAGGCGGACCGGCCCGAGCCGGGGCCTATGCCGGGAATCACCACGTATTCCGGCCATGCCTCGCTGCCTCCCTGGCTGAGAGAGCGGCTGGCGGAGGATGCGTCCCAGGGCGAATACGAGGTTCCCACCAAGGGCCACGGACACTTCCACGTCGCGGTGCGCCCTGGCGAGGCGAACGGGAACCCCCGGTATGTCGCGTTCGACGTGTCCGCACTGACGAGCACTACGTCCCAGCTCCGGCGGACGGCCGGCCTGCTCCTCACCAGCGCGCTGCTGGCGCTGCTGGCCGCCGCGCTGCTCGGCCACGTCGTGGCCCGCCGCCTCGGTCGGCCGCTGGAGCAACTCGTGGAACGGCTGCGGGAAGAGGACGGAGCGCTCCCCGAGGACGATGGCGGAGTGGCCGAGGTGCGCGCGCTGCT
The DNA here is from genome assembly GCF_024623785.1 of Archangium lipolyticum. NCBI lineage: Bacteria > Pseudomonadati > Myxococcota > Myxococcia > Myxococcales > Archangiaceae > Archangium > Archangium lipolyticum. Next base: position 146,387 of record NZ_JANKBZ010000010.1, read on the forward strand.
CGACGCGCTGCGAACGCGGGACGAGCGTATCCAGGAGTTGCTGGAGCGCGAGCGGCGGTTCAACCGCGACGCGAGCCACGAGCTGCGCACGCCCCTGGCCGTGGCCCAGGGGGCGGTGGAGATTCTGGAGCTCGACCCACCACGAGACGCGGAGACGTTCCGCCGCCTTCGCCAGGCCGTGAACCAGATGGGCCTGCTGACGGAGGGCATCCTCTGGTTGGCGCGGGAGCGCCGCTCCGAGGAGCGCTGCGAGCTGCTCCGAGTCTCACGTGAGCTGGTCGCGCTGTACGAGCACCTGCGCCAGAGCGACGGCGTCGAGCTCTCCATCGAGTCCGAGGGGGAAGTCCTGGCCCCCCTCCCAGCGCCCGTGGCCCGGGTGATGCTGGGAAACCTCCTCAAGAACGCCCTCGCCTACACGAGCGAGGGGCGCATCGTCATCGGCATCGAGCCCACGGCGTGGACCCTCTCCGACACCGGCGTCGGCTTCGGCTCGGTCGAGCCGGGGCAGGAGGGCTTTGGCATTGGACTCTCCCTGGTGGAGCGGCTCGCCCGACGGTTCTCGTGGGGAATCGCCATCGACACATTGGAGCCCCATGGCACGCGGGTGCGGCTGACCTGGGAACGGTAGAGGCCGGAGCGCTCGCGCGGGAGGTGGAGTTTCTTGGGCGAGCAGTTGGCGACCGTGTTAGCATTTGCCCAACTGCGGGGCCGGACGCGGGTTGTGAGAGGAGTTCTCATGCGTCCTCCCTTTATCTACCGAGCAGGCGTGCTCGGGCTGTTCCTCTCGCTGTCCGTTGGCTGGGTCGCGCCGTCTCCCTCGAACGATACGACCCGGGCGCTCGGCGAGAGTTCTCGGTTTGGCCCCCCTCTCAAGTTGGACCCCGGTGAGCCGCGCTCCAATCCCCGCGAGCTCACCGCCGTGGGGGGAAAGCTGTTCTTCGCCGCCACGACAGAGGGGCAACGAGAGCTGTGGACGACGGACGGCACTCCCGCGGGGACGCGGCGCGTGCGCGACGTCTTTCCGGGCCCGGAGTCCTCCAATCCTCAACACCTGGCCGCGCTGGATGGGGTGCTCCTCTTCAACGCCCGGACCCTGGGCCGGGCGTCCGATGGAAACATCCACGTCCTCGGCCAGGAACTGTGGCGCTCGGATGGCTCCCCCGAGGGCACCTGTCTCGTCAAGGACATCAACCCCGGCCGGCCCCCCTCTTCAGAAAGCCCCCATGGCTACGAATACTCGGACTCGTCTCCCACCGGCCTGAAGAACGTTGGGGACGTCGTCTACTTCAGAGCGAAGGGCGGCGATTCCTCCTCGACCAACCTGGAGGGGCTGTGGCGCTCGGACGGCACCCCCGAGGGCACCTCGTTCATCCGCGACCTCTACATCCGCGTCGCCAACCAGGCCTCCTCCACGTTTGTTGCCATGGACGGGGTCATCTACTTCGCCGCGAATGGCAACTTCGGGCAGAGTGAGCTGTGGCGCTCGGATGGCACTCCCGAGGGCACCTGGCGCATCGCGGGCCCTCCCTTGTGGCGGGACGTCTCCCAACTCAAGGTGGTGGACGGGGTGCTCTATTTCATGGCCTACCAGGAGAGCACGGGCACCGAGCTGTGGCGCTCGGACGGCAGCCTCGAGGGCACCCGGCGGGTGACGGACATCAACCCCGGCCCCGGGCACTCGGTCATCTCGTGTGTCACGTCCATGGGCGGGGCGCTCTATTTCTCCGCCTACCAGGAGGGCACGGGCAGCGAGCTGTGGCGCTCGGACGGCACGCCCGAGGGCACCTGGCTCGTCAAGGACATCAACCCGGGCCCGGAGGACTCGGGCATGAACTGCCCGATCGTCCTCGATGGCGCGCTGTATTTCACCGCCCTCGAGAAGAGCACCGGCATGGAGCTGTGGCGGAGCGAGGGCACCGCGGAGACCACCCGGCTCTTCAAGGAGCTGGTGCCGGGGACGGGCTGGGGCGTGCCCTGGCAGCGTCTCCATCCCTTGGAGTCGGGAGGATTCCTGTTCAGCGCCACGGCCCCCGATACGGGCACCGAGCTGTGGATGTCCGACGGGACCGTCGAGGGCACCGCGCTGGTGGCCGATGTCTTCCCGGGTGCCGAGTCCTCCAATCCCGGTGACTTCGTGCGCGCCGGCAACACCCTCTACTTCACCGCGGGTGATTCGGTGAGCCGCGAGCTCTGGGCGCTCCCCCTGCCTGGCGCGACCCCTCCGGACGAACCCGACACCTCGCGTTCCGCGGGGCCGAACCCATGTCCACAGGAGCCGGACGCGGGCGGCGCACCGGATGGGGGCAGTGCACCGGACGCGGGTGACCTGGGGCCCGGCGGCGACGAGCAGCCTCCGGAAGTCCACCTCCATCCCAACGAGGTTGGCTGCGGGGCGCTGCCGTCGGACGCGCTCCCCCTGGCGGGACTGCTGGTGATGGCGGTGCTCGCGAAGCGCCGTGGCCATCGCCCTCGCCCGAAGGAAGGTACCTATTAGAGACCGGAGCGAGGATGGGTGGAAGGCATTGGCCCTGTCAGCTCAGCAGGGCCTTCCAGGTCTCCGGGCCGATCCACCCGTCCACCGTGAGTTGGCGGGAGGTCTGAAACTGACGTACCGCCTTGTCCGTCTGGGTCCTCCAGTCGTTGTCGACTGAAACATCAAGACCCTTGTCCTTGAGCAGGCGCTGGGCCTCGCCGACCCAGGGGTTCTGCATGCCTACACACAGCGAGGGTCGGTGCGCCCAGCCCTGCTCCTTGAACTTCCACAAATCGAAGCCGCGCCAGACGGTGACGTTGAGGACCGTCCTGTTCTGGAAGTGGATGTCCACATACTCGCCACCTCGAGCAGAACGAATCGCACCAAGTCGATGGCGCGGGAGATGCGTCGCATCCACTGGGCCAGCGATGCAAGTGCCGCAAGCGGAAGGGGTACGAGCGATTCGGGAGCACCAGGGATTGACCACAATCCCCTTCAGGCACGAGCGCACGCGACGAGACGGATTGAGCGTGCTGCTGATCAAGCGCCCGAAGGTCCGGGTACGACTGGAGTCCTCCACGAGCGAGTGGGTAGCACCGGGCCTGGAGGGTGTCGGCATGCACGAGGGTGCTCACCCTGCGATTGATGAGGGGGATGGCGCGTGGAAATGCTCCACGAACGCCGGATGATTGGCATGCCTGCAACACATTGCCACGCCTCTCAAGACGGGAGTCATCATGAGAGCCCAATGCACTTCCAGCGTGTTGTTAGCCTTACTGGTGTCTGTGTCTGCCTACGAGGGTGCGAATGCCCAGCCCGCCCCCGAGCCGGCAGACGCGGCGGATCCGGTCTCGAAGGTCCTCAAGGCCCCTGATCCGAAGGCGGCGTTCGAGGCCCTCGACGCCAAGGAGAAGGCCGACTTCAACACCCGCATGGAGGTCTCGGAGGTGACTGTGGAAGAGGAGAAGGTCGAAAAGATCGAGGCCCTCGACGCCAAGGCCGGAGCCCAGGCCTGCTGGAAGGGACAGGCCAAGGGCAAGGCCAAGGCGGTGACGGGCAACACTCTCTTCACCTACTGGGTGGTGGGCGAATGGTGTGCATCCGGGGGCAAGGTGACGAGCGCCAAGTTCAGCAGGGGAGATGGGGAGACCAAGACCCCCGGCTGGCGGTACGTCGGCGTCGAGGCCAAGGGCGGGGAAACCGTCAAGGGAATGGCCCGCGTGTGGGCGAGGCATCGCTTCATCCTTGGTGTCGGAGGCATTGACGTCAAAACCGATGATCGGTGTCTGCGTTTCACCGGCAATGCCAAGGGCAAGCTGAAAGTCGAGCACAAATGCGACGTCTTCTAGAAGGCCGGCCCCCTCGGCGTTCCGGGTGGTCTCCCTGCGGTGGTGTACCGGGTGAACACGGACGAGCTGCCGGGGACGAGCTCCCTTGAGCCAGTGGATGCGCCCCACCCCCGTGGACCGTCGATGAGCGTGAAGGTCAGGGAGTACAAGAAGCGCGGCAAGAGCGGATGGGAGGTGGACATCACGTTCAAGTGGCCCGATGGCGAGCCGTACCTCGAGCGCGTGAAGGCGCCGGTGGGCTCCTGGTCGGGCGCGAAGGCGTGGGGTGAGCAGCGGCAGGCCGAGCTGCTCGCGCGGGGCCGCAGGGTCGTGGACGTGGAGAAGAAAAGGGAGGTGCCGACGTTGAAGGAGTTCGCCCCCAGGCTCATCGACGGGGACTCCAGGGCCAATCGGCAGAAGCCCAGCAGCACCATCACCAGCAAGGAGTCCTCGTTGCGGCTCTACCTGCTGCCGCGCTTCGGCGAGCGGCGGCTCGACGAGGTGACGAACGAGGACCTCCAGCACCTCAAGGCGGAGCTACGCGACCTGTCCACCAAGACGGTGAACAACGTCCTCACGGTGTTCAAGCGGCTGTTGAAGTGGGCTGCTCAGCGGGGAGATCATCGCGCTGGAGTGGCCGGACATCGACTTCCGCCGGGGCCAGCTCCACAAGGTGGGTGAGAAAAGACGAAGGGCCCGGAACCTTGCGATTCCGGGCCCTTCTTTTGGCGAGGAGTACGGGACTTGAACCCGTGGCCTCCGGCGTGACAGGCCGGCGTTCTAACCAACTGAACTAACTCCCCACGACACCGCTCTTCACTCCTACTACAGCTGCTGCTTGGGCGGAACAGGGATTGAACCTGTGACCCTCGCCTTGTAAGGGCGACGCTCTACCGCTGAGCTATCCGCCCCTCGCTTGCGTCACCGCGTTGCGACGGGGCGGCCTTGTATCGACCACGACCGTCACTGTCAAGCATACGTTTCCAACGGACGGATCATTCCGCAGCCCCCTGACAGGAGCGTTGACCCTGATGGTTCCTCCTGACAACCCTCGCCTCCCGCCCGCTCCCCAAGCGAGAGGGGGCACACATGGAGCCCACCCCTTGAACGATCGCCTCCTCCGAGCCGCTCGCCGCCAGCCCACCGACACCACCCCGGTGTGGCTCATGCGCCAGGCCGGCCGCTACCTGCCCGAGTACCGCGCCATCCGCGGCAACATCGGCTTCCTCGAGCTGTGCAAGAACCCGGACCTCGCCGCCGAGGTGACCGTGCAGCCCATCACCCGCCTGGGCGTGGATGCCGCCATCATCTTCTCGGACATCCTCATCCCCGTGGAGGCCATGGGCATCGAACTGGAGCTCGGGGACAAGGGGCCTCACTTCCCCAACCCCGTGCGCACCGCCGCGGATATCGAGCGCCTCGCCGTGCCCGACCCCGTCCAGGGCACCGGCTTCGTCGCCGAGGCCATCCGCCGCACCCGGCGCGCCCTCAATGACTCGGTGCCCGTCATCGGCTTCTCCGGCGCTCCCTTCACCCTCGCCGCGTACATGGTCGAGGGCGGTGGCTCCAAGAGCTACATCCTCATCAAGCGGCTCCTCTTCGAGCAGCCCAGGCTGGCCCACACCCTCTTCGAGAAGCTGACGAATACGCTCATCCCCTATCTGCTGATGCAGGTGGAGGCGGGCGCGAGCATCGTGCAGATCTTCGACTCGTGGGGCGGCGAGCTGTCGCCCTGGGACTACGAGCGCTTCTGTCTGCCGTACCTCACGCGCATGGTGAAGGAGGTGCAGGCCAAGGGCGTGCCCGTCATCGTCTTCGGCACCGGCATGTCCAACCACCTGCCGCTGCTCAAGCGCACCGGCGCGGACGTCATCGGGCAGGACTGGCGCACGCCCATCGACGAGGCCCGCCGCGTCCTCGGCCCCGATGTGGCCGTGCAGGGCAACCTGGATCCGCTCCACCTGTTCCTGCCTCGCGAGGAGCTGGAGCAGCGCGTGGTGGACATCCTCCGCCGTGCTGGCCCCGTGGGGCACATCTGCAACCTCGGCCACGGCATCCTCCCGCCCACGGATCCGGAGGCCGCGAAGTTCTTCGTGGACGCCGTCCACAAGCACGGCGTCGCGCTCCGCCAGGGCACCTGATGGCGTCACCCCGTGAGTCAGCCGGGGATGTCAGAGGCGCCCGGTAGGGTGGCGTGAGGTGTTGGGGAAGGGGACGGGCGCCGTGACGGACGAGGGCAGGGGCGGTGAGTACCAGCGCAGGGTACTCGCGCTTGAGCATCGCGAATTGATGGAGCTGTGGGAGGGCCTTCGGGCGGGCGTCGCGCCTGCCGATTGGCCCGCCGGTGTGCTGCTGGAGTACCTCATCCTGCGGGCCTTCCAGTTGGAAGGCGTCGAGGTGACCTGGCCGTACCGGGTCTACCGGGATGGGGTCCTCCTGGAGCAGATCGACGGGGTGGTCTATTTCGATGGGGTGTTCTGTCTGGTAGAGTTCAAGGACATGACCAGACCCGTAGATACCGTGGCCATCGTCAAGCTGAAGTCGCAGATCCTGCGCCGGCCGCGAACCACCATCGGGGCGTTGTTCTGCACGGGTGAGGTCTCGCAGGCCGCCTCCTCGCTGATGGAGATGCTGCCTCCACCCGATGTGCTGCTGTGGGAGGGAGGGGAGATCGATCTGGCCCTCCGGGGACAGCGTCTCCTCGATGGAATGAGGAGGAAGCTGCGGCATGCGGTGGAGATGGGGTTCGCGGAGCTGGGCAGGAGAAACAGGAGGGTTTTCTGATGGGCGCGTTCATCGTGACCTCGGGATTCGTGGCAGGAGGGCTCATGCGGCGTCTGTTGGACGGGCATCCCCTCCTGCGTGATCGTGCCATCAAGATCTGGGCGGCCACGAGCGGGAGTGGGGCCACGTCCCTGGCGCGGGAAATCCTCATGAACCAGCGCGAGCCCGTGATCGTGGTGCGCGATGCGGACACGCTCTCACCAGACCTGATGGCGGAGCAGCGCGGTTGGGTTCAACTGCTTCTGGAGCGGGTGGCGCCTCCGAGTGAATGGCGGATCCTGCAGATCGCACCCGAAGTCGCCGTGCTCCTCTTCCGTGACGAGTCCCTGCTGCGCTCCCTGGTTCCGGTGAGCCCCTCGTTCGAGCAGCTCATCCGGGGCCGCTACGAGCCCAACCGGGTGCTCGCCGAGCTGTTCGCGCAGGCGGGTGGGCAGCCCTTCCCCGAGCCCCTGCTGGAGCGCCTCAAGCAGGCCGATGTGTCCTCGCTCTGGGCCGCTCCGGAGCTCCGTCCCCTGGAGGAGTTCCTCCTCGAAAAGTCGGCTGCTCAACAGCCGGGCACGGCCCCCTGATCTCGCTCCGAGGGAGAGCAACCAGGGGCCCTGTTTACGTTGATTCTGGAGTCAATCTCCCGTTGACGCGATGCGACACGGGTCATTAGATGCGCCTCATTCTGCAGGAGGGTGAGGCACACATGGCACGCGAGAAGCAGCGCAACGGTCACCGCAGGGTGGCCATCGTCCGCGGTTTGCGGACGCCCTTCGTGAAGGCGGGAACCGACTTCGCGAAGCTCACCGCGCTGGACCTGGGCCGCATGGTGGTCCAGGAGCTGGTGCAGCGCGCGGACATCGATCCCCAGGAGATCGACCAGCTGGTGTTCGGCCAGGTCATCCCCACGCTCACCGCGCCGTCCATCGCGCGCGAGGTGGTGCTCGCCGCGGGGCTGCCGCGGAAGATCGAGGCCTTCACCGTGGCGCGTGCCTGCGCCACCTCCATCCAGGCCATGACGACGGCGGCCAACGCCATCGCGGTGGGCGAGGCGGACGTGGTCGTCGCCGGTGGCACCGAGTCCATGTCGGACGCGCCCATCTTCACCAGCCGCCCGCTGGCCCAGGCGCTGGTGGCCGCCTCCAGGGCCCGCAGCCTCACGGAGAAGCTCAGGGCCTTCCAGGCGCTCAAGCCGCGCGACCTGGTCCCCGTACCTCCGGCCATCGCCGAGTACTCCACCGGCCTCACCATGGGCGAGAGCGCGGAGAAGATGGCCAAGGAGAACGGCATCTCCCGCGAGGAGCAGGACCGCATCGCGTACGCCTCGCACCAGAACGCCGCGCGCGCCTGGAAGGACGGCTTCTTCGACCCCCAGGTGATGCACGTCGTGGTGCCGCCCAAGTACGAGAAGGTGGCGCAGAAGGACAACATCGTCCGCGAGGACACGAGCCTGGAGGCGCTCGCCCAGCTCAAGCCCGCGTTCGACCGCAAGTACGGCTCCATCACCGCCGGCAACGCCTCGCCGCTCACCGACGGCGCCGCCGCGCTGCTGCTGATGAGCGAGGAGAAGGCCAAGGCGCTCGGTCTGGAGCCGCTCGGCTACCTGCGCGCCCATGCCTATGCCGCCACCGACCCGGGTGGCCAGCTCCTCCAGGGCCCGGCCTACGCGGCTCCCATCGCGCTGCAGCGTGCGGGGATGAAGCTCTCGGACATCGACATCGTGGAGATGCACGAGGCGTTCGCCGCCCAGGTGGCCAGCAACATCCAGGCGCTGGCCTCCAAGGAGTTCGCCCAGAAGGCCGGCTGGAGCGCGCCCGTGGGGGAGGTGGACCGCACGCGCCTCAACCTGGCCGGTGGCTCCATCTCCATCGGTCACCCCTTCGGGGCCACGGGGGCACGCATCGTCACCCAGGCCCTGCATGAGCTGAAGCGTCAGAACAAGAACACGGTGCTGTGCACCGTCTGCGCCGCCGGTGGCCTGGGTGCCGCGGTGGTCCTGGAGCGTGCGTGATGGCTGCGATGAAGGCACAGGTGCTCGAGGCGAAGCAGGGCTTCACCTACCAGGTCGAGGACAACGTCGCGATCCTCTCCTTCGACCTGCCGGGTGAGTCGGTGAACACGCTCTCCCCCGACGTGGGCGAGGCGTTCGCCGAGCTGCTCGGACGCGCGGAGAAGGACCCCGTGGTGAAGGCGGTCGTCTTCACCTCCGGCAAGAAGGACGGCTTCGTGGCCGGGGCGAAGATCGACTTCCTCCAGACCCTCAAGACGGCCTCGGATGCCACCGCCGCCTCGCGCCATGGGCAGCAGGGCTTCGACAGGCTGGACGCGTTCCCCAAGCCGGTGGTGGCGGCCATCCACGGCGCGTGTCTGGGCGGCGGCCTGGAGTGGGCGCTCGCGTGTGACTACCGCATCGCCACCGACAGCCCGAAGACGACGCTCGGCCTGCCCGAGGTGCAGCTCGGCCTCATCCCCGGCGCGGGTGGTACCCAGCGGCTGCCGGCCCTCATCGGCGTGCAGGCCGCGTTGGACCTCATCCTCACCGGCAAGAACGTGAAGCCCTCCAAGGCCAGGAAGCTGGGCCTGGTGGACGAGGTGGTGCCCGCGCCCATCCTCCGCTCCGTGGCCGTGCGGCGCGCCCGCGAGCTGGCCGAGGGCATGCTCAAGGTGGAGCGTCCTCGCGGCCAGGGCCTCAAGGCGGTGGCGCAGCAGGGCAAGAAGGGCCTGGGCGGGCTGCTGGCGGGGTTGGCCAACAAGGAGCTGTGGGCCGAGGTCGCGCTCGAGGACAACCCGGTGGGCCGGAAGATCCTCTTCGATCAGGCGCGCAAGCAGCTGCGCAAGAAGACGCGGGGCAAGTACCCGGCGCCGGAGCGGGCGCTGGAGGCCATCCGCATCGGTGTGGAGTCCGGCCACGCGGCGGGCCTGGAGGCCGAGGCCCGGTTCTTCGGCGAGCTGGTGGTGTCCGACGTCTCCAAGCGGCTGGTGGAGATCTTCTTCGCCACCACCGCCCTCAAGAAGGAGAACGGCACCGCCAACGCGGACGTGAAGCCGCGCGAGGTGAAGAAGGTGGCCGTGCTCGGCGGCGGCCTGATGGGCGGCGGCATCGCCTACGTCAGCTCGGCGCTGCAGGGCGTGCCGGTGCGCGTGAAGGACAAGGACGATGCCGGCGTGGGCCGCGCCCTCAAGCAGGTGCAGGGCATCTACGATGAGCGGGTGAAGAAGCGCTCGCTCACGTGGCGTGAGGCGGCCTCGAAGATGGCGCTCGTCACCGGCGGCACCGGCTACGAGGGCTTCAAGAGCGCGGACGTGGTCATCGAGGCCGTCTTCGAGGACCTGGCCCTCAAGCACCGCATCATCGGCGAGGTGGAGGCCGTCACCCGCGAGGACTGCATCTTCGCCTCCAACACCTCCAGCATCCCCATCACCGAGCTGGCCAAGGGCTCCCGCCGGCCCGCCCAGGTCATCGGCATGCATTACTTCAGCCCGGTGAACAAGATGCCGCTGCTGGAGATCATCACCCACAAGGGCACCGCCGACTGGGTGACGGCCACCTGCGTGGAGGTGGGCAAGAAGCAGGGCAAGACGGTCATCGTCGTCAACGACGGGCCGGGCTTCTACACCTCGCGCATCCTCGCGCCGTACATGAACGAGGCCGCGTACCTGCTGGCCGATGGCGCCGACATCGCCGAGCTGGACAAGGCGCTCGTCGAGTTCGGCTTCCCCGTGGGCCCCATCACCCTGCTGGACGAGGTGGGCATCGACGTGGCCCAGAAGGTGGGCCCCATCATGGAGGCCGCCTTCGGCAAGCGCATGGCCGCGCCCAAGGCCCTGGAGAAGGTCGTGTCCGAGGGCCGCCTGGGCCGCAAGAACAAGAAGGGCTTCTACACCTACGACGGCAAGAAGAAGAAGGAGGTGGACGTCTCCGTCTACGAGCTCCTGCCGCACGGGAAGAACCGCAAGCAGTTCGACTCGCGCGAGATGGCCGAGCGCTGCGCCCTCCAGATGGTGAACGAGGCCGTGCGCTGCCTGGGCGAGGGCATCCTGCGCAGCGCGCGTGACGGCGACGTGGGCGCCATCTTCGGGCTCGGCTTCCCGCCGTTCCTCGGTGGCCCCTTCCGCTACGCGGACAGCATCGGCCCCGCCGAGCTGCTGCGCCGCCTGGAGCACTACCAGGACAAGTACGGCGAGCGCTTCACCCCCGCGCCGTACCTGGTGGACATGGTGAAGGCGGGCAAGACGTTCTACCCGCGCTGACCCCGGAGGCCAGGAGGGCAGGGGAGTCGCTCCTGCTGCCCTCCGGCCCGTGTCAGGCCCGCGTCACTCGTCCGCCGCGGGCAGCACGCTCACCTTGAGCGAGCTCGGGTGCGCCGTCGAGCGGTAGACGCGGTGGAAGGCGCGCACGAAGTCCTCCTCCTTCGCCTCGAAGATGTTGGGCACGAAGGTCTGCGGGTTCCGGTCGATGAACGGGAACCAGCTCGACTGCACCTGGATCATCACCCGGTGCCCGCGCTCGAAGGTGTGGAAGACGTCGTTGATGACGAAGCGCACCTTCGTCACCTCGCCCGGCTTGAACGGCTTGGGCTCGCTGTAGCTGTCGCGGAAGCGGCCGCGGAACGGCTCACCGCGCACCAGCGTTTGCTGGCCTCCCCGGTTCTTCCTTCCCGCCGCCTCGTCCTCCCTCGAGAAGCCCGGCATCCTGCCCGGGTTCACGTCGACGAGCTTCACCACCCAGTCCGCGTCCGTTGCCGTGGTGGACACCCACAGCTCCGCCTCCAGCGGACCGGCCAGCGTGAGATCGTTCTCCAGCGGCTCCGTCTGGTACACGAGCACGTCGGGCCGGCGCGCGGCGAAGCGCTGGTCCTCGGTCATGTAGTTCCTGGTCCAGCCCGTGGTGATCTCCGTCGTGTAGGGCACCGGCTTGTTCGGGTCGCTCACGTACTCGTCGAAGGACTCCTCCTTGGCCGTGGGGGCCGAGAAGGTGAGGCCGCCCTTCGGCTGGAAGTAGAGCTTCTGCTCGCGCACCTGCTTCGGCGGCCACGTGTCGAAGCGCCGCCAGCGGTTGGCCCCGGTCTCGAACACCAGGGCCTCGGGCAGGTTGGGCTTCTCTCCCCCCTTGAGGTGGTGCTTGAAGAAGGCGAGCTCCAGTGCTTGGTAGAGTTCGCCCGTCTGGAAGCCGAACTCGGCGTCACCCAGCGCGGAGCTGTCCCCGCGCGTCCAGCCTCCGTGCGGCCACGGGCCCATGACCAGCGTGTTGGCGATGCCCGGGTTCTGCTTCTCGATGGCGCTGTAGGTGCGCAGCGGCCCGTACAGGTCCTCGGTGTCGAACCAGCCGCCCACCACCATCACCGCGGCCTTGATGTTCTTCAGGTGCGGCAGGAGGTTGCGCGACTGCCAGAACGCGTCGTAGTTGGGGTGCGCGATGATGTCCTTCCAGAAGGCGATGTCGCCCTTGAGGTAGCGCGTGTCCGCGTTGCTCAGCGGCCCCATGTCGAGGAAGAACTGGTAGCCGTCCGGCGTGCCGTGCTCGAAGCGCTTCCAGTCCTCGCTGGAGGTGGGGGCCGGGCGGGGCTTGCCGAAGGAGGAGAAGAAGTTGAACGCCAGCACCAGGTTGAAGGCGCCGTGCCGGTGCATGTCGTCCCAGAACCAGTCGGCGATGGGCGCCTGCGGCGACACCGCCTTGAGCGCCGGGTGCGAGTCGATGGCGCCCGCCGACGTGTAGAAGCCCGGATAGGAGATGCCCCACTGGCCCACGCGGCCGTTGTTGCCCTGCACGTTCTTCACCAGCCACTCGATGGTGTCGTACGTGTCCGTGCTCTCGTCGATGTCCTTGGGCCCGCTCTTCTTCGCGAGGTGCGGGCGCACGTTGACGAACTCGCCCTCGGACATGTTGCGGCCCCGTACGTCCTGGAAGGCGAAGATGAAGCCGTCCTTCTCGTACTGCGCGGTGGACCCGAGCCTGCGCGCGTACCGGTCCTGGCCGTACGGCGCCACCGAGTAGGGCGTGCGCACGAGCAGCACCGGGTAGCGCTTGCCGGGGCTTGCGTCGTTGGGGACATAGACGGACGTGAACAGCCTCGTGCCGTCACGCATCGGGATGCGGTACTCGAACTTGGTGTAGTTCGAGCGGATGTACTCGGCGCGCTCGGGCGATTCGCCATGGGGTTGCTGGGGTCTCGCGGTCTGCGCCCGGGCCGGGCCGGCAAGCGCGAGGCACACGAGCACCACGAGGCTACGGAACGTGAGGTGCATGCACTCTCCTGATGAGGGAGCGGCATTCTCCGTGAAGGGTCGGGGGTCGGAAAGCCTCGCGTGCGCCCGATGGGATGCTTGACCCCGAATCGTTTCTGGACCATGCCCCGGGCGCCCATGCCCCGCTCCGCGTCCCGCATCGTCGCCCTCGCCGCGCCTGGCGCCCTGCTCGCCTGCACCCTCGCCGTGGTGGTGGCCGCGCGCTCCTTCCCCGAGAGCTACAGCCCGGCGCGGCTCTCCTGGCCCAACGCATCCCTGCTCCTGGGCTGGGTGCGTTTCGACGCGGGTTGGTACGCGGAGATCGCCACCCAGGGATACGGGTACACCCCTGGCCAGCAGAGCTCGGTGGCCTTCTTTCCCGCCTATCCGCTCGCCATCCGCGGGCTCGGCGCGCTGGGCGTGGACACCTTCATCGCCGGCGTGCTGCTCACCGTGCTCTGTGGCCTGGCCGCCGTGCTGCTCTTCACCCGCTGGGCCTCCCACCTGAAGGGAGAGGAGGCCGCACGCGACGCGGGGCTCCTGCTCGTCTTCTACCCCTTCGCCTTCTTCCTCTATGGGGCGATGTACTCGGACGCGCTCTTCCTCCTGCTGCTGGTGGGCGCCTTCTACCTGCTCGAGCGCGGCCAGCTGCTACCCGCGGTGCTGCTGGGCGCGGTGGCCACCGCCGCACGCCCGGTGGCTCCGGCGCTGGTGCTCGGGCTGCTCGCGCGCCGGCTCGAGTGGAAGCACCAGCGCGGCGAGAAGTGGACCCTCTGGGACGCGCTCCCGGTGCTCGCCGGCCTGGGGCTCGTGCTCTACGTCCTCTACCTCTGGCATGCCTTCGGCGAGCCCTTCGCCTTCGCCAAGGTGCAGTCCGCCCCGGGGTGGGACCAGCGGCCCGGTTGGCGCACCTGGCTCAAGGTGCGCTGGTTCCAGGGCTTCAGCTCCTCCATGACACTCGCGGACGGGCTGCGGCTGGTGGGGCATGCCGCCTTCTCCCTCGGGGCGCTCGCCCTGGTGTGGCCCACCGTGAAGCGGCTCGGTTGGGGCTACGGCGCCTATGTCGCGGCCATGGTCGGAATGCCCACCCTCTCCAGCAAGGACTTCATGGGCATGGGGCGCTACCTGCTCGCCGCCTTTCCGCTCTTCCTCACGCTCGCGCTGTTGCTGCGCGAGCGGCCTCGTCTACGCTGGGGGGTGCTCGCCACCAGTGCCGTGTTGCTCGTCTCTCTCGCCGCCGCCTACGGCGCGGGAGCCTACGTGTCATGAACGCGCCCATCTCCGCCGCCCTCTCGCTCTTCTCCCGGCTGCCCCCCGCCGAGCGCTTCCACGTCCACGCTCGTGCCTTCTCCGCGCCACTCGAGGCCATCGCCGCCCGTGTGCCCCACGGTGGCACCGTGGCCGATGTGGGATGCGGTCATGGACTGCTCTCCGGGCTTCTCGCCCTGAGCGATTCCCGGCGAATGGTGCATGGGGTCGATCCTGACCCACGCAAAATCGAGTGGGCCCGCCAGGGACCCGGCTGGCTGTCCAACGTGAAGGTCGAGGTGGGCACCGTGGAGACATTGGCCGCGCGGCTCCCCGGGCACTTCGACGCGGTGGTGGTGAGCGACGTCCTCTACCTGCTGCCGGTGGAGCGCTGGCCCGGCTTCCTCCGCGAGGCCCGTCGCCTGCTGCGCCCCGGTGGGCGGCTCCTGGTGAAGGAGGCCGAGGGGGATGGCACCTGGAAGCACCTCAAGTGCCTCGCGCAGGAGGTGGTGATGGTGAAGCTGCTCGGCCGGACGAAGGCCGGTGGCTCGCTGGTGCTTCAGTCCCGCGGCGCGGTGGAGGCCCTGCTGCGCCAGACCGGCTTCACCCCGCGCGAGACGGTGGCGCTGGGGGCGGGCTACTCCACGCCCCACATCCTCTATGTGGCGGAGGCGGCCGGGGAGGCCGCGGCCAGCGCGCCGTAGGTGGTCAGCCGTACTCCGAGCCGCTCGATGCGCGCCAACACCCTGGGGCTGGTGAGCGCGTCCAGCTCGGACTGCCAGCCGTAGCTCCAGGCCGGATCCTCCGGCACGTGGGGGCGGCCCTCGCCCGGGTGGCAGCCGAGCTCGAAGTCTCCCGGTGGCAGCGACTCCAGCAGGGAGAGCAGGGCCGCCTCGGTGAGCTGGCCCGCCTCGAAGACGCCGCCCGCGCTCACCCGCCGCACGCCGGGCACTGGCCCCGGTGCGGCGCGGGCCAGCAGCGTCAGCAGCGTCGTCTTCACCGCTGGCCCGGGTGCCCGCAGCCACGAGACGCGGGGCAGCCGGTCCGGCCAGCGCAGGGGCAGTCCCTCGCGCTTGGCCAGGGCCTCCACCAGCGGACGCACGCCCGGGAGCAGGTGCAGGTGCTGGTGTGCGTCCAGATGGTCCACCTCCGCGCCCAGCTCCCGCGCGAGCCTCAGCTGCGCGGCCAGCTCCAGCTCCACCTCCTCGCGGCGCACCTGTCCGGTGAGCCACGCCCGCGCGAAGTCCGCCCAGCTCGCGCGCATCCGCCCTCCCGGGGCCACCGTGGGCACGTGCGAGGCGGGAGCCGCCGGGGGCAGCCGGGTGGAGAGGCTCAGGTGGACACCCAGGGCGAGCCCCTGGGCCCGTGCGCTCGGCACCGCTCGAGCGGCGCTGGGGCCCTTCACCAGCACCGTGGCGCTGGTGACGATGCCCTCGCGGTGTGCCCGGAGGATGCCGGCGTCCAGGGCCGGGTGCAGCCCGAGGTCGTCCGCGTTGACGACCAGGCGCGTGGGGGCGCGTCCCACCGTGCTACCCGTGGCCGCGCGTCCGCTCGCGCTGCGCACCGTGCAACGGCGCCACCGAGGGCGGCAGCCGCACCGGACGCCTGGCGGCCTGCGGCTTCTTCGTCTCCGGGTACAGCTTCACCAGCTCGCGCACCATCTTCACGATGACGGAGGGCGAGGACAGCGTGGAGATGCCGCGCGTGCGCGGGAAGTAGTCCACGCCCATCTGGAACACGCGGAAGCCCTGGTTGATGGCCTTCACCACCAGCTCCGCGTCGATGAAGGAGCCCTGGCTGTTGAGCTCCACCGCCTCCAGCACCCGCCGGTGCATCACCTTGAAGCTGAAGTTGATGTCCTTGACGTGGACACCGAACAGCGTGCGGATGAGCGTGTTGTAGGCGAACGAGTAGACGATGCGCTTGGGTCCCTCGCTGGTGCGGTCGAACCGGAAGGCGCAGATCATGTCCGCTTCCAGGTACTTCATCAGGTGCAGCGCCCGCTCCAGCTCGTTCAGGTCGAAGGGCAGGTCGATGTCCGAGTACACCACGATGTCCTTGGTGGACGCGGACAGGCCCGTGCGCATCGCCCCGCCCAGCTTCAGGTTGACGGGGTGGGTGATGACGCGGAACTGTGGGATGCGCGCGGCCAGCTGCTCGCAGATTTCCTGTGTGCGGTCCGTGGAGGCATCGTTGACGACGATGATTTCGTAGTCGTCCGTGAGTCGGGAGAGCACGGTCTGGGCGCGCGACACCGCACGCTCCACGTAGTCCTCCTCGTTCCAGGCCGGAAAGAAGAGGCTGATGCTGGGGGATTTGCCCACGATGAACCCTCGGCAGAGCGTCGCCGTGACAGAGCGGAGTGGATGCGGCTGCTATCAAACATTGACCGGCACGTGCAATCCAACGGTCGCGGGCGTCACCAGGGCGTGCTAGCTTGGCTTCCTCGGTTTTCGGGGGTCGATGTGGGAGACAGGCGCCTCATTCTGCTGGTGGACGACTTACCCGGACGACAGGCGGACCTGGCGAGCACGTTGGAGCAGGAGGGCTTTTCCGTAAGGTTGGTGGCCGCTGGTCCCGAGGCCCAGCGTCGCATCGACGAGGCCCACCTGGTTCTTCTCGTCCTGGGTCCCGCTGGTGGGCCGTCGCGTGCGCTCTTGCAGCACCTGATGGCTCAGGACGACGAGGGCAAGGGGCCCCCGGTCATCGCGCTGGTGCCCGCGGACGAGCGCTCCGCGGTGCTGGCCGTGCTGCGGCTGGGCGCGGAGGTGGTGCGCACCCCGGTGGATCCGGAGGAGCTCATGGCGCGCATGGCACGCTGCATCCAGGAGCGGCAGCGCTTCAACGCGCTCGTCGCCCGCGTGGCCTCGTTGGAGCGCCTCTCCATCACCGACGGCCTCACCCAGGTCCACAACCACCGCTACTTCCAGGACCGGCTGCGCGAGGAGTTCCGGCGCGCCCAGCGCTATGACGACCCGCTGTCGCTCATCCTGCTCGACCTGGACCACTTCAAGGCCTTCAACGACGAGCACGGCCACCAGGTGGGCGACATCGTGCTGTGCGACGTGGCGGCGGCCCTCCAGCGCAGCGTGCGGGAGACGGACCTGCTCGCCCGCTACGGAGGCGAGGAGTTCGCCATCCTGCTGCCGCGCACTCCGCTGGCCGGTGCCCTCACCGTGGCCGAGCGCGTGTGGCGCGAGCTGGGCCTGCTGCTCACCGGTCCCCAGCGGACGTTGCGCGTCACCGCGTCCGTCGGCGTCTCGTCCTTCCCCCACCACGCCGTCAACAGCGCCGAGCAGCTCGTGCGCTCCGCGGACCAGGCGCTCTACCGTGCCAAGAGCGAAGGGCGGAATCGCATCTGTGTGCATTCCTCTCCCTCGCCCCTCGCCAATCCTACTCCTCGTTAGTCTCCCCTACGTCTCGCATCTGGGTCATCGTTGACCCGATTGCAGGGTCGGGGTATGAAGAGACCCAGGGTGGGCGAAAGCCCCGGGTGCTGAAACACCCGGTATCTATGGGCTTTGCGGTGTGGCGGACGTTGGCAGCGTCATTGCAAAAGCGAGGGTCTCGGACCCGGGACGAGGTTGCCACTGGAACTGGCGCAGACACAAGGAGCGGTGCCACGCGGACGGCTGCTGCTGGTGGACGACGAGGAGTACATCCTGAAGTCCATCCGGCGGGTGCTCCGTCGCGGCGATTGGCAGATCGAGACGGCCTCCGATGCGGAGGAGGGCCTCAAGGCCCTCGAACGCTTCACTCCGGAGGTGGTCATCTCGGACTTCCGCATGCCGGGCATGAACGGCGTGGAGTTTCTCAGCCGGGTGAAGGCGCAGGTGCCACGGGCCCAGCGCATCATGCTCACCGGACAGGCGGACCAGCAGGCCATCGAGGAGGCGATCAACCGGTCGGAGATCTTCCGTTTCATCTCCAAGCCGTGGAACGACAGCCACCTGGTGCTCACGGTCAAGAGCGCCTTCGAGCAGTACGCGCTCCAGACGGAGAACGAGCGGCTGCTCCGGGTGACGCAGCAGCAGAACGAGGAGCTGCGGCGGCTCAACGCGGAGCTGGAGACGCGCGTGGCGCTGCGCACGCACCTGCTGAGCCAGGCCAAGCGTGAGTGGGAGCTATCGTTCGACTCCATGGACACGCCGCTGGCCGTGGTGCGCAAGGACTACGGCGTGCGCCGGGCCAACCGGGCGTACATCGACCTGGCGGGCGACCGGCTCAAGGAGCCGTTGTCCGAGGAGGAGGCCGAGCAGCGCTGCCACAAGCTGCTGTTCGACCGGGACACACCCTGCCAGGGCTGCCCTCTGCCCGAGGCGCTCCAGAGCGGCAAGGGCACGCGCTCGGAGATCTCCCAGCGTGGGCGCACCTACGCCATGTCCGCCTACCCGCTGACGGGTGAGGGGCGCGCCGTGTGCTCCTACCGGGACATCTCGGATGAGCGCGAGATGACGCGCCGGCTCATCGAGACGGAGAAGATGGCGGCGGTGGGCCAGCTCGCCGGTGGCGTGGCGCACGAAATCAACAACCCGCTGGGCGGCATCCTCGCCTTCGCGCAGTTGATGAAGCGCGACGAGGGGCGCACCCCCTCCGACATGGAGTCGCTGGATCTCATCGAGGAGAGCGCGCTGCGCTGCAAGCGCATCGTGGAGAGCCTCCTGAAGTTCAGCCGCCACAGCAAGACGGAGGACCGGCGCACCTTCCAGCTCAACAAGTGCGCGGAGGACTCGGCGGTGCTCTTCGGGGCGCAGCTCAAGTCGTACTCCAAGGTGCGCATGGAGCTGAGGCTGGCGTCGGATCTGCCGGAGCTGTTCGGAGACCCGGGCCAGCTGTCGCAGGTGATGCTCAACCTGCTGCAGAACGGGCTGCACGCGCTGCCTTCCACGGGGGGCGTGCTGACCCTGGAGACGGGGCGCGATGGCGACCGGTGCTACTTCCGGGTCATCGACTCGGGCAGTGGCATCGAGGAGCGCTACCTGTCGCGCATCTTCGATCCGGCGTTCACCACCAAGCCTCCCGGCCAGGGCACGGGCCTGGGGCTGGCCATCGCCTACCGCATCGTCGAGGACCACGGCGGCATCTTCAAGGTGGACACCCGGCTCGGTGAGGGTTCGCGCTTCACCGTCTTCATCCCCATCCCCCTGCAGCTCGAGAGGTTGCCGTGAACCCGCAGCCGTCCACCACCGCCGCTCCCAAGCGCGCCAAGATCCTGGTCGTGGATGACGATCCGATCGTCCTCAAGGCGGTCACGGTCATCCTCACCCGAGAGGGCTACCAGGTCGTCTCCATCGACGATGCCGTGGAAGGACTGACCGCGGCGAAGGATCCGTCCATCGACGTGGCCGTCCTGGACATCAAGATGCCCAACCTGTCCGGGATGGACCTGCTGCGCGGCATCAAGGCGGCGCGTCCGGACGTGGAGGTCATCATGATGACCGCCTTCGCCACCGTGGAGACGGCGGTGGAGGCGGTGAAGTCCGGCGCGTACGATTACCTCACCAAGCCCTTCGAGAACATCGACGAAGTGAGCATGACGGTGGCCAAGGCCGCCGAGCGCAAGGCCCTGCGAGACCGGGCCCGCGCGCTGGAGGAGGCGCTCACCGCGCGCAACCAGTTCGAGGAGCTCATCGGCCAGTCGTCGCAGATGCGCGCCGTCTTCAAGCTGGTGGAGACGGTGAGCCACTCCACCGCCACGGTGCTCATCCAGGGCGAGAGCGGCACGGGCAAGGAGCTGGTGGCTCGCGCCATCCACTACCGCAGCGCGCGCAAGGACAAGCCCTTCGTGGCGGTCAACTGCTCGGCGCTGACGGACACGCTGCTGGAGAGCGAGCTCTTCGGTCACATCAAGGGCAGCTTCACCGGGGCCACCTCGAACAAGAAGGGCCTGTTCGAGGCCGCGGACGGCGGCACCATCTTCCTCGACGAGATTGGCGACGTGCCTCCCGCCACCCAGGTGCGCCTGTTGCGCGTGCTGCAGGAGGGCGAGGTCAAGCGCGTGGGCGCCAACGAGCCGGTGAAGGTGGACGTGCGCGTCATCGCCGCCACGCACGTGGACCTGAACCGGGCCAAGGAGCAGGGCAAGTTCCGAGAGGACCTGTTCTACCGGCTCAACGTCATCACCATCGATCTGCCGCCGCTGCGCGACCGTCCCGAGGACGTGCCGCTGCTGGCCCACCACTTCCTCAAGCTGTACTCGGGGAAGGTGGGCAAGCGGGTGACGGGCTTCATGCCGCGCGCCATGGAGGCGCTCACCTGCAACCGGTGGATGGGCAACGTGCGCGAGCTGGAGAACGTCATCGAGCGCGCCGTCGTCCTCACGTCCAAGGAAGTGCTGGACGTGGATGACCTGCCGCCGGGCTTCCAGGACGCGCCCCAGGCCGGAGCCCAGGTCGAGGTCTTCAGCCTCGCGCACCTGCCGTACGCCCAGGCGAAGCGGCTGGCCATGCGTGCCTTCGAGCGGCGCTACCTCACCGCGCTGCTCGAGAGGAACAACCACAACGTCTCCAGCGCCGCACGCGCCGCGGGCGTCGATCGCTCCAACTTCCGCCGCCTGCTCAAGCAGTACGAGGTGGGGGGCCGCTCCATGAAGCGCGGCAAGGATGACGACGACACCCTCGAGGTGGCGTCCTAGCCTTCCTCGCCCGGCTCGCGGGGACGGCCCGCGAGCTGGCGTTGGATCTCCTCGTACCGCTCGGCCAGCTCGTGCTCGAAGCCGTTGTGCGTGGGCTGGTAGAAGCGCCGGCCGCGCAGGGCGTCGGGGAGGTAGTCCTCGGGGACGTAGTTGCCCTCGAAGTTGTGGGGGTACTTGTAGCCGGCGCCGTACCCGAGTGACTTCATCATCTTCGTGGGCGCGTTGCGCAGGTGCATGGGGACGGGCAGGGGTCCGCCCTCGGTGACGGCGGTGCGCGCCTCGGCGTACGCGGTGAGCACGGCGTTCGACTTGGGCGCCAGCGCCAGGTACGTCACCGCCTGCGTGAGGGGCAGGGTGCCCTCGGGCAGGCCCACCAGCTCGAAGGCCCGCAGCGCATCCACCGCCACGCCCAGCGCCCGCGGGTCCGCGTTGCCGATGTCCTCCGAGGCGAAGATGACCATGCGCCGGAAGATGAAGACGGGGTCCTCCCCGGCCTCCAGCATGCGCGTCATCCAGTAGAGCGCGGCGTCCACGTCCGAGCCCCGCATGGATTTGATGAAGGCGCTGACGACGTTGTAGTGCTCCTCGCCGCCCTTGTCGTAGAGGAGCGCCTTGTGCTGCAGGGCCTCCTCGGCGATGGCCTTGTCCACCCGGGTGCCGCCGTGCGCCGCCGCCGCCTCCAGCGCGGTGAGGGCCCTGCGCGCGTCTCCTCCCGACGCCTGGACGATGAAGGTGAGCGCCTCGTCGTCCACCTGCACCTTGCCATTCAGCCCCTTGGGGTCCGTCACCGCCCGGTGCAGCAGCGCCACGAGCTCCTCCTCCTCCAATCCGCGCAGGGTGACGACGCGGGCCCGGGAGAGCAGGGCGGCGTTCACCTCGAAGGAGGGGTTCTCCGTGGTGGCGCCGATGAGGGTGACGGTGCCCTTCTCCACGTGGGGCAGCAGCGCGTCCTGCTGCGCCTTGTTGAAGCGGTGGATCTCATCCACGAAGAGGATGGTGCGCTGGCGGTTCATCCGCCAACGCTCCTGGGCGCGGGCCACCGTCTCGCGGATGTCCTTCACGCCGGAGAGCACGGCGGAGAGCGACTCGAAGGAGGCGCCCGTGGAGCGGGCGATGAGGTGGGCGAGCGTCGTCTTGCCCGTCCCCGGGGGGCCCCAGAGGATGAGCGAGGGCACCTGGTCGTGCTGGATGGCCCGGCGGAGGAAGCGCCCCTCGCCCGTCAGGTGCTCCTGGCCGACGAACTCCTCCAGCCGGGAGGGACGCATCCGCTCCGCCAGAGGGGCCAGGGCCGCCTCGTCCTTCTTGCTGGCATGCTCGAAGAGGTCCATGGGGGTATCCTGCCGTCCGGGTACGACGTGTCACAGGGTCATCGAAGGGGCCATTTCGTCCAGCGCACCCCTGGCCGCCTGGACTAGAACCTCCCCTATCGTGCAGACCCTGGTGCTCGTTGCGAAGAAGGACAAGCCCGAGGCGGCGGAGTTGGCCGCGCGGATCCGGGAACGCTATCCCTCGCTGGAGGTGCTGGGAGACCGGCTCCTGGCCCACGTCCTCGGCTGGCCCAGGCTGGAGGATCGAGAGCTGGCCACCCGGGCGGATCTGGTGGTGGTGTTGGGCGGGGATGGGACCCTCATCCACGCGGCGCGGCTGCTCGGGGGGCGCCCCACGCCCATCATGGGGGTCAACCTGGGCAGCCTGGGCTTCATGACCGAGATTCCCGTGGAGGATCTCTTCGCCACGCTGGACGAGGTGCTCGCCGGTCGGTTCAAGGTGGACTCCCGGATGAAGCTCGGGTGCCGGCTGGTGCGCGCGGGCCGGGTGGTGGTGGAGGACGAGATCCTCAACGACGTGGTCATCAACAAGGGTGCGCTGGCGCGTATCGCGGACCACGAGGTGTCCATCGAGGGCGTGCCCATCGCCACGTACAAGGCGGACGGGGTCATCCTGTCCACGCCCACCGGCTCCACGGCGTACGCGCTGTCGGCGGGCGGTCCCATCGTCCACCCGTCGGTGGACTGCACGGTGCTGGCGCCCATCTGCTCGCATGCGCTCACGCACCGGCCCATCATCGTGCCGGCGGACCGCACCATCCGCATCGCCCTGCGCACCGAGACGGCGGACACCTTCCTCACGCTGGACGGACAGACGGGCCACAGCCTGCAATGCGAGGACATCATCGAGGTGGTGCGCTCGCCCAACCGGGTGAACCTGGTGCGCAACACCCGGGTGGGCTACTTCTCCATCCTCCGGCAAAAGCTCCACTGGGGCGAACGGTAGCGCGACGTGTTCGTCTTCCTGTCGAAGATATTGGATCTGCTGCTCTCGCCGCTCACCTGGAGCCTGCTGCTGGGCGTGGCGGGACTGGTGCTGCGCCGGAGGAGGGCGAGGCTGGCGCCGTGGCTCCAGGGGCTCGGGCTGGCGGTGCTGTACGTCTTCTCCACGGAGCCGGTGTCCAACGGCCTGCAGGTCTGGGTGGAGGCGGGCGCGGTGTCCACGTACCGGCCGGACGTGACCTATGACGCCGTCATCGTGCTGGGCGGGGCGGTGGACTCGTCCGCCATCGAGCGCTCGGGGATGCCCGAGTACAACCCGGCGGTGGAGCGCGTCCTGCGCGGGTTCGAGCTGGTGCGCGAGGGGCGTGCGCGCCAGGTGCTCCTCACGGCGGGCTCGATCGACAAACGGCCCGAGGCGCTGGTGGAGGCGGACGTGCTGTCGAAGCAGCTTCAGGCGTGGGGGATTCCACCCGAGCGGATCGTCACCGAAGGAAACAGCCGCAACACGCGGGAGAACGCGGTGGAGTCGGAGCGCATCGTCCGGGAGAAGGGGTGGAAGACCCTGCTGATGGTGACGAGCGCGGCGCACATGCCGCGGGCGCAAGCGACCTTCGAGGCGGTGGGGCTGAAGCCGGACACGCTGGCGGTGGACGTGCGTGCGCGCGAGTGGATCATCCGAAGCACCTGGTGGCAGCCGAGGGCCGCCAACCTGTCAGCGGGAACGGACGCGCTGCGGGAACTGTTCGGGCGCTGGGTGTACCGGCTGCGCGGCTGGGCCTGACAGTCACTGCGCCGCTACGGTCGGGCAGTCCAGCACGTCCTGGTCTTCCTTCTTCGACACGATGTCCCGCGTCCCACCGCGCAGCCGCTCGATGCGGCCTTCCGTGACCGGCGCAATGGCCTCGGCGGAGGAGAAGGCGTCGCGCAGCACGTCCTGCGTGGAGCGGCCCTTCTCCGGCGAGACGCGGTACTTCGCGCCCTTGAACATGGTGTACCCGTCTCCACCGCCCGACATGTACGAGTTGGTGGCGAGCGTGTACGTCCGCTTCGGATCCAACGGCTCGCCATTCACGGTGACGCGCACGATGCGCTCCCCCACGGGCCGGCACACGTCGAAGGCGTACTTGATGCCGGAGACCTGCGGGAAACGGCCCGGATCCGTCTCCTCGGCGCTGCGGCTCACGCCCTGCTCGAGCGCCTGGCGCAGCACCGCGCCCGTCACCTCGATGCTCACCACCGAGCCCGGGAAGGGATGGATGGCCAACACGTCACGCCGGGTGAGCGGGCCCGGCCTCAGCACCGAGTCCGAGCGGATGGAGCC
Source organism: Archangium lipolyticum (assembly GCF_024623785.1). Taxonomy (NCBI): domain Bacteria; kingdom Pseudomonadati; phylum Myxococcota; class Myxococcia; order Myxococcales; family Archangiaceae; genus Archangium; species Archangium lipolyticum. The sequence continues at coordinate 170,655 of NZ_JANKBZ010000010.1, forward strand.
CCCGTTGATCAGCGCCACCTCCGCCCCCGTGGCCTTGCGGTAGGCATCCGCGACGAAGGAGGCTAGGTTCGTCTCGTGGGTGCGGTTGGTCTCCTCGAGCGCGTTCAGCTCCACGGCGGTGCGGCCCACGGGCTGGGAGAGCTCGGCCAGCAGCGCGTCGTATTCGTGCATCGCCTGGGCGAAGGCGGCGTCCTCCGGCACGTCCGGCGTCACCGGCAGCACGTCGAAGTCCATGCTCTTGAGCTTGTGGCTCTGCGTGCCCACGTGCATCGTGACGCGGCCCAGCTCCCGCGCCTCGGACGACATCTTGACGATGGGCGTGCCGTTGGACACCGCCTGCATCATCACGTGCTCGTGGCCTCCGATGATGAGATCGATGGGCGCGCAGCGGGCCAGCACCTTGTCCTCGGCCACGAACAGATGCGTGAGCGCGATGATGACCTGGGCGCCCTCCGCCCGCATCTTCGGGACGATCTCCCGGGCCTTCTGGCACGTGTCCGTGAAGTACACGTCCGGTCCCGGCTTGGAGCTGTACTTCGTCTTGCCCAGCAGCACGCCGAAGATGCCCACCTTCACGCCGCCCACGTCACGGATGACGAAGGGCGGGGTGTTGCCGAAGGGGCGGGCGGTCCGCTTGTCCATCACGTTGGCGCCCAGCCACGTGAAGCGGGACTCCTTCATGCGTTGGATCAACACGTCCGGACCGAAGTCGAACTCGTGGTTGCCGAGCACCGCGAAGTCCACGCCCAGCGCGTTCCACGCGTCGATCATCTGCTTGCCCTTGTGGAAGGTGGATTCCACCGAGGGCGACAGCGTGTCACCGGCCATCAGGAAGAGCGTGTTCGGGGACTCGGCGAGCACCCGCTTGCGCAGCGTGGACAGCCGCGCCAGTCCGCCCCGGTTCCCGAAGTCCACCGGGGTGAACTGGTACACGTCGTTGACGTGCAGCAGCGTGAGGGTGACGGTGGGTTCGTCGTCCTGCTCCGTGTCCGCGGCGGACTTGGACCCCGCGGTGGACGCGGGCCCGCTCCGTGGCATTGATGCGCAGCCAGCGAGGAGCAGGGCAGCCAGGGACGAGGCCAGGGATCTCGGGAGCAGGCGGGACGGGAAGGACATGGGCGTGCCGTTGGGGCGGCGAATCTCCCACGTCCGACACCGTTGTGCACCATCGCCGCGTCACCTGCCCGTGACGCGCCGTGCCGAAGGGTGCTCCCCTCCCTGCCCTGGCAGCCGGGGACGGGGCAGGAGGCTCCCCGCCCGGGTGGCCTCCCGGAGGGCTTCACACCGTGTAGCGGCGCCCCTGCGCGAGCGGCTCGATGTTGCTCGCCTCGAGGTCGAAGTCATCCGGGTAGTGGATGAGCCGCATCTTCGCGCGCAGCTCCACCGGCAGTGCCGCGAGCTTCTCATAAGGTGTGTGCACGCCGTAGTTCGTCTCGTGCACCACGAGGTCCGCCTCGGCCAGCCAGGTGATGAGGCCTTCGTCATAGGCGGTGTCCGCGCTGTAGCCCAGGCAGCGGCCCCCGGCTCGGATGCGCAGGGCCGTGGTCGGCACGTGGTGGTACGTGCGGCGGCACTCGATGGAGAAGGGTCCGAAGCGCACGGCCTCCTCCGTGGAGAGCGCGAGCGGCTCGAAGTAGTCCTCGAACTCGTGCCGCTGGGGCTCGCCGCCAGGCTTGCGGATGAGATCCTCCATGCCCGCCGCGAGGTGGCCCTCCCACAGCCGGCGCTTCACCTCCGGGTGGGCGAGCAGCCGCAGCTTCCGTTTCAGCACGAAGAAGGAGAAGTAACCGAGCCCCTCGACGCCCGAGCTGTGGTCCGCGTGCAGGTGGGTGAGGACGAGCCCCGAGACGCGATCCACGTCCAGCTCCACGCCCGAGGACTGGCTGGCCTCGCGCATCATCTTGCGGATGGGGTGCGGGCAGTCCACCAGCAGCACCTGGCCCTCGGCCTCGAACGCCAGGCACGAGGAGTAGCGCAGTGCGGAGAAGGCGTCGCCGACGCCGAGGGTGACGAAGGTCAGGCTCATCACGGACTCCAGGGGTGGGGGCTCAATCGCTGCCGCAGCTTCGCCGCGACCGCGGGCGGGCAGAAGTCCGAAACGTCCTCGCCGCGCGCCAGCCTCTCCTTGAGGCGGCTGCTGCTCACCTCGGCGAGGTGGGCCTCGGCGGGGAGGAAGAGGGTGGACAGGTCCGGGGCCAGGGCCCGGTTGGCCTGCGCCAGCGACGTCTCGAACTGGGCATCCGTGGCGCCTCGCACCCCGCGCAGCAGCACGCTCGCGCCGATGGCCCGCGCGTAGTCCACGATGAGCCCCTCCGTGCTGGCCACGGTGACGTTGGGGTGGAGCGCCACCACCTCGCGCAGCAGCTCCACGCGCTCGGTCACGGAGAAGAGCGTGCGTTTCTCGGGGTTGATGGCCACCACGACGACCACATGGCCGAAGAGGCGCGCGGCCTGGCGGATGACGGAGAGGTGGCCGGCGGTCACCGGGTCGAAGCTGCCGGCATAGACGGCGATGGTCATCACGACACCTCCGGTTGTCCCCCGGACACGAGGGCCCGGGGCGGATGGAAGGTGAGCAGCACCCAGGCCACGGCCGCGGCGCAGACGGCCGCCGAGAGCGTGAAGTGCCACGCATAGCCGATCGCCTGGGCACTGAAGCCACTCACGGCCGCGGCGCCGCCGGTGGCCAGCACCACGAGCGAGGCCTGCACCGTGTAGTCGGACGCGGCGTGCTCCGGACGGCACGTCTCCATCATCACCGTGAAGAGGGCCGCGGTGGCCATGCCGCTCGTCAGGTGCTCCACGCCGCAGACGAGCGCGAGCACGGGGAGGGAGGCCCCTCGCGCGGCCAGGGCATAGAGGAGCACCGCGCCCGCTTGCAGTGTGCCGAAGACGAGCAGCGCGCGCCGTTGCCCCAGCCGGTTGACGAGCGCCCCGCCCACGAGCGCGCCGAGCAGCCCGGTGGTGAAGCCCACGAACCCGAGCATCCACCCCACCTGCGACAGGCTCAGCCCCACGTCCACGAGGAAGGTGCGCAGCATGCCCGTCGCCAGGTGCTCGCCCGCCTTGAAGAGCACGAGCAGGGTGAGCCACGCGCCCGCGCCGGGACGGTGCATCCAGTACAGCAGGGACTCGCGGAGCCAGGAGAGCAGTCCCGGGTCCTCGCGCGGCGGGGCAGGGGAGGGCGGTTCGCGGAAGAGCGCCACCGGCACCGAGGCCACCAGCAGCATCGCCCCCAGGCTCAACAGGGTGAGGCGCCAGCCCAGCGCGTCGAAGAGGACGAGCATCAGCCCGCCGCCCAGGATCATGCCCACCCGGTAGCCCGCCACCTGGATGCCATTGCCCCAGCCGCGCTCCCGGGGCTCGAGCAGGTCCACCGCGAGTCCGTCCGTGGCCACGTCCTGCGTGGCCGCCAGCAGGTTGACGAGCAGCACGGCCACCAGGAGCGATTGCACGCTCACCGTGCCCTCCGGCAGCGCCAGGCCCATGAGCAGTGCCGCCGAGAGGAACTGCAGCGGGAGGATGTAGCCGCGCCGCCGTCCCAGGCGCTCCGAGCCGTACCGGTCCATCAGCGGAGCCCAGAGGAACTTGAGCGCCCAGGGCAGCGCGAGCAGGTGGGCCAGGCCGATGGCGGGCAGCGACAGGCCCTGTTTGCGCAGCAGCACTGGCAGCGCCTGGGTGAAGAAGCCGAAGGGCAGGCCCTGGGAGAGATAGAGGCTCGTGAGCAGCCCCAGCTTCATCGGGGTCCTCAGCGCGGTCTTCATGTGCCCTCCGGGGACTCCGCCGCGTCGAGCAGCCCCGCGGCCATGCGCTTCACCGTGCCCGCCGCGGAGCCCGCCGGAATCAGCTCCGGAGCCGCCGCCGACAGGACGAAGTAGCCCTGCACCGCCGCGAACAGTCCCGCCGCCACCGCCCGCGCCCTCCGTCGGCCCACTACCGCGCCGACCAGCTCCTCCAGGTGCTCCAGGTCCGCGCGCACCACCTTCTCGTAGGCCGCGCGCACCTCGGGCTGCCTCACCGCCTCCGCGCTGATGGTCACCCATGCCGCCACCGAGGCCGGATCCGCTCCGTCTCCCGTGGCCAGGAAGGCATCCAGGAAGGCGTCCACCTGCGCCCGCGCTCCTCCCTTCACCCGCTCCAGCCGCGCCTTCACCCGCTCGCGCACTCTCGCCGCGAGCTGCTCCACCAGCGTCAGGAGGATCTCCTGCTTCTCCGTGAAGTGGTAGTGCACCAGCCCCGCGCTCAGCCCCGCCGCCTTCGCTATCTCCGCGATGGACGCTCGCTCGTAGCCACGCTCCGCCATGACTCGCAGCAGTCCCTGGACGATCTGCTGCCGGCGCTCCTCCGTGTTCGATGGTCGGGCCATGTGGAGTCCGTGTTTCTGGGTTGGTTGACCAACTTATATGGCCGCTGAGCTCTGGCGTCAACTCGATCGGGGGTTCAATCCGGGGGACGACATACCCTCACCCCGTCCCTCTCCCAGAGGGAGAGGGGAAATGTGCTCAGGACCTGCGGGGAAAGGTGCTCAGGGCTTGTGCAGGATGGCCGACTCGCCCACGACCCAGACATCCGACGGGGAGGCGGCCCACACGCCTTGCAGGGAGCGCTGGGTGCCGGTGCTCTCGGCGGTCCACCGCGACCCGTCGTAGCGCAGCAGCGTGCTGTCCTCGCCCACGGCCCACACCGCGGACGAGGAGGCTCCCCACAGCGAGTTCAAGGTGGCCGTGGTGCCACTGGACACCGGGAGCCAGACGGCGCCGTTGTAGTGCAGCAGGGTGCCATTGGCGCCCGCGGCCCAGATGTCCGACGGCCCGCTGCCCCAGACGCTCCTCAGCTCCGCCCGGGTGCCAGAGAGCATCGTGGACCAGGAGGTGCCATTCCAGCGCAGGATGGTGCCCGACTCTCCCACCGCGATGGCCAGCGAGGGGCCCTGGACCCAGACGTCTTGAAGTGTCGCGCCCGTTCCGGTGGGCTGGCATCCCCAGCCGGAGCCATCGTTGTGCAGGGCGATGCCGCCCCATCCCACGGCCCAGACGTCCGTCTGCGAGCTGCCGTGGATCGCCAGCAGGCTCTTGGAGTGCGCGGAGAGCTCCTGCGTGAAGGCCGTTCCGTTCCAACGATAGATGCGGTGATCGCCGCTGCTGGAGCCGGAGGTGGTCACCCAGACGGCGCTGGGCGAGGCCACGTAGAGGCCGCTGACGGAAGGGAAGGCGCCGCTGAAGAGGGGCTGCTCGACCCAGCCGCCGCCAGTCCAGTGCAGCAACCGGCCGTTGCCGCTGTTGGACTCCACCGCCCACACGTTGGTGGCGCCGCTGCCATGCACCTCGGAGATGTCTCCCCAATCGCGGCGCGGAGTCTGGACCGTCCACTGCGTCCCGTTCCACCGCTCGGTGAGACCCTTGGTGCCCAGGAGCCAGGCGTCATTGGGGCCGCTGCCCGCGACGACTCCGTTGTAGCCGGAGCTCGTCTTCTGCCAGCCCGCGCCGTTCCAGCGGTAGCGCGAGCTCTCGCCCACCGTGAGCACCGCCGAGGGGCCAGCGGCGAACACGTGGAAGAGCTGGTCATCGATGTGGAGGGCCTCGGAGAGGCCAGCGGTGCTGACGCGGTAGACGATGCCGTAGTCGTTGCAGAAGAGGCAGGGGTCCTCGGAGGTGACGGCCCAGACGTCGCTGGGGCTGGAGCCCGTCACCTCGTAGAGGGGCAGGGCGGTGCCCGCGTCGATGGAGGAGAAGGTGGTGCCGTCGTGGTGGCGCACGGTGCCGCCGTTGCCCACCGCCCAGACATCGCCCGGGCCGCTGCCCCACACGCCGTTGAGCGTCTGGGTGGTGCTCGCGTCCACGGGCTGGAAGCCGCTGCCCTGGTTGCGCCGCACGGTGCCGTTGGTGCCCACCGCCCAGACATCGTTCGGGCCCGAGGCCCAGAGGGAGCGGAGGTCCTGGTTCGTGCCCGAGGCGACCGGAGAGAAGGTTCCGCCCGAGGAGTGCAGCGCGATGCCTCCCCTGCCCACCGTCCACACGTCCGTGGCGGACACGGCGTGCACGTCGTAGAGGTGGGTGCTCGTCCCGCTCGACACGCGAGCCCACTTCGTCCCGTTCCATCGCTGGATGTGGCCCGCCTCGCCCACGGCCCAGCCGTCATTGGCGGCGCTGAAATGGGCACCAAACAGGGCGTAGCCATGGGGCACGGGGTACTCCCAGCACCAGCCGCCCTCGTTGCACCAGCGGTCGGCGGCGGGGATGGCGCAGGTGTTGGCCTTGCCGCGGCCGCCGCAGGTCTCCGGGGCCGAGCACGTCCCGCAGTCGAGCGTCCCTCCGCACCCGTTGGGCACCGGGCCGCAGTTGGCCTCGACTCGCGCGCACGTCAGGGGGACGCAGCCCGCATCGGCCGTGCTACCCGCGTCCGGGGTGGCGCCCGCGTCCGGCGCGGTGCCCGCGTCCACGTCGGAGCCCACACCCGCGACGGGGCAGGCCTCCACATAGGAGCCCGCGTCCGGGGGGTCGTCCGTGCCCGCGTCGTGCGAGCCCGTATCCGGGCCGCTTCCGCAGGCCGGGAGCAGGCCGAGCGCGGCCACGGTGACAGGTAGGAGCAGCGCCGTGAAGGCAAGGTTGCGTGTCATGGTCCCTCTCCGGGCGCATGTCTGTTGCAACCTCGCGGTTCCGCGAGCGTCTCTGGCGCCCCTCACGCACCCATTGCGAGCAGGGGGCGTCGTTGGATCAACACCCGTTCGCCGTGGGGCTCCCTGTCGCGGGTGTACTGCTTCAGTAGGAGATGAGCGCGCAGACCTTCTCCCGGCCCAGGCGCTCGCGACCGGGCAGGAAGTCCAGGGAGATGAGGACGCTGAAGCCCACCACCTCGCCTCCCAGCTTCGTCACCAGCTTCGCCGTCGCGTCCGCCGTGCCGCCCGTGGCCAGCAGGTCGTCCACGATGAGCACCCGGTCCCCGCGAGCCACCGCGTCCTCGTGCAACTGCAGCCCGTCGTCTCCGTACTCCAGCGCGTAGCGCTCCGTCACCGTGCGCCAGGGCAGCTTCCCCGGCTTGCGCGCCGGGGCGAAGCCCGCGTGCAGCGCCAGGGCGATGGGCGCCCCCAGCAGGAAGCCGCGTGCCTCCACACCCACCACCTTGGTGATGTGCCGGCCCCGGAAGGGCGCCGCCATCGCGTTCACCACCCGCCCGAAGAGGTGCGGATCCGCGAGCACCGGCGTCACGTCCTTGAAGAGGATTCCCGGCTTGGGGAAGTCCGGCACGTCCCGGATGCGCGCCTTCACATCCTCGATGAGGTTGGAGTCGTGGCCGGCAATGAAGAGTGGGGTGTTGCTCATGTGAAGAGCTCCGGGTTGACGCAGTGGGGAGGCTTGCGCCCCTCCAGTGCCGCGAGGAGGTTGTCCACCGCCATGGAGGCCATGCGCCCACGGGTGGCGTGGCTCGCGCTCGCGATATGCGGGGCGAGCAGTACATTGGGGAGATTCAACAACGCGTCGTTGGGAGGAAGGGGTTCCGGGTCCGTCACGTCCAGCGCGGCGCCACCCAGGTGCCCACTCGCCAGGGCCTCGGCCAGCGCGGCCTGGTCCACCACCGGGCCCCGCGCCGTGTTCACCAGCAGGGCCCCGGGCTTCATGGCCGCGAGCTCCGCCCGCCCCAGCCAGTGCCGGGTTTCGGTGTTGAGCGGCACGTGCAGCGAGACGAAGTCCGACTCGGTCAGCAGCGTGGCCTTGTCCACGCGCGTGAGTCCCAGCTCCACCTCCAGCTCCGGCCGGGCCCGGCGGTTGACGTACAGCAGCCGCATGCCGAAGCCTCGCGCCCGCCGCGCCACCGCCTCCCCGATGGCGCCCAGCCCCACCAGTCCCAGCGTCGCCCCGTGCACGTCCGACCCCAGCAGCAGCCCGGGCTCCCACGTCCGCCAGTTGCCCGCGCGCACGTACGTATCCGCCTCCGCCACCCGCCGCGCCAGCCCCATCAGCAGGGCGAAGGCGAAGTCCGCCGTCGTCTCCGTGAGGACGCCCGGCGTGTTCCCCACCGGGATGCGCCGCGCGGTACAGGCCGCCACGTCGATGTTGTCGTACCCCACCGCCATGTTGCTGACGGCCCGCAGGGTGGGCGCCTGGGCCAGCAGGGGCTCGTCCAACCGGTCGGTCAGCAGGGTGAGGAGCCCATCGGACTGCCGGGCCTCGGCCAGCAATACCTCCCGAGGGGGAGGCAGCTGCTCCTCCCACACGCGGAGTGAGACCTGTGCGGCCAGCCGGGCGAGCCCATCTCCTGGGAGTTGTCGGGTGACGAAAACTCGAGGGCGTCTGGGGCGTTCCATTTCGACCGCCGATGCTCGCACAGCCGCGAGCCGTGCGGTGGATGACCGAGCAACCCATTGCCCGGCCACCCCCCTTCATTTTTCCCACGACGGAGGATGCCCCGTCTGTGGTACTCGAACGGATTCCCCTCGTACCGGGGGGAACGGGGACCTGAGAGAACGTGCCCTCCACCGCCGACACACGAGACGCCTCTTTCCCGCTTGATGGCCAGTGGCTGCGCGCCCTCAAGGCGGAGGTCCAGCCCACCACCTTCAAGAAGGGCCGCGAAGTCGCCGAGACGCGCCGCGTCTTCGGCCTCCAACGCGAAGGCAACAGCATCCGCGCCCAGGTGGCTGGTTCCACCTCGCCCGAGGAGCGCTACGAGGTCGCCCTCGAGGTGGGCAATGGCAAGCCGACCTCCAAGTGCACCTGCGCGTCCTGGAACGTCTACGGGCCGCACTGCAAGCACGTGGTGGCCGCGGCGCTCGTCTACGCCGCCCGCCTGCGTGCTTCCATGATCGCCAACGCCGCGAACGCCGCGCAGGCCCCCAAGGCCGAGGCGGCTTCCAGGCTCGAGGCCGCCCCCAAGGCCGAGGCCGCTCCCGCCGATCCCCCAGCGGACGACGAGCCGATCGTCGACTCCGAGGAGCCCGTGGTCCAGGGGGACAATCCCCTGGTGGACGCGGTGAGCCTCCCCGCGCTCGCCAAGGTGGAGAGCTGGCTGGGCCTCTCCGCCCTGCCGGACTACGAGTTCCTCTACCGGCTCACTCCCTCCAACACGAGCCCCGGTGGCCGGCACTGGCTGGTGGACGTGCGCCGCCAGGACGCCCAGATGAAGGGGCCCGTGCACGTCAAGCGCATGCTCCAGGCCGGCACCCGCATCGCCCCGGCCGACGAGCGCATCTTCATCCTGCTCGCCAAACACGAGCACCGCTACGACTCGCGCATCGTCCTCTCCGACGAGGACCTGTGCGAGCTGCTCGAGTTCCTGCGCCAGCGCCGCGTCATCTACCGTGGCACCGCGCTCCTCTACGCGGACGAGCCGGTGCGGCCGCAGATCCACCTCGAGTCCCGTCCGGACGGGGCCACCGCCCGCATCGAGCTGCTCATGCCCGATGGGACGAGCCTGTCCTTCAAGGACGTCATCCTGCTTGCGGGCATGCGGACGTGGATCATCTCCGGGCAGTCGCTCCACCAGGTGGAGCCGGACCTGCCGCCCCGCCTGGTGCGCAAGTGGTTGCTGGAGCCCACCATGGCCTTCCCGGTGGGACAGCTCGACCGGGTGCTCACGTTCTTCGCCGCCCACCTGCCGCGCTTCCAGATGGCGCTCAAGGCGGACGACATCGACGTGGACGAGTCCGTGGAGCCCCGCTTCCTGCTCACCCTCGAGGGCACTCCCGAGAAGGTGAAGGTCCAGCTCGCCGCGCGCTACGGGCAGACGACCGTCCCCGTGTCCCCCAGTGCCTCGCACCTCGGCTATGCCAGTGGGGTGGGCGCGGATGGCCGCAAGCTGTACCGGCGCCGCGAGGAGCTCGAGCGCGGCGCGGGCAAGCGCCTGCAGGAGCTGGGGCTGCGCTACGACGGCCACACGCACTCCTACGAGGCCAGTGGTGATGGCGCCATCGAGTTCTGGGCCCGCGGCCTCGCGTCGCTGCCCGAGGAGTGGGAGCGCTACGGCGTGCAGGCCCCCAAGGTGCGCCTGCGGCCCAAGCTCAAGCCGCGCATCCGCGTGGGCATGAGCGGGGTGAGCTGGTTCGAACTGGACGCCGAGTTCATCACCGACGACCAGGCGGTGGACCTGGGCGCGGTGCGCATGTGGCTCGACTCGGGCCGGCGCTTCGTGCCCCTCAAGGACGGCACCTACGCCGAGGCGGACATCGCGGAGATCAAGCGCGCCGCGGACCTCCTGGAGGAGGCCGGTGCGCTGCCCGGCCGCACCCGCACGCGCCTGCCGCTGCACCAGGCCGTCGCGTTGGATCTGCTGGTCGAGCTCGGCGAGTTCACCGAGGTGGAGGCCAAGGCGCGCAAGGCCATGACGGAGCTGCGCGACACCAACGGCGTGCCCAAGGTGGGCGTGCCCGACGGTCTCCAGGCCACGCTGCGCCACTATCAGGAGGCGGGCCTGTCGTGGCTGTGGTTCCTCCACCGGCACGGCCTGTCCGGCATCCTCGCGGACGACATGGGTCTTGGAAAGACGATCCAGTCGCTGAGCCTCCTTCAGAAGGTGGCCAACGAGGAGGGCCGCAAGCCGTCGCTCGTGGTGGCCCCCACCAGCGTGCTCGCCAACTGGGAGCGCGAGGCCGAGCGCTTCACCCCGGGCCTCAAGACGATCGTCTGGCACGGACAGGACCGCAAGGAGCGCGTGGAGGACCTCAAGGGCGCGGACCTGGTGCTCACGTCCTACGCGCTGGTGCGGCGCGACCTGGAGGCGCTCACCGAGGTGGGCTTCCGCTACGTCATCCTCGACGAGGCGCAGAACATCAAGAACGCGGACAGCGCCACGGCACAGGCCTGCAAGTCGCTGCCGAGCGACACGCGGCTCGCGCTCACCGGTACGCCGCTGGAGAACCGGCTCAGCGAGCTGTGGAGCCTCTTCGACTTCCTCATGCCGGGCTTCCTCGGCAGCGCGGAGGGCTTCAGCGACCGTTTCGAGCAGCCCATCCAGGTGGCCAACGACAGCTCCGTGCGCGACCGCCTGCGCCGCCGCATCCAGCCCTTCATCATGCGCCGTCTGAAGACGGAGGTGGCCAAGGATCTGCCGCCCAAGACGGAGAGCGTGGCCTGGTGCGAGATGGAGCCCGGTCAGGCCGCCCTCTACCGCGAGGTGCTCGAGGAGAGCCGCCGCAAGGTGAGCGAATCCATCGAGAAGATGGGCTTCAAGCGCAGCCGCGTCTCCATCCTCGCGGCGCTGATGCGCCTGCGCCAGGTGTGCTGCGACCCGCGCCTGCTCAAGATGCCTCCCGGCACGCTGCTGCCCGGCAGCGCGAAGCTGGAGCGCTTCGGCCAGCTGGTGGACGACCTCGTGGCCGAGGGACACCGCGCTCTCGTGTTCAGCCAGTTCACCGAGATGCTGGAGCTGCTCAAGGGCGAGGCGGACCGGCGCGGGCTGCGCTACCTCTACCTGGACGGCCGCACCAAGGACCGCATGGGCAAGGTGGACGAGTTCAACCGCGCGGACGGCCCGCCGCTCTTCTTCATCAGCCTCAAGGCGGGCGGCACCGGCCTCAACCTCACCGCGGCCGACTACGTCATCCACTATGACCCGTGGTGGAACCCGGCCGTGGAGGACCAGGCCACGGACCGTACCCACCGCATCGGCCAGACGCGCGCGGTCATCAGCTACAAGCTCATTACCCGCGGCACTGTCGAGGAGAAGATTCTCAGTCTCCAGAGGCGAAAGAAGGACCTGGCCGCGGGCGTTCTCAGCGCGGATGGCGACTTCGGCAAGCTCTTGACCGAGGCCGACATCGTCGACCTGTTCCAGGGAGAATGACCCGGGAGGGCTACACGAGAGTCCGACCGCTCACATCACCCTCCGTGCATGCAAGCTGCCGCACGAGCCACGGGACGGAACGCTTGTGCAGTGTCAGAGGCCACTGCTAGGTTGTTCAGGTACGGGCCGTTTGGCGGAAGGAGGGCACCGTGCTGCTGGGCTTGCGCATTTCGAATGTGGCGGTGATCGAGGAGGTGGAGGTGACGTTCGGAGCCGGGCTGACCGTGCTCACGGGCGAGACAGGGGCGGGCAAGTCCATCCTGGTGGACGCGCTCGGGCTTCTGCTGGGCGGACGGGCGGATGCGGACGCCATCCGCTCGGGTTGCGAGGAGGCCTCGGTGGAGGGCGTGTTCGAGCGCACCCCGGTGCTGGCCGAGCGGATGGAGGAGCTGGGGGTGCCGGACCTCGGTGACGAGGTGCTGGTGCGCCGGGTGGTGTGCCGCAATGGCCGCGCCAAGGCCTACATCAATGGTTCGCTGGTGACGGTGGGCGTGCTGGGCCGCTTCATGCGCGGCGTGGTGGACATCGCCGGTCAGCACGAGCACGTGAGCCTCTTCGATGCCGGGCTGCACCGGGTGCTGTTGGACCGGTACGGGCGGTTGGAGGAGCAGCTCGCCGCCTACGGGCGCGACTACGCCGCCGTGGCGGAGGTGGTGTCGCGCATGGAGACGCTGGGCGGGGACGAGTCCCGGCTGCGCGAGCGCGCCGAGTTCCTCCGTTTCCAATTGGATGAGATCACGCGCCTGGAGCCGGAGCCCGGCGAGGACGTGCGACTGGACGCCGAGCGGCGCCGGCTGGCCGGAGCGGAGAAGCTCAAGCGGCACGGCGCCGAGGCGGAGCTGCTGCTCGGCGGCGAGGAGTCGAGCGCGGTGGAGACGGTGGGCCGCGCGCTGGGGCTGGTGAACGAGGCCTCCAAGTGCGACGCCTCGCTGGCCCCTGTCGCGGAGGCGTTGGGCTCGGCCCTCTCCGAATTGGAGGAGGCGCAGCGCCGGCTCAGCCGGTACGTCGAGGGACTGGAGTCCGACCCGGCCCGGCTGGGTGAGGTGGAGGACCGTCTGGACGCCCTCAAGCGGCTGTGCCGCAAGCATGCCTGCACCCTGGAAGGCGTGTTGCAGAAGCGTGACGCGCTGGAGACGGAGCTGTCCACGTTGGACAACCGGCAGGAGGTGCTGGAGCAGCTCGCCCGCGAGCGCAAGGCCGCCGAGGAGCGCGCGCGCCGCAGTGGCGAGGCCCTCTCCCGGGCGCGTTCGTCGTGCGCCGTCGCCTTCGGGGTGCAGGTGCGCGAGGGCCTGGGTCAGCTCGCGCTGGGCAAGGCCGCCTTCGAGGTGCGGGTGACGCCCGGCACGCAGCTCAAGGCCGAGGGCCTGGACGAGGTGGAGTTCATCTTCAGCGCCAACCCGGGCGAGCCGCCCCGGCCGCTGGCCAAGGTGGCTTCCGGCGGTGAGGCCTCGCGCCTGCTGCTGGCCCTCAAGCGTGCACTGGCGGACAGCGATGGGTGCGGTTGTTACATCCTGGACGAAGCGGATTCCGGCGTGAGCGGTGCCATCGCCGACGTGGTGGGTCGGATGATCAAGGACGTCAGCGGCCACCGTCAGGTGCTGTGCATCACCCACCTGCCGCAGGTGGCGGCCTACGCGGATGCCCACCTGCTCATCCGCAAGGGACTCAAGGGCGAGCGCACCGTCTCCGAGGTGGTTCCCCTGGAGGCCGGCTCCGAGCGGACGCAGGAACTGGCGCGGATGATGTCCGGCGTGGAGGTGACGCGCGAGGCGCTGGGCGCGGCCGAGGCCCTGGTCCGCTCGGCCCACCGGGCGTCCGGACCCCCCCGGGCCCGGCGCGAACCGACTCCGGACGGTGGGTCCCGGAGCAGGCTGCGGCGCAGTGCGTAGCCAGGTACGTGCAACGCCTCCTTGCTCCGATAAGGTCCCTCACATAGCATCCACGCCGTGTCCAGAACCGCAGGGCAGACCGCGGCTCCCCGCATGAAGGTCGTCTCGGCCGGCCTCACGGATGTGGGGCGTAAGCGCAATCACAACGAAGACAGCTTCCTGATCGACGACGAGCTACAGCTGTACGTCGTCGCGGATGGCATGGGCGGCCATGCTGGGGGCGGTACCGCCTCCCGCATCGCCGTCGAGACCATCGACAAGGAGCTCAGACGGGCCCGGGACAGCCGGGACAACCCGTTCGTCACCGCTCCCAACCTGCAGGACGCGCTCCTGCCGGATGCCTTGCGCACGGCGGTGGAGAAGGCCTGTCTGGCCATCTTCACCACCGCGCAGGAGGATCCGCGCCTGTCGGGCATGGGGACGACGGTCATCTCGCTCGTCGTGCGCGACAACCTGGCTTTCTTCGCGCACGTGGGCGACAGCCGCGCCTACCTCGTCCGGGGTCCCCTCATCCAGCAGATCTCCGAGGACCACTCGCTGGTCAACGAGCAGATCAAGGCCGGGATGATCACCCCCGAGGAGGCCAAGCACTCCCGCTACAAGAACATCATCACCCGCTCCGTGGGCTTCGAAGAGGAAGTCCAGGTGGACGTCATGGGGGTGGTGGCCGAACCGGGAGACGTCTTCCTGCTGTGCTCGGATGGTCTCGCCAACATGGTGGAGGACCGCGAGCTGCACGAGGTGGTGCAGGCCACCGGCAACTTCGCGGACATCCCCAAGCGTCTGATCGACCTGGCGAACGAGCGCGGCGGGGACGACAACATCACGGTCATCGTCGTCCAGATGTCGGCCTGAGCGGCGCCCTCGGAGAGGGGGCCTGGAATTGTTCCACCGGAGTGGACGTGGAACGTTGGGTGTCATGTATCACTGCTTGACACCCTGAGAAGTCGGGTGGTAGCTGCCCAAAGTATCCTCGGGTCCCCAGGGGCCCGGTGGATAACGGATGGATGGGCCGCGGGGCGTGGGGAGATGTTGCTGGCTCGGGAGTGACGTAGATTCCGGTCCCGGGTTCGCACGCCGAAGCGCTGAGGCGCACAAGGGAGCTGTCATTGGCGAAAAAGTCCTACACCCTGATCGTGGTCCCGGACCACGAGTCTCCGGTCAAGCGCTACCGCGTACAGAAGACCCTGTTCCTCCAGATTGGAGGAGGGCTTCTGTTGATGGCGGGCCTGGCCCTCGGGGCCACGCTCCACTACTTCCAGGTTGCCCGGGACGCGGCGGAGAACCGCATCCTGCGTGAGGAGAACCTGACGCTGCGCAGCCAGTTGAAGACGGTGCGCGAGCGCATCGAGCACATTGGCTCCACGCTGGACCGGGTGGAGCGCTTCGACCAGAAGCTGCGCGCGATGACCCTGCTGTCGGATCCGCAGCGCAACCTGGCCATGGGTCCGGTGGAGCAGGAGCCCGGAGTGGGCGCGCCCACCGCGGAGACGCAGTTCACCGAGCTGACGAGCATGGAGTCGCCCAAGGCGCTCGCGGGCAAGTTGGATCGGCTGAGCGCCGAGGCCACGCGCCAGGAGCAGAGCCTCCAGGAGATGCAGGCCTACTTCCAGGATCAGAAGTCGCTGTTGGCCTCCACGCCGTCCATGTGGCCGACGCGCGGCTGGGTGACGAGCGACTTCGGCCAGCGGTTGGATCCGTACACGGCGGAGCGCGTGTCGCACGGCGGCATGGACATCGCGGCCCCGCACGGCAAGGAAGTCAACGCGCCGTCGGATGGCACGGTGGTGTTCGCGGGGCTCGAGGGCGGCTACGGCAACGTGATCGTCATCGACCATGGCTACGGCATCAAGACGCGCTATGGCCACCTGTCGAAGCTGCTGGTGAAGGCGGGAGACCGGGTGAAGCGTGGGGCGCTGATCGCCAACGTGGGCAACACGGGCCGCTCCACGGGTCCGCACCTGCACTACGAAGTGCGCGTCAACGGCATCCCGCAGAACCCGCGCAAGTTCATCCTCGAGGAGTAATCCACTCCCGGGTGCAAGTCCCCTCTCCCCCTGGGAGAGGGCAGGGGTGAGGGTCGGAAAGCCCTCGCCCCTTTCGCGTTTTCAGGGCTCGGTGCGGCCCGGGACGAAGCCCCCGAGCTGAAGCCGCCGGCGCTGGAGTCCCCCGGCGTTCCCCATCCGCTCCAGGGTGTAGGCGCGCTCGAGCTCGCCCCACACGAGCGGTCCCAGCACCTGCCAGTGGGTGGGCTGCTCGATGATGAGCTCCAGCAGCGCGAGCGTGAAGTCCGGGGCCTCGGCGCCCTCGGGCAGCGCGGCGCGCGCGTCGGCCACGAGCCGGGACCGGGCGGACTCGCGCAGCCCCTCCGTCACGGACAGCCCCGAGGTGGGCACCAGCAGCGCGGCGAAGTTGTCGCCCTGCAGCCGCACCACCTTCGTGCCGGGCAACTGCGCCTGGAGAGAGGCCACCACGGCCCGCAGCATCGCGTCGCCCACGGGGAAGCCATGGCGCGCGTTGACGTGGATCATCCCCTTCACGTCGACGATGAGCGCGCCCAGCGTCCAGCCCTCGTGGTGGGCGTGCGTGGAGAGATCGAACTCCTCCTTGAGGAGCGTCCCCTGGGTGAGGGCGAGCGGGTTGAGCGCACCCGTCGCGTCCGGCACGCCGCGGCGCGCGTGCTCCTCATCGAGCAGGCGCTGGAGGGCGACCTTCACCGGCTCGGGCGAGCGCTGCACGAGCCGGGGGTAGAGGGCCACCAGGGAGGAGGCCATGGCTTCGTCGATGGCGTAGGGCATGGCCGCTCTTTAGCGCGGGTGCCCCCCGGGCGCAGGGGACTTCAGAGCGTCCGGTGCGCGGTGACGGTCACCTCGTCCCGGTCGTGGTAGAGCTGGCGGATGGTCAGCGCCTGCCAGCCCCCCTCCTCGACGAGGATGTGGCGCACGCGCAGGAGGATGGGGTTCTTGTCCTTCATCGGCAGCTTGATGTTGGCCACCAGGTGCGTGGCCCAACCCCGCCGGCCCCACTTGGCCAGGAGCTGCGCGACCTCGATGGGACGCCAGGCCATGTCGCAGAAGAGCCAGTCGGCCGGCTCCTCCGGGGTGTAGGCGAAGGCGCTCTCCTGGATGTGCTCCACGCGAGGGAGCCCGGCCAGCTCCGGTATCAGCTTCGCCGGATCCACGGCGATGACCCGCGCGCCACGCGCCACCAGCCGCTGCGTCCACCCACCGGGGGCCGCGCCGAGGTCCACGCACACCTCGCCCCGGCCCGGCTCGAAGGGGAGACTGACCAGGGCCTCCTCGAGCTTCATGGCCGCGCGCGAAGCCGCATCGCCCGGGCGCCGCATGCGCTGGCGTCCACCGGGAGACAGCGACAGGGCCTCCCGGGCGGGGACCGAGCCCACCACCACCACTCCCGGGGCCACGCACAGCTCGACGAGCGTCGCGCCGGACTCGCGGGCCCGCCAGGTCTCCTCCAGAAGCCGGTCGGCGGGCAGGCGCGTGCGCACCGCCTCGAGAATGGCGTCCGCCTCGTCGGCCAGCCGGTTGCCCGCCGGGCTGTCCGGGGTGAAGGCCTGTAGCACGAGGGGACCGGTGGGCACCGCCTCGAGCACCCGGGCGGCGACCGACTGTGCCAACTGCTCGGGTGCCTGCCCGGCCGGGAAGGAGGCCACCACGCGGATGCCCGTGCGGGCGAAGGCCGGAGGCTCCGCCGGGGGCTTCTCGCTCTCCACGAGCACCTCGCCGAGCATCCGGGGGGAAGCTCCCGCCCATGCCAGCTCTTCGAACAGGTGGGGCTCGAAACCGGCGCGGCAGGTCCACAGCCACCGCCCGGGTTGTGCGGGGAGGGTATCGGATGGGATGGGCGGCGGCTTCACCCGGGGCGGGACGGGCGGAGCGGGCGGGGGTGGGGGTGACTTCGCTCCCCGGGAGGTGGCTCCCCTGGGGGGGGCGGCACCTCTCTGTGAAGAGGAAGCGCCCCTCTTCGGGGCGGATGTGCCCTTCTGGGGGCGGGGAGTCGGGCGCCTCGTGGGGCGACGAGCATCTTTTCTACGGGAGGGCATTGCTTGGCCTCGGTTCCGCTTTACTCTGTCCTGCCTCTCGCACGGCTGCCTGCCAAGTGGAATGACGCGGGGGAAACGCGTGGTTTCCTTCCTGCATCCCACCTACAATCCAGGGATTTCCCTTCACTCGCCGCGTCCTATCGAGGATTCTCCGGCGAGAGAGTCAGAATCGCATGATCGAATGGACGCTGAAGAAGATCATCGGGACGAAGAATGAGCGCGAGCTCAAGAAAGCGCTCCCGAAGGTAGCCCGCATCAACGAGCTGGAAAGCAAGATGCGGGCGTTGAAGGATGAGGATTTCCCCGCCGCCACGGCACGGATGAAGCAGGAGGTGCAGAACGGTCGCCCGCTGGACGACCTGCTGTTCGACGCCTTCGCCATCGTGCGCGAGGCCGCTCGCCGGGTGATCGGCCAGCGGCACTACGACGTGCAGATGATCGGCGGCATGTTCCTGCACCAGGGGTGTATCGCGGAGATGCGCACCGGTGAGGGCAAGACGCTCACCGCCACGCTGCCCTCGTACCTCAACGCCCTGTCCGGCCGTGGTGTTCACGTGGTGACGGTGAACGACTACCTGGCCCGGCGCGACTCGGAGTGGATGGGCCGCGTGCACCGCTTCCTGGGCATGACCACCGGCTGCATCCTCCATGAGCTGAACGACCGTCAGCGCCAGGAGTCCTACCGGGCGGACATCACCTACGGGCAGAACAACGAGTTCGGCTTCGACTACCTGCGCGACAACATGAAGTTCCGTCTGCAGGACTACGTCCAGCGCGAGCTGAACTACGCCCTGGTGGACGAGGTGGACTCCATCCTCATCGACGAGGCCCGTACTCCGCTCATCATCTCGGGCCCCACCGAGGACACCACCGACAAGTACTACAACGTCGACAAGGTCATCCCAGGGCTGGTGCCGGACCAGGACTACATCCTGGACGAGAAGCACAAGTCGGTGTCCCTCACCGACGCGGGCATCGAGAAGATCCAGCAGCGGCTGAAGATCGGCAACCTGTACGACCCGAGCGAGATCGAGACGCTCCACCACGTGGAGCAGGCGCTGCGCGCCCACACGCTCTACAAGCGTGACCGCGACTACGTGGTGCGTGACGGCGAGGTCGTCATCGTCGACGAGTTCACCGGCCGACTGATGGCCGGACGCCGCTGGTCGGATGGCCTGCACCAGGCCGTCGAGGCCAAGGAGGGCGTGAAGATCGAGAACGAGAACCAGACGCTGGCGACCATCTCGTTCCAGAACTACTTCCGCATGTACTCCAAGCTCTCGGGCATGACCGGCACCGCCGACACCGAGGCCGAGGAGTTCGCGAAGATCTACAACCTCGAGGTCCGGGTGGTGCCCACCAACCGGCCCATGGTCCGTCAGGACCTGCAGGACGTGGTCTACAAGACGGAGCGCGAGAAGTTCGAGGCGGTGGCCAAGGACATCGCGGAGCTGCACAAGAAGGGGCAGCCCGTGCTGGTGGGTACGGTGTCCATCGCCAAGAGCGAGGTGGTGGCCAACTTCCTCAAGAAGCAGGGCATCCCCCACAACGTGCTCAACGCCAAGCAGCACGAGCGCGAGGCGGACATCGTCGCGCAGGCGGGCCGCAAGGGCGCCGTCACCATCTCCACCAACATGGCCGGCCGCGGCACGGACATCCTCCTGGGCGGCAACCCCGAGGTGATGGCCAAGGCCGAGGTGGGCCCCGAGCCCCAGCCGCCTCCTCCTCCGGCGGCGGATGGCCAGACGGTGGACCTGACCGCGTACCAGGCGGCGCTCGCCGAGCACAAGCAGCGCTTCGAGGCGACGCTGGCCCGGTTCAAGGAGCAGACGGCGAAGGAGCGCGAGGAGGTGACGCAGGCCGGCGGTCTGTTCATCATCGGCACCGAGCGCCACGAGTCGCGCCGCATCGACAACCAGCTGCGTGGCCGCGCCGGCCGCCAGGGTGACCCCGGTGGCAGCCGCTTCTACCTGTCGCTCGAGGACGACCTGATGCGCATCTTCGGGTCCGAGCGCATCTCGGGCCTGATGGAGCGCCTGGGCATGGAGGAGGGCGAGGTCATCGAGCACGTGTGGCTCAGCCGCGCCATCGAGAGCGCCCAGCGCCGGGTCGAGGGTCACAACTTCGACATCCGCAAGAACCTGCTCGAGTACGACGACGTGATGAACCAGCAGCGGCGCACCATCTACAAGCTGCGCCGCAAGGTGCTGGCCGCCGGTGCTGGCATCCCGCTCGTCGAGTACGACGAGGAGCCGAAGACGCGGGTGAAGGTGCGCTCCGAGCGGACCATCTCGTGGGCGGACTTCAAGGAGATGACGCTGGACGCGGTGGAGGACGTCATCGTCTCCCTCACCGACACCTACTGCCCGTCGCGCAACCCCGCTTCGTGGGACCTGGAGGCGCTCTCGCGCGGCGTGAAGGAGACGCTCAACCTGGAGCTGTCCTTCCTCAAGGCCGGCTCGCGCGAGGAGATCCAGGAGGACATCTACAAGGCCGCGGAGAAGGTCATCCAGACCCGCGAGGAGGAGTTCGGCGAGGAGTTCCTGCGCTTCCTCCAGGTGCGCTACCTGGTCACCATCGACACGCTGTGGAAGGACCACCTGCTGGCGATGGACCACCTGCGCCAGGGCATCGGCCTGCGCGGCTACGGGCAGAAGGATCCGAAGCAGGAGTACAAGAAGGAGGGCTACAACGGCTTCATGCAGATGCTCAGCGCCATCAGCTCGCAGTTCGTGAGCCAGATGATGCGGGTGCAGGCCAAGGGCGCCTCCGCCGCCGCCGAGGAGGCGGCCCGGCTGGCCCGGCAGATGGTCCAGCGTCAGCGCCAGATGCAGGAGGGCCGCGCGGACGCCGAGGGCAAGCTGGCCGAGCCCGCCGCGCCGCGTGCGGCCGCCCCCCGCCAGGCCACCGGTCCCGCCGGGGGTCCCAAGGTGGGCCGGAACGATCCGTGCCCCTGCGGCAGCGGCAAGAAGTACAAGAAGTGCCACGGTGCCGCCGACGAGGCGAGCGTCTAGGCCACCCGGCTGCCCGGCAGCCGTCCATTGACCCACACCGGGCGTTGCGAAGCTTGCACCGCCCGGAGGGGTTCTGTTAGAGAAGCGCGCCCGTCACCAGCCCAGGCTGATGGCGGGTTCGCTGTTTCAGTCAACCCACTACGCACACGCTCGTGCCGGCCCTCGGTGCTTCCTGTCAGGGAAACAACGGCCGGATTTCACGCGAGCGTGGAGGAAGAACCGAGATGGAAACCCAAGACACGACGCAGCAGCAGGCCATGGCCGCCGCCGGCGGTATCACGATGCGGCAGCTCCTGGAGGCCGGTGTTCACTTCGGCCACCAGACGAAGCGCTGGAACCCGAAGATGAAGCCGTACATCTTCGGCGCCCGCAACGGCATCTACATCATCGACCTGCAGAAGACGGTCAACCTGGCCCGGTCGGCCTTCCGCTTCGTGGCGGACATCACGGCCCGTGGCGGCTCGGTGCTCTTCGTGGGCACCAAGAAGCAGGCGCAGGACGTCATCCAGGAGGAGGCGCGCCGCGCCGGTCAGTTCTTCGTCACCAGCCGCTGGCTGGGTGGCACGCTGACCAACTTCAAGACGATCAAGCAGGGCATCGATCGGCTGAAGACCCTGGAGAAGATGAAGGAGGACGGCACCTTCGACCGTCTTCCCAAGAAGGAAGTGGCGGCCCTCGAGCGTGAGCGCGAGAAGCTGGAGAAGAACCTGGGCGGCGTGAAGGAGATGACCAAGCTGCCCAAGTGCATCTTCGTGATCGACCCGAAGAAGGAGCACATCGCCGTGCACGAGGCCAACCGCCTCGGCATCCCGGTCATTGGCGTGGTGGACACCAACTGCGACCCGGACGGCATCGACTTCGTCATCCCGGGCAACGACGACGCCATCCGCTCCATCAAGCTCTTCACCTCGAAGGTGGCCGAGTCCTGCATCGAGGGCGGGGCCCGTTACCGCGCCAGCGGGGCGGCCGACCGTGACGAGGAGGAGGCTCGCGAGGGCCGTGATGAGCGCCGCGATGACCGCGGTGACCGCCGTGGGCCGCGCCGCAACGACCGCGGTGACCGCCGTGGTGGTGACCGGGGTGGTGACCGCCGCGGTCCCCTCGTGGAGATGAAGGGCTCTGCTCCCGCCGCTGCCGCGGGTGAGGCCTCCGAGGGTGGCGAGGGCGGGGAGACCGCCGCCGAGTAACGCCGCCGCGCTCCTTGCCGGGGCGCGAGAAGTCCAGCCGGGCGGCGCGTGGTCGCCGCCCGGCTTTTCGTTTTCAATCCCCGCAGTACCCTCAAACCTGAACGCCCCTCCCGGTGTCCGCGGAGGGTGTACTGGAGACGAACATGGCCGAGGTCAGCGCCACGATGGTGAAGGAGCTCCGCGAGAAGACCGGCGCGGGCATGATGGATTGCAAGAAGGCGCTCGCCGAGACCGGTGGCGACTTCGCCAAGGCCGAGGAGTGGCTGCGCAAGAAGGGCATCGCCAAGGCCGGTAGCAAGGAGGGCCGCGTGGCGGCCGAGGGCGTCATCGGCACCTACGTCCACGGTGGCCGCATCGGCGTCATCGTGGAGGTCAACTGCGAGACGGACTTCGTCGCCCGCAACACCGACTTCCAGGACCTGGTGAAGGACGTGGCCATGCAGGTCGCCGCGACCAGCCCCAAGTACGTGCGCCGCGAGGAGGTCCCCGTGGACCAGCTGGAGAAGGAGAAGGAGATCCAGCGCGCGCTGCTCAAGCAGCAGGGCAAGCCCGAGGCCATGTGGGACAAGATCCTCGTGGGCAAGGTGGAGAAGTACTTCGAGCAGGTGTGCCTGGTGGACCAGCCCTGGGTGAAGGACGACAAGAAGAAAGTCGGTGAGATGATCACCGAGCGCGCGGCGAAGATCGGCGAGAAGGTCGCCGTGCGCCGCTTCGTCCGCTACGAGGTGGGCGAGGGCATCGAGAAGAAGAAGGACGACCTGGCCGCCGAGGTGGCCAAGACGCTGGGCCAGGCCTAGCCGTCTGGCGCTCCACGGGAGCGCCGCCAGGGGGCCGCGCGTTCCGGATATTCCGGGGCGGCGCGGCCCTCGCCATTGCGGGGACCGGGCAGGAGAGGGGCCACTGGCGGACGGCGGAGCCACTCCGGCGTTGATCGCCGCCGGGTCGAGGGATAGAAGCGGGACCAATGTCCGCTCCAGCCACGGCCCATCGTTACAAGCGCATCCTCCTCAAGCTGTCGGGCGAAGCCCTGATGGGGGAGGGGAAGTACGGCATCCATCCTCCCACGCTGACGCGTATCGCCTCGGAGTTGAAGGAGGTGGTGGAGGCGGGCGTGGAGATGGCGGTGGTCATCGGCGGAGGCAACATCTTCCGCGGCGTGGCGGGCTCCACCGAGGGCATGGACCGCGCGAGCGCCGACTACATGGGCATGCTCGCCACCTGCATCAACTCCATGGCGATGCAGGACGCGCTCGAGAAGCAGGGCTGCCACACGCGAGTGCTGTCGGCCATCAAGATGGAGCAGATCGCCGAGCCCTACATCCGCCGGCGCGCGGTGCGTCACCTGGAGAAGGGCCGCATCGTCATCTTCGCGGCGGGCACCGGCAACCCGTACTTCACGACGGACACGGCCGCCTCGCTGCGTGCCATGGAGATCAACGCCGAGGTCATCCTCAAGGCCACCAAGGTGGATGGCATCTACAACGCGGATCCGAAGAAGGACCCCGCGGCCCGGCGCTACCGGACGCTGACGTACATGGATGTCCTCAAGCAGAACCTGAACGTGATGGACTCCACGGCCATCTCGCTCTGCATGGACAACAAGCTGCCGATCATCGTCTTCGACCTCACCCAGCGCGGTAACATCCGCAAGGCCATCCTTGGCGATGCGGGAGAGATCGGAACCGTGGTGGGCGTGGGCGAGACGGCCTGGGCCTGAGCTGAGAAGAAGCACGGACGCTTCATAAGGAGACCTGCACATGGCAGACGCCGTGACCGAACTGAAGAGCCGTATCGACAAGACGCTCGATGATCTGCGCAAGGAGCTCACGAAGGTGCGCACCGGCCGGGCCAGCCCCAATCTGCTGGATGGCATCCGGGTGGACTACTACGGCACGCCCACGCCGCTGAGCGGGGTGGCCAACATCACCTCGCCCGAGCCCCGGCTCATCGTCATCAAGCCGTGGGAGCGCACGGTCCTCAAGGACATCGAGAAGGCGATCCGCGAGGCCAACCTCGGCATCAACCCGATGAACGACGGTGAGGTCATCCGCCTGCCCTTCCCCCCGCTCACCGAGGAGCGGCGCAAGGAGATCGCCAAGCAGGTGAAGACCAAGGGCGAGGACCACAAGGTCGCCATCCGCAACATCCGCCGCGACGCCAACGAGGCCATCAAGGCGCAGCTCAAGGACAAGAAGATCACCGAGGACGACTCCAAGCGCCTGACCGAGAAGGTGCAGAAGGAGACGGACGACGGGGTGAAGAAGGTCGACGAGATCATCTCCAAGAAGGAGAAGGAAGTGATGGAGGTCTGAGATGGCCTTCATCCTCGTCGCGGAGCCGTCCGCCTCGATCGCCGGGGCGCTGCGCAGGTTCCTGGAGAGTGCCCACCACGAGGTGACGGTGGTGGGAGATGTCCAGGAGGCCCTGGCCCGGGTGCGCGAGCTGGCACCCGCGGTGGTCATGGCATCCGTGTCGGACGGCTTCGATGGCGAGGGGCTCTGCCGGCAGTTGAAGGAGGAAGCGCCGGGCATTCCGGTGCTCCTGCTGTACCTGCCGGAGGAGGAGCAGCCGGAGTCGCGGGCGGCGGCCGCGGGCGCGGAGGCGTGCCTGGTGGGGCCGCTGAAGCGGGCCACGGTGGTGTCGTGCGTGAACCTGATGATGCAGGTCGCGCACTCGCGGGAAGCGGTGGCGCAGATCCGCGCCGAGCTGCAGATGCAGCAGTCGGCGGGTGTCCGGCGCGAGCCGGTGCCGGCCGGGTCCTCACCGGACCTGGACTTCCTCAAGCGGCTGCTCCTCATGGAGGTGAAGCGCAGCCGGCGTTACCGCTACCCCATCTCCTTCCTGATGTTGGAGCCGGATCGCTTCGCGGAGCGGGTGGCGCCATTGCCGGGGCCGCAGCGCACGTCGGCGTTGGCGGAGATCCTCCGGAAGCTGGCCGAGGCGCTGCGGGACATCGACCTGGCGGTGCCGTTCGCCGAGGGGCGCTTCATCGTGTTCCTGCCGCACACGCCCTACGAAGGGGCGATCATCGTGGCGGAGCGGCTGTTGCAGCGGGTGAAGGAAGTGGAGTCGGTGCCGGGGCTGACGGCGTCGCTGGGGTTGGCGGTGTTCGAGCCGGCGGCGGTGAAGGGGCAGGCGCAGGTGAGTTTCGGCACGCTCATGAAGGAAGCCGGGGACTCACTGAGGCGAGCGCAGGCGGCGGGAGGAGACCGTATCGAAGGTGGCCGTCCGGTGCCCCCAACCCCGACGGAGTAACCCAGACCCACCGACCCTCCCTCTCCCTCCGGGAGAGGGTCGGGGTGAGGGTCCCGAGCAACCCAGGTTGAGACCCTTGGGGTCAGGAGGGGTACTCGAGCTCCTCGCCGGAGATCTCCCGCACCACGTCCGCCACGAAGCGGAACAGCTCGAGCCCCTTGCCCTTGTCGTCCAGCCACGAGCCCGTGGCGGAGTCATAGGAGAAGTGGATGCCCTGGCCGCGGCCGGCGACCCAGATCTGCCGCACGGCGCGCTGGGTGTTGACGATGCACTTCTCGCGCGAGGCCGCGGTGAGGGTGACCATGTCACCGGTACTCTCGGCCTCCAGCACGTCCGGATCGAGCGCATCCGCGGCGGCGACGATGCGCTTGAACGCCGCGGCGATGAGCTGGTTGTAGACGGCTTCGTCGATCATGCTACGGCTGGATGACGTCCAGCACCTGCTGGCCCGGGGCGGCGAAGAACAGCAGCTTCGCGGGAGCGGGAGCGGCGCCGGGCTCGGTGGGCTCCGGACGCTCGATGGCGATGACGGTGCCCGGGTTGACCTGCTTGGGGAAGGACTGCATGCCCAGCAGATGAGCGGCCAGGGCGCCCATGGAGGGCTGGTGGCCCACCAGCACGATGTTCTCGTTGGCGTGCTCGTCGATGACGGGCGTCACGGACCCCACCGGCATGTCCGGCAGGAGGCAGCGATGGGCGCGCAGCGTGCCCTCGTGCTTGAGCACCGTGGAGAGCATCTGTGCCGTCTGCACCGTGCGCACCAGCGGGCTCGTCAGCACGAGCGACACGGTACCGATACGCTCCGCCAGCGACGCGAAATGCGCGGCCGTGCTGGCTCGGGCCTTGGCCGTGAGCGAGCGCGCCTCGTCCCCGAGTCCCTCGGGAGCCTCCGCGTCCGCTTCGCCATGCCTTACCAGGAAGATCCTCAAGGTGCCTCCACCGCAACCGAACGAACCGCGGTTCGTACACGACCGCGACCGGGTTGGTCAAAGGTAATGCGGCGAATGTTCGCTGGTGGTGGCCTCGCCCGTTGGGGAGCAGGCGGCCAGGGTGCATCGGCCCGGGAGGGACTCGGTTCCTCCGGCCATGTACGGGCGTATACTCCGCCCCTTTCTCAATCCGGGAGAAGCCCTGGAGGAGTGTGGATGCGCAAGCTGCTGTGGGTGCTGTTCGCCGCGGGGATGCTCGCCGGCTGCAAGAAGGACCCGGCCCCCGTGCCTGCCCGGGAGGAGACCGGGGCGGCGGCCGACAAGGACTCGCCGGAGGCCTCGGCCGGGGACTTCCAGGACGTCGATGACGGCAAGCCCTACGTCCTCACCCAGGCGAAGCTGGATGCCTACGTCGGCTACCAACGCAAGGTGCTGGATGCCTACGCGGCCATGAACAAGGCCCTCCAGGACGCCAAGGCCCGCGTGGACTCGGGCAAGGACGTCGCCGACCTGAGCGCGTCCATGAAGGCCATCGAGAGCAAGGCCGAGTCCGAGGCCAAGGCCCGCCGCGAGGCCGGCCTCTCGGAGCTGGACGTCAACCGCATCGGCGCCCTGGTCACCGACGTCATCACCCAGCGGCACATGTCCGCCATGTTGGATCTCGCGGGCGAGCTCGAGAAGCTCGAGGCGATGCGCGCCCGGCTCAACCCGGAGCAGCAGAAGGAGCTGGCTCCGCAGATCGACGCCATGCGCAAGCGCCTCGAGGAGACGGAGAAGCTCGTGGCCGTTCGCAAGGTGCACGGAGATGCCAACGTGGACCTCGTGCTCACTCGCGAGCAGGACCTCATGCTCAACTACCAGGACATGCTCCGGTCCTTCGGCGCGAAGTCGCAGTAGCTCCGGTACCCTCACCCCACCCCTCTCCCGGAGGGAGAGGGGTGGGGGAGGGCTCTCGGGAACTACACCCGGCGCAGACCGGGGACCTTCTTCAGCAGCTGCGCCAGGTACAGGTCCGCTACCTTCTCCAGCACCGTGTTGCCTCGCAGACGCTGGTTCAGGTTCACGAAGTCCACCTGGTCCAGCCGCTGATCCTGGTTGAAGCAGGAGAACACCCACGTCTCCTTGCCCGTCCGCGGATCCACGTGCCGCTGGAGGCACTGCGCGCAGATCTCCTTCATCATGCACTGCATCGGCGAGTTGATGGAGCCGATCGCCTCGTGCTCGGGGTTCAGGTACGGCTGCAGCACCCCGTGCCGCGCCTCCTGCACCGCCCTCATCATCCGGTCCGAGCCGATGGCGATCACCCGGTTCACGTCCTTGAAGGACGCCACCGGCGCCACGCCCAGCTCACCCTTGGCGTAGGCCAGCATCGCCTGCACCACGTTGCCCCGGAACGCCGAGTCCTGTGGCCGCGTCGTCTCGATGAGCTCTCCGGCATCCACCGACCACACCACCTGGTCCGTGGCCGCCTCGATCTCCTCGCGCTTGAACACGTCCGAGCGCTGCCGGAAGCCGGCGAAGTACACCACCTTGCACCCCGCCGCCTTCAGCGAGCGCGCAATCGAGAAGAGCACCGCGTTGCCCAGGCCTCCGCCCACCAGCAGCACCGTCTCGTTGTGGCCGATCTCCGTGGGCGCGCCCGTGGGGCCCATCACCACCACCGGCTCGCCCGGCTTCAGCGCGGCGCACAACCGGGACGAGGAGCCCATCTCCAACACGATGGTGCCCATCAGCCCCTTCTCCTTGTCCACCCACGCGCCCGTGAGCGCCAGGCCCTCCATCGTCAGGCGCACGCCGTCCACCACCGTCGCCGTCCGCTCGAAGTTCTGCAGCCGGTAGAACTGGCCGGGCTCGAAGTGCTGCGCCGCGAACGGCGCCTTCACCACCACCTCCACGATGGTGGGCGTGAGCCGGTTGACCGTCACCACCCTGGCCAGGAAGGCCTCGTCCTGCTTCGCGAAGTGCGCCGCCAGCTTCTCGTCACGCCGCACCTGCGCCAGCTCGTCGTCGAAGTCCAGCCCCGCCACTTCCTTCGCGTACAGACGTGCCACCTCGGGGTAGCCGTCCTTCGCGCTCGCCATGGCCTTCACCACGTTGCCCGCGTACGTGGGGTGGTTGTCGCCGAAGTACGAGATGAAGTGCCCGTCCTTCCGGTACGAGGTGAAGAAGCCCACCTTCGCCGCGATGTCCTCCACCGGCTTCACCGGCGCCAGGCCGAAGCCCTCCGCCTCCTCCGCCAGCTCGTAGCTCTTGAAGTACTCGCCGTTCTCGTCCAGCTCGAACGTCCCCGGGTACTCCTTCTCGTACGTCACGTTGGGCGCCGTGCCCGCCGCCACGCACACCGTGCGCGCCGGCAGCTCGAAGAACTCGCCGCTGCCCCGCAGCTTGCCGTCCTTCGTCACCATGCGCTCGAAGCGGATGGCCTTCACCGCCCCCTTCTCGTCCGGCATCGCCTCCACCGGGCTCATGCGCTCGATGAAGCGGATGCCTTCCTCCAGCGCCTTCACCACTTCCTCGTGGTTGAGACGGTAGGCCGGCGACTCCGTCAGGCTCCGCCGGTACACCAGGCTCACGCCGCCCCAGTTGCGCACCAGGCGGATGAAGTCCGGCGCCCGGCCCTCGGCCTGCGCGCTCTCCCGCTCGGCCCGCACCGCACGGCCGTGCTCCAGGAACGTCTGGTAGGTGGCCTTCTCCTCGGCGTCCATGCGCGCGAGCACGGCCTCCTCGCCCAGCTCCGCCACCAGCTTCTCGTGGCGCTCCAGCGTCTTCTCCACCTGCACCGGGTAGTAGGCCAGCAGCTCCGTGGCCGTATCGATGCCCGTCAGGCCTCCGCCGATGACGATCGCCGGCAGCTGCACCTGCAGGTTCGCCAGCGAGTCCCTCTTGAAGGCGCCCGTGAGCTGCAGCGCCATCAGGAAGTCGCTCGCCTTGCGGATGCCCCGGATGAGGTTGTTCTTCATCCCGATGATGGTGGGCTTGCCCGCTCCCGCGGCGATGGCGATGTGGTCGAAGCCCATCTTCCACGCGTCTTCGATCGTCAGCGTGCCACCGAAGCGGATGCCGCCGTAGATGCGCAGGTTCTGCCGCCGCTCCAGCGTCAGGTGCATCAGCGTGAGGAAGTTCTTGTCCCAGCGCACGGTGATGCCGTACTCGGACACCCCGCCGAAGCCCTCCTGGATGCGCTCGTCCAGCTCGCGCGTGAGCGCCTTCCAGTCACGGATGGGCCTCATCGCCTTGCCGTTGCGGCCCACCAGCTCGTCCTCGAAGGGCTCGATCTTCAGGCCGTCGATTCCCGTGACGCCGAAGCCCTCGTTGAGCAGGTAGTGCGAGAGCGTGTAGCCCGCCGGGCCCAGGCCCACCACCAGCACGTTGCGGCCCACGTACGGCAGCGCGTACGGGCGGCGCACGTTCAGCGGGTTCCAGCGCGTGAGCAGGCCGTAGATCTCGAAGCCCCAGGGCAGCGCCAGCACGTCCGTCAGCGCCGCCGTCTCCACCATGGGGATGTTGACCGGCTCCTGCTTCTGGAAGATGCAGGCCTTCATGCAGTCGTTGCAGATGCGGTGGCCGGTGCCCGGGCACATCGGGTTGTCCACCATCACCACCGCCAGCGACGCCAGCGAGTTGCCCTCGCGCTTGAGCGCGTGCGCCTCCGAGATGCGCTCGTCCAGCGGGCAGCCGGTGAGCGGAATGCCCAGCGGGTTCTTCTTGAAGGAGTGGCCCTCGATGACCGGATCCTTCGCCTTGAAGCCCTTGGAGCACGAGTCCTTCTCGCGCTCGTGGCAGATGACGCAATAGTCCACCTCGCCCATCACCTCGCGGGGCGTGCCGCGCGGATCCGTCAGCTTGAAGCCGTCCCGGTAGCGCAGGTGGTGGTCCGAGCCCTGGGTGATCTCCGGCAGCTTCTCGTCCGGCCGCTCCAGCTGCACCAGCTGGTCGAACACCAGCGGCTTGGGCACCCGGTGCGTGGGCCACTTGTGGAACAGCTCCTTCATCTCCGGGTGCAGCGCGCGGGCGTACGTCCAGCGGTCCGCCAGCGACAGCAGGTTGCGCACCGACTGCAGCTCCGCCGCGTCATCCCCCTGGGTGACCAGGCTGGAGCCGAAGGCGTCCTTGCCCTCGGGCGAGGACAGCAGCGCCACCCGCACACCCGTCCACTTCGCGCGCAGCGCCTCGGACTGCTCCGGCGTCAGCGGTGGCAGGTTGCCCGAGCTGCCCGAGAAGAGCCGCTCCAGGTCCATCAGCGTGAGGATGGCCTCGGCCAGGGCGCGCTCCACGTCCTCGTTGGCCAGGGCCTCGGGGAAGGCGAGCGACAGCATCAGCCGCATCCGCGCGTCCAGCGAGGGGTACTCGGCCAGCGTGGGGCGGTCCGCCGCGCCCTTCTTGAAGACCCGGCGGGTGATGAACTCGCGCTTGAAGTCGAAGAGCGGCAGCTCGCCCTTCAGGTGGCGGGCCAGCCGGTCCACGTCCGTCTCGAGGCCGAAGAGCCTCGTCACGAAGGCGGACACGTGGCGCGCCACGCGGATGAGCAGCTCGGACTCGGCGGGGCCGGTGACGCTCTTGCCACCGGACTTCCGGTAGGCCTCGAAGGTCTTGAAGAGCTCGGGCTCGTCGGCGGCGAGCTGCTCGTCGAAGCGCTCGGACAGGCGACGCAGGCCGCGCGGGCGGTACAGGTCCTCGAAGCCGAAGCCAGGGATGCCGAGGGTCAGTGTAGGGCCGTCGTTGGTAGGAAGAGCGGTCAAGGGACGCATGTCACTGGGGGTGTTGGGGAAGGCAACCAGGCGAAAACGGTCACCAGACCGCGCCTATTTCGCGGCTTACCGATTGGAAAGCAAGCGTGCTCGATCAGTGTGGCTACTGGGGACGGTTCAACCGCCGGTGCATTTCTCTCAACCCCCAGAACATCCGGGCCGCATCCACCCCGAAGCGCACCTTCGACTCCCCGGTGTCCACCCAGTCGACCGGCACCTCGAGTGGCCGGGCGCCCTGCTGGTCCATGAGGGCGAGCAGCTCCACGTCGATGAGCCAACGCTGCTCCTGGAGCCGGTCCAGCAGCGGCCGCAGCATCGACGCCCGGAAGAGCTTCGCCCCACACTGTGTGTCGTAGTAGCCGAGCCGGAAGCGCATGTCCGTCAATGTGGCGAAGATGCGCCCCTGCAGGTGCCGGAAGAGGCTGCGCTCCACATGGCGCCCCGCCATCCGGATGCGCGAGCCCACCACCACGTCGATGGCCGGGGTGGTGGTCGCCAGGGTGGCCATGCGCAGGAACTCCTCCGCGCTCACGGCCCCGTCGGCGTCCACGAAGGCCAGCCACTCGGCCCGGGGGTCGGACTCCCGCCAGCCCAGACGGATGGCCGAGCCCTTGCCGCCATTGCGCTCGGCCGCGACGAAGCGGAAGCGGTGGGGCGAGCCGGCCTCGGTCAGCCGGGCCTGGGCGGCTTCGACGCTCGCCCGCTCCTTCTCCACGTGCTCCGGAGTGCTCCCATCATCGGAGACGACGAGCTCCAGGACGGGCGAGGGGGTGGCGAGACAGGCCCGCGTGAGCTGCTCCACGAAGGCCGGAAGTCGGATGCCCTCGTTGTACGCGGGAATCACCACGCTGACGGTTGGCGGAGTCACGGGGCCGCCTTGAAGCACGGGCCCCCAGGTCCGTCAACGGTTCCCAGGGGAGGCCCGGCGGCGCCGGACCCAGGCCCATCCTCCGGTGCCCGCGAGCACGCAGAGCACGCCCGTCAATCCGGACCACAGGGTGGCCGGCACGTAGCGCAGCACCACCCGGTGCGTCCCCTCCGGGACGGGCACCGCCATGAAGGCGTAGTCGGCGCGCAACACGGGGGCGGGCTTGCCGTCCACCTCGGCACTCCAGCCGGGGAACCACGGGTCCATCACCGTCAACAACCCCGGAGCCGGTGCCTCCACCGTCATCTCCGTGTGGTTGGGTCCCCGCGCGGTGACGGTGGCCGGACGGAAGGGGTGCTGGGTGGCGGAGGGCGGGAGCGGTACGTCGGAGGGCTCCACGGTGACCGTCTCCTCCGGCCGGAAGCGGTTCAGCTGCTGGCGGAAGTCCGAGGCGCTCAGCACCTCGTAACGCTGGCTCCAGAAGGCGAGCGGCAACGCCGGCACCGTGTACTGCCAGAAGGGTCCGTCACGGTGGGGCGGAAACGGGAGACCTCCCACCGGGCCGGTGGTGACGAGGCGGGGCGCGGCGAAGAGGGAGAAGAGGGGGCTGCCCGGAATCATGCGCAGCTTGCCGTACTCGTCGTCCACGCGAGCCTGGGAGGTGACGAAGAAGCCCCCGTCGCGCGTCGCGTAGAGCAGGTCGTAGACGCGGTCCACCAGGAGCTGGCTGTAGCCATTGACTCCCTCGACGCCCGAGGCGGCGGCGAGGTTGGGGTTGAAGCCGAAGTGCACCACCCGGCCGCCCTCCGCGGGCAGGCGCGGGTACTGCCGGTTCAGCACCCGTGTGCGTGACACGGGCATGTATCCGCCGTAGGCGTGGTGCAGATCCACGAGGACGAGCAGCGCCGCGCCCAGGGGGAAGAGGTGCGCCGGCCACCTCGGCACATGCCGCGCGGCCACCCATGCGGCGAACACGGCGAGCACGCCCACCGTCCAGGGCACGTTGGCGCGCAGCTCCTCCACTCGGAACTCCAGGGACCCGGCCCGCCGCGCCAACCAGAGCGCCACCCCGAGCAGCACCAGGGCCCCGGCCACCACCTGGGCGCCCTGCCACCAGCGCCGCCGCTCGGCGAGCCCGTCGAGCGCATCGGCCGTGAGGAGGGCCGCGGCGAAGTTGGCGAGGAAGAGCGCGCGCGTGGCCACGCGCAGCTTGTCGAAGCCCGGCAGGTGGTGGAAGAGCAGCCCGTAGAGGGGCGTCTCGGTGCCGAAGCAGACGAGGAGCGAGAAGGCCAGCACCCCCAGGAAGTACCAGCCCATTCCCCGGGGCCGGGTGGTGAGGACGAGCACCAGCGCGGGCAGGCCGACGTAGCCCGTCATCTCCCAGTAGTTGAACGGACCGCCGTAGGAGGACACCCGGCCCCAGGCGTCGGGGAAGAGCAGCAGGGCCAGGGCTCGCGGATCCGGCCAGTGGTAGAAGGCGGCCCACCGCAGCGTCATGCCTCCGGCGCGCGGGCTGTTCGCGCTGAACTCGGCACCCGCGAGGATGAGGGGGGCCGCCAGCAGCAGGCCCGCGGGGAGGACGAGCAGCAACGGCCACGCCCGCCCCCGCGTGCCGAGCACCTGGAGGGCCACGTAGCCGCCGACGAGGAGCGTGGCGAAGTAGGCGAGCTGGGCCGCGCCGCCGAACCACAGCCCGGCGACCCCCAGGGCCGCGCCCAGGAAGAGGCTCGGGGAGAGGCCCCGCCGCAGGGCCACGTCCACCGCCAGCAGCGTCCACGGCAGCGGCGCCAGCGTCGCGCTGAACGTCCAGTGGTCCAGGTGCACCGTGGTGAAGCCGCCGAGCGCCACGATGAAGGCACCGGCCATGGCGGCCCCCACGCTCCGGCCCCGGTGGCGCAGCCAGGTGAACATGCCGAGCGCGGCCACCACCAGGTGGGTGAGCGAGCCGAGCGTCAGCGCGCGTGCGGCGTCCAGCGGGAAGTACAGCCAGGTGGTGGGCAGGAAGAGGCCCGCCTCGCCCGAGCTCCACAGCGGGAAGCCCGCGTAGATGGAGCGCTGCCAGAAGGGCCAGTCTCCGCCCCGGACGGTGTGTTGGAGGAGGGCTCGAACGGGGATGAAGTACTCGCGCAGGTCCTCGCTGGCGAAGGCCATGCCAGGGGCGAGCACGCGGCGGTGGAAGGCGAGCACCGCGATGGCCACCAGCAGCCCCGGCACCAGGACTGTCAGGCGGCGCACGAGGGGGGGGCGAGCGGGCGGGGAAGGGGTGGACACCCGGCCTGTCTACCTTCCACCGCCAAAAAGGTCACCGGCCGAGCGGCGAGGTGCCCCTGTCCAAGGCGGGAAGGGTGGGCTATGGAGGGGCCTTCATGGAAGCCCACCTCTATGAGGAAATGGCCCGGCTCGAGGACCACCACTGGTGGTTCCGGGGCCGCCGCAATGTCATCGAGGTCGTGCTGCGTCAGCACCTGCCTGCCGTGCCGGACCGGCGAATCCTGGACGTCGGATGCGGCACGGGCGGCAACATCCCGCTCCTCCAGCGCTTCGGCCAGGTCGAGGGACTCGAGGCCTCCCCGGACGCGCTGGCGCTGTGCCGCAAGCGGCTCGGGCCGGACTTCCCGATCCACCAGGGACATCTCCCGGAGGCCGTTCCCCCGGGCCGCTATGACGTGGTGACGGCCTTCGACGTGCTCGAGCACATCCCCGACGTGGTGGGGGCGCTCCGGGGCATCCGCTCGGTGCTGGGGCCCGAGGGGCGGCTGGTGCTCACCGTCCCGGCGCACGCCTTCTTGTGGAGCCAGCACGACGTGGTGCACCACCACCAGCGCCGCTACTCCCTGGAGCTGCTCGCCGAGCACCTCTCGGCCGCGGGGCTGCGCCTGCGCTGGTCCTCCTTCTTCAACAGCTTCCTGTTCCCGGCCATCGCCGCGGTGCGCCTGCTGGAGCGCGTGATGCCGGCGCAGCGCAAGAACCAGTTGCGCTCGGACGTCACGATGGCGCGCGACATGGGACTGGCCAACCAGGTGCTGGAGGCCGTCTTCAGCAGCGAGCGCCACCTGGTGCCGCGCGTCTCGCTGCCCTTCGGCGTCTCGCTGGTGGCGGTGGCTTCCTCCGAACAGGAGAGCTGAGGCCCTCCCCGCGGGCTACTCCTCGGAGGCCCGGCGCTGCTTCGCCGGGCGCTTCGGGCGGGACGGGGCGGACGGCGTCTCCGCGGCCGGCGAGCTCCTGGCCGGGGGCGTGGCGGCCTGGGCGGCGCGCAGGGCCTCCACCTCGCCGCGCAGACGAATCACCTCGGCGGACAGCTGCGCGTACGAGTCGCGCACGTGGCCGTTGAAGACGCGCTGGCGCGAGAGCGTCTCGTTGATGAGCACCTGGCACGTCTTGCGGAAGGCCCACTTGGCCACCAGCACGAGCTGGCCCGCGCCACCCCGGTGGGTGTGCAGCGGCAGGGGGCGCGTGGCGTCCGCGTTCTCCTCCAGCGCCTGGAGGTTGAAGGAGAGCGGATCCACCCGGGGCTCCACGCCCTGGGTGGGCACGTCCACAGGCTCCGAGGTGGGCAGCCCCCGCGTGCGCAGGCGCTCCTCGATGCGCGCGAGCAGCTCGCGCGCGGGGATGTCCCGTCCCATCAGCTTCATCGGCTCTTCTCCCTGAGGATGGAATCCAGCTCTTCCCGGTAGGCGTCCACCACCCGGGGCCACGTGTACTTCGCGGCGAAGGACTTCGCGCGCCGGCTCAGCGTGGCGCGGTGCTCGCCCACCTCACGCAGGCCCTGGATGAACGAGTCGAGGTCCTTGTACGTCCGGCCCGCCCGGCTGCGCTCCACCTGGCCCACCAGCACCTCCGAGTACGCGTTGACGAGCACCGGCGTGCCCGAGGCGAAGGCCTCCAGCGTGAGCAGCGAGAGGCTCTCGAAGCGCGAGGGCACCGCCACCGCCAGCGCACCGGCCAGCGCGTCGTACTTGTCCTGTTCGCTGATGCGGCCGACGTGGCGCACGCCCTCGCCCCGCAGCTCCATGTGCGCCTCGCCCGCGAGCACCAGGTCCGGCGCGTCGTGGAAGCGCCCCTTCAGCTCCCGGTGGTGCGCGAGCAGCTCGGGGATGCCCTTGCCGGCCTCCAGCCGCCCCACGTAGAGCAGGTAGGGGTTGCGCACCCCGTACTTCTCGCGGAAGCGCTGGGGGTCCACCTTCGCCGGCACGTCCACTCCCACCCCCACCACCCGCGCGGGCGCGTGGTCCGGGTAGTAGCGCCCGATGAGCTCCACCTCCTCGGGGGTGTTGCACAGCAGGGCGCGCGGTCGCTCGAAGACGTCCGCGTACACGCCGAAGCGGATGGGCGGCTCGTCGTGCGCCGTGGGGACGAGCAGCGAGCGCTCCGCCACCATGGGCAGGCCCCACACGGTGGGCGCGTACAGGTAGGTGAAGAAGACGAAGCCGTCGTAGTCCGCTCCGTGCGCGTCCAGGTGCTCGAGCAGGCCGGGGGCCAGCGGGCCCTGCTCGGCCACCCAGTGCTCCTCGCGCAGCCGCTCGTTGGGCTTGTCGAACACCTGCTTCGACAGCGCGTTGAACGGGCGGATGTGGCGCACGCGTGTCACCGGGAAGCGCAGCACCCGGACACCCTTCACGTGCGCGTCCTGCTCCTCGCCCGGCGGGAAGACGTTCTCCCAGGTGAGGTGGTTCTTCGCGCACGTGGTGAGGACCGTCAGCTCCCAGTGCGGTGCCAGTTGCTCCACCACCTGCTGCGCGTGGCGCTCGGCACCGCCCGTCACCTCGCCGTAGCGCTGCACCACCACGCCCACCCGGGGCTTCTTCCTGGGCGGCGCGCGGCGCCCGGGCCGTCTGTCCCCGCCCAGGGCCTTGGCGAGGGCCTTCTGGCTCTCCTCGGCGGAGAAGTGCCCGAGCCGCCGGGCCTGGCCCGCGAGCAGGCGCTCGCGCAACGACAGGTCCTCGCACAGGTCCACCACCAGCTCGGCGAGGAAGGCGAAGCGTTTCTGGTCGAAGGCGATGCCCGCGCCCCCGAGCGTCTCCGGCACGGCCGCCGCCGCGTAGGCCAGCACCGGCACCTCCGCCGCCATGGCCTCGATGAGCGGGACGCCGAAGCCCTCGTGCTCGCTCATGGAGACGAAGACGTCCGCGGTGCGGTACGCGGCCACCAGCTCCGCGTGGTTGAGCCGCCCGAGGAAGTGCACCCCGGACAGCTCGCGCGCGGTGCGCTGGAGCGACTTGAAGTAGCGGCTGCCCGGCTCGTAGCCGCCCACCAGGAGCAGGCGCGCCTCGGGCCGCAGCTTCAGCAGCTCCGCGTGCAGCGCGAGCAGGTCCTCGAAGCGCTTGTGCGGCGCCACGCGGCTCACCGAGAGCACCACGGGGCCCGTGCCCGCCAGGCGCCGCAGCAGGGCCTTGTCCGCGTTGGCCTCGGAGAAGCGCCCGGGCTCGACGAAGAGGGGGACGGTGTGGACGTCGCGGTAGCCGGCCTCGCGCAGCTCGGCGGAGTTGTAGTCCGACACGCCGAGGGCCACGTCCACGAAGGGGGCCATGGCGGCCAGCTGCGCCCGCCCGGTGAGGAGCGCCTCGGCGAGCGGGGTGCCCGCGTAGAAGCTCGCGGGGCTGATGTTGTGGAAGACGACGCCGCGGCGGCAGGGCAGGTGCAGCAGCCGGCTGCTCAGCGGCGAGGAGATGCCGTGGTGGTAGAGGACGAGGTCGTCCGGGGCCGGGCGCAGCGCCGAGACGGGGTGCGCGAGGGAGTCCAGGCCGGGGCCCACCTCGCCCGCGTACAGCTCGCCGGAGTGGCCCAGCCGGCGCAGCAGGAGTTGCAGGTGCAGCGCCGCCTGTCCGGAGGCGTCTCCGGCCACGAAGCTCGGAATCAGCTGATGGACCGCCATAGGGGGACCCTGCCTATCACAGCGCCGTGTTATGAGGCGCCCCGTGTCCATCGGTCCTGTCGCTTTCGATGCGAGCCTGTGGGACGAGCCCACCACGGGCATCGGCCTGTACACCCGTTGTCTGGCGGACGCACTGGAGACGCGGGGCGTGCGATTGCGGCGATTGGGGGCCCGGGTGTCCGGGGAGGACCCGCGTGGCCGCATGGGGCGCACGGCCTACGTGCTGGGCCGGCTGCCCCGGGCGCTGCGCGAGACGGAGGCGCGGCTGTACCACGCGCTCGGCAACTTCAACCTCCCGTTGGTGCGCACCCCCGGCAAGCCCTACGTCCTCACCGTTCACGACCTGATTCCGCTGTCGATGCCCGAGACGGTCTCCCGGGCCTACCGCTGGCAGTTCCGCCTGTGGCTCGCCCGGAGTGTCCAGGTGGCGGACCGCATCCTCTGCGTGAGCGCGTGCACCCGGGAGGACCTGTTGGCGCGCCACCCCGAGGTCTCGGACAAGGTGACGGTGGCCTACAACGGGGTGGACCACGTGGACCGCTACGTGCCTGACGCCACCGCGGAGGCCTACCTGCGCACGCTGTCGCTGCCGTCCCGCTTCGTGCTGTACGCGGGCTCGCTGGACGTGCGCAAGAACGTGAGCCTGGTGCTGGACGCGCTCGAGCGGCTGAAGGCGCGGGGACGGCCGGCGGCGCTGGTGCTGGTGGGACAGAGGTGGTTCGGCTCGGGCTCGGTGGAGTCGCGCGTGGCGAGCATGCGCTCCGAGGGCCATGACATCCGGCCGCTGGGCTACCAGTCCGAGCAGGTGTTCTACGAGCTGATGCGGAGGGCGACGGTGTTCGCGTTCCCCTCGCGCTACGAGGGCTTCGGGCTGCCGCCGCTGGAGGCGATGCGGCTGGGGACGCCGGCCATCGTGTCGACGACGGGGGCGACGCCGGAGGTGTGTGGCGAGGGGGCTCTGGCGGTGCGGCCGGACGACGCGGAGGGCCTGGCGGAGGCGCTGGAGCGGCTGCTGCAATCGGACGCGGAGCGGCGGCGCTGGTCGGAGGCGGGGCGCAAGCAGGCGGCGCGTTTCACCTGGGCGCGCTGCGCGGACGAGACGCTCGCGGCCTACGAGGCGGCACTGCGGCGGTAGTGCATGGGTCACATCGAGAATCGATGTGCTCATCGCCAATCTTGAAAGTTTCCAGCGGTGCAATTCCTATCGGGTTCAATGCTTAACAGAATGGGGTTCTCACCTCATGGGGAGGGGTCAGTATTGCTTCACGGGCAGTTTAGTGGTATTTGACTGCCCGTTGTTATGGGGTTCGCGGAGGCCCGGTGCGCACGTGGTCGGGTAGGGCAGGACCAGGGTTGCGCTCGCGGTAGGCATTCCGTGCATCCTGGTTTGCCGAAGCATCAAGCACACATGTCTGGTTGTCGGTCAGCTGCGCAGGCGTGGATGAGGAGTATGTCAGCAAGTCTGACGTAACCGCATCATCGGGCTGTCGTTCGCGTCGTCGGGGGCATTCCGGATGGCCAAGGAAGTGACTGTCGCGGCGGTGGTGGAGCGATTGACGGGCGCTGATGCGCGCATTGGCTTCTCGTTCGTGAGTCGGAGCGGCAACACCGAACAGACCCGGCTCATCACGTTCCCGGAATTGGCCGAGCAGACCGCGGCCCGTGCCGGCGCGCTGCAGGCGGCGGGGCTGAAGCAGGGCGAACGGATTGCCATCATCCTCCCGGAGAATGACGAGTTCATCCTCACATTCCTGGGAGCCATTCGCGTGGGAATCATCCCCGTGCCCATCTACCCGATGCATGGGCTCGGTCAGCTGGACGGCTACCTCGAGAACGTGCGGCACATCGTCAGGCGGAGTGGCGCGGCGGCGGTGGTGACGAACGCGAAGATCAAGCTCCTGCTCGGCACGGTGCAGGGTCAGTGCGAGAGCGTGCGCGGCATCATCTCCGTCGAGTCGCTCGCGGACGCCGCCGCACCCATGCAGCCCCGGCAGGTGAATCTGGACGACGCGGCTTTTCTCCAGTTCACCAGTGGCTCCACGTCCAATCCCAAGGGGGTCACCGTCACCCACCGGAACCTGGCGGCCAACATCCGCTGCTTCATGGAGGAGGGCTTTCGGGTGACGTCCGAGGACGTGGGCGTCTCCTGGCTTCCCCTCTTCCACGACATGGGGCTCATCGGCTTCTTGCTGGGCCCGCTGTTCTACCAACGGCCTGTTGCGTTCATCCCGCCGCTGAACTTCCTACAGCGGCCGCTGATGTGGCTGGAGGCCCTCAGCAAGTACCGCGCTTCTATCTCCTGTGCGCCCAATTTCGCCTTCGCCCTGGCGGTCAAGCGCATCCCGGAGGCGCAACGGCAAGGACTGGATCTGTCCGCCTGGCGTATCGCCGGGTGCGGCGGTGAGCCCATCCGCGCGGAAGTCCTGCGGCGCTTCGCCACGGCCTTCGCGCCCCAGGGTTTCCGTGCCGAAGCCCTGCTGCCCATGTACGGCATGGCCGAGTCCTCGCTGGCCATCACGCTGGGGAGGCCGGGCGGGGGGTTGCCGTCGACGCCCGTGGACCACACCCGGCTGAGCGAGGAGCGCGTCGCCCTCCCGCCCAGGCAGCTGGAGGGGGCGTTGGAGATCGTCGCGTGTGGCAAGCCCTTCACCGGCCACAAGCTGTCCATTTTCGACCTGACGGATGAGACCAGCGCGTCCCCCCTTCCCGATGGGCATATCGGGGAGATCCGCATCGCCGGCCCCAGCGTCATGAAGGAGTATTGGGGCGACCCGGAGGCGACGGCCCAGGTGTTCGCCGGCGAGTATCTGCGCACGGGCGACCTTGGCTTCATCCTCAACGGTGAGCTCCACGTCTGCGGCCGGCTCAAGGAGATGATCATCCTCAACGGCCGCAACTACTTCCCGCAGGACATCGAACACGTGGCCACCACCGTCCCGGGAGTGCGCAAGGGCAACCTCGTCGCCTTCGGCACGCACGAGGCTTCTGACGCGGGCGAGGGTTTGGAGCGGATCGTTCTGGCGGTGGAGATCGCCGACCCGGCCTCGTTCGATCCCTTGGCTGTCGTCCGGACGGTACAGGCCTCGCTGGGCGTCGCGCTCCACGAAGTGGTGGTACTCCAGCCCGGGCAACTCCCCAAGACGTCCAGCGGCAAGCTGCAGCGCACCAAGACGCGTGAGCTGTACGAGAGGGGCGAGTTGCATGAGCGGCAGAGCGCGCGAGAGACGAACGTTACCGACACCCTCAAGCAGGTCGTCATCAGCCAGACAAACTATTTGAAGGCCGTCCTCTTCAAGTAAACCAACCACCTCCTCGACCCAGCCGGAGTGCATGACACTATGAGTCGCCTGGAAATCCGTGCCCTCATCCACCGCTGCCTCTCCGAGGTAGAGCCCCAACTGAAGAACCTGGACCTCACCGAGGAGACGGCTCTGCCCGAGCTGGGGCTCGACTCGCTCAAGCTCATCGAGGTGGGTGTCCGGCTCGAGGATTCATTCGGCGACTCCGTGCGCTTCGACAACTGGCTGGAGCAGGAGCGCACCAAACAGAGCAACAACGCCTTCAAGCTGGCCTCGCTCATTTCCTTCATCGAAGAGCGGAGGGCCGCGTGACGGCGAGCCTCCTGCCCTACCGAGTCCGTGTCGTCAGCTCGTACATCTATGAGAAGGAGGACAGCGCCCCCTATTCCAGCATGGGCAAGCAGAACCGCTGGGTGGTGGGGTTCGTCTCGGCCATCACCCGGTTGAAATCCGGCCTGCGCGACTTTGATCTCCAGTTCCAGCGTATTCCTCCCACCCGTGAGGAGCTCATCCAGCTGCTCGCCCGCTACCGGGAGGAGGGCGTTCGCATCCTCATCGTTCCGGGCACGGACTCGGTGGTGCGCATCGCGGAGGTGAACCAGGACATCCCCGTGGTGTATTTCGGGGCCCACCCGGAGAACAACGGGATGGAGCTGCTCAACCATCCGAACATCACCGGGGTGCGGCTCAACCTGCCGCTCATCTGGAGTCGTGAGAATTTCTTTCTGCTCAAGAGCATGGTGCCCGACCTGGAGCGGGTCTACTTCCCGCTCAACCTGGGCTCCGAGTTCGCGTTCCCCAACGTGAAGAAGAACTACGAGCTCTCCCGGGCGAAAAAGGAGGGATTCTGGATCACCAGCCCCTCCAGCCACATCGGCTACCGAAGCGTGGCGTTCCTGGCCGAGTGGTTGGGGGTGGGCTACCACGAGGGCCCATACGCCACGCTCGAGGAATTGCAGGCCGGGCTGGACACGATGAAGGCGGAGCGCAGCGCCCTCATCGGCTTCAACGACACGGTGCTCAGCGGCAAGGCGGTGAAGGCGCTCCTCGAGTACTCCCGCGCCCGGCGCGTCCCGCTCTTCTGGGTCAACAACGCGGCCATCATCAAGCAGGCTGGCGTGGCGGACTTCTCCAGCGACTTCGAGGCCGTGGGACGCCTGGTGGGCCGGATGTGCCTGTCCATTCTGCGTGACGGCAAGCCCGTCAGCGAGGTGCCCTTCGAGAATGACCCGGGGCAGAAGCTCACGCTCAACCTCCCGGGCTGCCGCGAGCTCGGCTTCTCGATTCCTCCGGAGGTGCAGTCTCGCTTCGACGAGGTCGAGCCATGAGCAAGCAGGTGCAGGTGCTCGGCTACCACGAGACGCTCGGCCGCGTCCGCTTCGGTGAGGTGGACCGGTACGGGTATCTCTGGCATGGCCATGCGCTCGCCTACTTCGAGGCCGCGAGGGCCGACCTGGCGCGCCGCACCCAGCTGAGCGTGTCGGACCTGCTGGAGTTCAACATGGCCGTCCCCATGGTGGATCTGTGGGTCGAGTACAAGAAGCCGGCGCACGAGGAGGAGGAGCTCGTCACCCAGATTTCCCTGCTGCGCCAGCCGCTGCGCACCCCCTTCATCGAGTTCGCCTACCGCATCGTGAAGCTGCAGGACGGCCAGGAAGTCCTACGCGGGCGGACGCGGCAGCTCATGATGCCCCAGAGCGGGAAGCTCGTGACGCGTCTGCCAGACGAGGTCCAGCGCCGGCTGGAGTCGGTCTGGAGCTACCTCGAGACACGCCCCCGGTGGCAGGAGGATCAGATTCTCAGCCTGCTGGGCGGCCCCCCGCGTTCGTGAAGAAAGGACCCGTCTCGTGGATCAGGTAGACCCGGTAGACAAGCTGTTGAGAAGGCAGATCAAGCTTTTCGAGCACGCCCATCGCACGCCCATCGAGCTCAAGGGATTCGGCCTGACGATGAAGCGGGAGGGCATCGACAAGAGCAAGCTGTATTGCAACCCGGACTTCCTGCTCCTGCCGCTGCGCGAGTGT
This sequence comes from Archangium lipolyticum, assembly GCF_024623785.1. Classification (NCBI taxonomy): domain Bacteria; kingdom Pseudomonadati; phylum Myxococcota; class Myxococcia; order Myxococcales; family Archangiaceae; genus Archangium; species Archangium lipolyticum. Next base: position 213,578 of record NZ_JANKBZ010000010.1, read on the forward strand.
CCCTACCTCTCCACGCTCCGGCCCGAGCAGCTCTCCGTGCTGACCGCGTACTACTTCGCGCGGGCCTACTCGGAAATCGCCACCTCGGAGTCGGTGGCGCTGCGCTACAACATGGAGGCGTCCGCGGCGGTCTTCCCACTGTACTCGGACAACTACATGGTCCTCTTCCACGAGACGGCGGAGGAGTTCGACCACATCATCACCTTCCGCAACGTATGCCAGGCGCTCATCGGGCGCGGAGATGTCATTGGCGGAGAGTTCTTCCCCCACCTCAAGGCAGTCCCGGCCATGCTCGAGCGGTACCGGGGGAAGCTGTGCGACAACGGCTTCGGCTCCATGTACCTGCTGATGCGCTACATCCTCAACCTGGCGCTCAAGCAGCTCGAGGGCTTCATGACGGCCGGCCTCGACGAGAAGGTCGCCTCGCCGCTGGCGCTGCAGATCGTCGCTGGCCATGCGGAGGACGAGGCCCGGCACCTCACCACCTCGCTCGAGCTGGGGATCGGCCTCTTCCGGCGCGCCACGCCCAGGTCGCGTGAGCTCATTTCAGGGGCGATGCGCATCACGATGTACTCGATGATCGACAAGCGCTTCTCCGGGGATGCGGCGGCCACCTGGAACTTCGAGACGGGCCTGGGCGTGCTCCAGCGGGCGCTCCAGCACCCCGAATTCGCAGACTTCCCGCTCAGTGCCGAGGCGCTGCGCGACCTGTGGGCGTCCGAGGGCATCGCCATCCCCGCCAGTGCCGAGTTCGAGCGCTCGCGGCGGTGGATCGCGGGGCAGTTGCGCCGCCTGGCCGAGAGCATGGAGTTGGCGCTGACGCCACAGGGCGAGGCTTTCGAGCGGTATCTGACCTACGCGCAGGGCCCCGCATAATCCCGTGAGGACACGGCGAGGAGAGCATGAGTTCCGAGCGGAGTGGGCAGGAAGTCGAGCTTCAGGTGGGTGACGCGGTCTTGAAGGTCAGGTCCGGGGAGATGCTCATGGACATCTGCGAGCATCACCAGACGTGCGTCATGTTCAGTTGCCGCTCGGCTTCCTGCGGCACGTGCGCCATCGTTGTCGAGCAGGGCATGGAGAACCTCTCTCCCATGGACGGGTTGGAGGCCATCGTCGTCGAGGAGGTGTCCGAAGGACGCCCCAATGTGCGTCTGGCGTGCCAGGTGCGGATCCTTGGCTCCGCGTGCGTACGCCCTCTGCCGTAGCTTTCCATATTGGCCATACAGTCCGAGGAGGGACCGCCAGGAGCCATGTCCAAGCCAGAATCGCTGGTCCTCTTCCTCTTCGTCCTGTTGCTCCTGGCCCACCTGCTCGGCGCCCTCTGCGTGCGGTTGAGGCAACCGCGAGTGGTGGGAGAAATACTGGCGGGCGTGCTCGCGGGCCCCGCGCTTCTGGGGCGCCTGGAATTCTTTCCAAGGCCTGGAACCCATCACCAGCCCGCCCTGGATTTTCTTTATGCCTTCGGGCTGCTGATGTTGATGTTCCTGTCGGGGGCGGGCATCCACTCGCTGTTCCACCCGGATGATCGACGGAAGATTGTCTGGCTGACCTCGTTCGGAACAGTGCTGCCCTTCCTCATCGCCACCGCGCTGAGCATGAGCCTGCCCCTGGACTCGCTCATGGGCCCGGCGGGGCATCCCGTCGCGCTCCTGCTCATCATCGGCATCTCCGTCTCCATCACCTCCATCCCCGTCATCTCGCGCATCTTCCAGGATCTCCAGGTGATGCATACGCGCTTCGCGCGGCTCGTGTTGGGAGTGGCGGTGGTGGAGGACATCGCGCTCTGGGCGGGACTGGCTGGGGCCCTGTCCCTGGCACGCGCGAGCGCGCTGCCCTGGAGCGACATCACGAAGCACATCACCGTGACCGTGCTCTACATGGTCCTGGGCCTGTTCCTGGTGCCACGGGTCCTCCAGTGGCTGCACGCGGCGCGCTGGAATCCGCTCGCGCGCATGTCGCCCGTGACGCAGGTGGTCCTGCTGCTCCTCGCCTATGCCGCGGTGGCGGAGCTCCTCGACATCAACCAGGTCTTCGCCGGCTTCCTCGCCGGCCTGGCGGCCTCGAGGAACTCCTCGTTCACCCAGGAGACGCTGGACTCCATCGCGGGGCTCTCCAACTCGCTCTTCATCCCGCTCTACTTCGCGCTGGTCGGCTACAAGCTGGCGCTGATCAACGCGCTCTCACCCGGCATGCTCTGCGCCTTCCTCGTTGTCGCCTGCGTCATCAAGCTGGCCTCGGTGGGACTGGGGGCCCGGCTCGCCGGTTTCCCTTCCTCGGATGCCCTCAACCTCGCCGTGGCGACGAACGCGCGCGGAGGGCCGGGCATCGCGGTGGCCAGCGTGGCGTTCGATGCTGGCATCATCAGCCCCGCCTTCTACACCACGCTGGTCGCGGTGGCGGTGTTGACCTCCCAGGCGGCGGGGGCCTGGCTGAGCGCCGTGCTGCGGCGTGGGCAATCCCTGCTCAGTGACGGGCCCGGGTCCGAGGCCGCGGCTGAGCGCGCACCCTCCGCCGCTCGGACGGATGTTCCTTCTGGACACGCGGGGGCCACGGCACGAATCCCTGGAACCCATCGGGCTTTCGTCGCGCTCAACCTCATGCATGAAGACAGCAAGGGGCGCCAGAGGCCGTGAGCCTGCACGCGCGTCTCCGGTGCGAGCGCCCCCAAACGTGCGAAACTCGAACTTGGAAAGATTGACAAAGCATTGCGGGCGATTCTGGTGTAGAGTGAGCGCATGCTGATTGATTACCGGCGCATTCAATCGGGTGGGGAGCTGAGGAAGTTGGAGCGGAAGAACTTCCTCGACAAGAAGGCGAAAATGCAATGGTGGTACGTGGACGTCGTGATGAGCGACGGAAGCGTGCTGCTCGTGGCGTTCGTACCGAAGAAGTGGTGGCCGGACGTGGCCAGGGCGAATCTCGACGACGCGCTGGTATTCGTGGCGATGGTGGATGGCAAGGAACGCAAGTCACGGTCGGTGACCAAGACGCTGGATTCGTCGCGCATGCGCGTCTCGGAAGAGGGGCTGCGCCTCGAGGTCCCCGGCATGACCATCGTTCGCGAGGGCACCGACCCGGCGGCGTATCGGTTCGTGTTCGATCTGGAGGAGCTGAAGGGGCAGCTGGACGTCCGCGCGGTGGCGCGCCCGTTCTCGGCGTTCCCGACAGGGAAGCTGCCCGGGGTGGGTCGAGCCGCGCTGCTCGGCGGGGCGCTGAGCAGCGAGGCGTTCAGCTATGTCTCACTGGTGCCGCGCGGCAAGGCCAGCGGCGAGCTGTCCTGGGGTTCGGAGCGAATCGTCATCGACGGTCACGCCTATCACGAGCAGGGACGTTACGATGAGGCGCCGGAACGGCTCAGCAGGAAGGGCTGGTTCTGGTGTCATTTCCTCCATCCCGAATGGAACGTGTTCGGATCGCCGGGCGTGTTCCTGTACGTGCAGAAGGAGGAGGAGGCTCCGGTGTTCAGCGGCTTCAACCTGTTCGACAGGAGCCTGGGCTTCAAGAACCGCACGACAGCGGGAGAGGGACCGCACCACAAAATCTACAGTGGTGGCGAGATGCACTTCGCCTACAACGGCCTCCAGCTGTCGGTGAAGGCGGACCCTCGGCGGAACGCGCCGCTCGTGTCATTCCCATCGGCGACGACGAGGCAGATCTATCACACGCTGGTGACCGACGCGGAGTTGACCGTCGAGACCAAGGGCTCGACCCGGCGCATCCCGGGTCAGATGATCCTGGAGTCGTGCTGGCTGGGGCTTTGAGCCATCCGCACCCAATCCCTTCAGGGGAGGACATCGCCGCTCGAGCAGCGGCGATGTCCCCTGGCGTTCTCAAACGCCTTCCAGCACCGCTCGCCACAGCTCGGGCCACGCCGCCGAGTTGCTTCGCCGAAAGACATCCTGATGTTTCAGTTTCTTGACGCCGAGGTCTGACGGGCTGCGCACGCGCACGTCCTTCTTCGCCTTGGGCATGAACTCGAGGAACGCGCGCGCGGTTTCGGGGGTCGTCAAGGGATCATCCGTGAACACGTACGAGATGATCGGCGTTGCGATTTCATTGAAGTAATGCGGCTTCAATCGATCGTCGAGCTCGCCGCGGAAGTAATCCGCCTTGTGAGACCAGCGCCGCCAGGTCTTGAACGCGCCGGCGGGCAAGGTCGAACCGCCCCAGAGTCCGCCCGAGGGAATGTAGCCCTTCGTCGCCAGTTGAAGCGGCCCGTAAATCCACCAGAAGAAGAGATCGACCAGGGGTTGCTTCGGGAAGCGGTGCTTCCACCAGGTCCCGAACCCGACGCCGATGAACACCTGCCGGGTGAGCTTCTGATGGTTGGGCATGAACCCCGTGATGTGCCCACCCACGCTGTGCGCGACGTGGAATACAGGTACACCCGGTGCGGCTTCGATCAGCCGATCGAGCGCGGCGGACATGTCGAGGCGCCCCCAATCCGGGGTGTCCATCTTGAACCCGCGCAGGTCCTTGGGCGCGGATGCGGCGACGCCGCGGTAGTCGTAGACCAGGCACGCCGCGCCGCGCTCCGCGCCATGGCGCATGAAGTGAAGGTAGAACTCCTTGGGCAACCCGGTCGCCGTAGAGAATAGGACCGCCGAGGTCGGACGCTCCGGAAGCAGGAGCCGCCCGGAGAGCGGGAAACCGTCTGTCGTGTTGATGGTGATGTCTTGTTCGCGGATGCTCGCCGACGTCTGCGTCGGAATGTTCATGCCTGTCTCCTTTACGAGTCCCAGCGCGGCCGCTCTTCCGGTAACGCCAGATATTTTCATCAGCCAATCTCCCAGGGACTCGCCATCGAACCGCTCCCCCCTGGTCAATGACGATCTTGAGGATAGCGGGTCGACCGACGAGGAACAATCAAGAAGGACGTTCCGTGATGAACAAAGATTGTGCATGAGCCTTGTCGCGGGCGGCCTTGTTCTCGATGGTCTCGATAGTCGATCAGCGAGGCCCAATCATGACCATGCAGCCCCTCTTGGTTTCAGAGCCCTCTATCGAGGATCAGCTCTACCGGATCCTGAACAGCACTCGTCCCGATTATGCCTGGAAGCTGCGCAGGTATTTCGATGAGCAGTGGGATCCCTCACTGACGTTCCAGAACGAGGACCTCGACGGGTTTCGCGAGAAGACGCACTTCATGGTGCGCAAGCTTCTCCAGTCGAACCTGCTGTCCCTGGCCGAGCTGAACCAGAAGCCATCCGAGTACATGAAGTTCTGCGAGCATTCGTGCTGGATCGACGGAAGCGTCGCGGCCACGTTGTTCGGGCACTTCCTCATCTTCGGCGGAAGCCTGCTCTTCCTCGGCACCGAACGGCATCGCCCCTTGGTCGACGTCGCCAATGACTTCAGGCTCCCCGGTTGCTTCTGCATGACCGAGGTCGGACACGGCAGCAATCTCGCGGGGCTCGGCACCACCGCGACGTACGACGCCGAGCGCGGCGAGTTCATCATCAACACGCCGAGCTGGCACGACGCGAAGTGGGCGATTGCATTGCTCGCCTGGAACGCGCGGGTCGTCACGGTCATGGCGCAGCTCTACATGCCCGACGGAGAATGCAAGGGAATCCACTCGTTCCTGGTGCCGGTGCGAGACGAAGAGGGGCGACCGCTGCCGGGCGTGAAGATCAGCGACGTCGATTGGCTGATTGGCTTGAACGGCGTGGGGATCGGCGGGGCGATGTTCGATCACGTGCGCATCCCGCGCGAGAACCTGCTCAATCGTTTCGCGGACGTGACGGCGGAAGGGAAGTATGTGACGTCGTTCGCATCGTCGGGCGATCTCTTTCGCGCGCAGATCTCACCGCTGATGATCGAGCGGCTCGTCCCCTTCGCGGTGGCGGGCGTGAAGATCGCCCTCGCCGTCGCGGCACGTTATGGCAAGGAGCGGCGCCAGTTCGGACCGCGCGGTGGACCGGAGCGCCCCATCATCGAATACAGCAGTCACAAGCGGCGATTGATGCCCGGCGTCGCCGAGTCGTACGCGATCTCCCTCATGCTTGAGCGCCTGCATCTCGAGGCGGATTGCACGATGCCCGAGCCGCTGCCAACGCCGCTTCAACCGCTCTGCGCGTCGTTCAAGGCCTACTCGTACGAGACGGCGACACGGGTCATCCAGAACGCGCGCGAGTGCTGCGGTGTGCATTCGTTCCGGCACATCAACAAGATCGCCCGGGCACAGCTCGACATGCATGGCTTCGCACACGCGGCCGGTGACAACGTGGTGCTGTATCAATACGCGGGGCGGATCCTGCTCGAGGACTTCGCCGGGGGCAAAGGTCCGTTCAAGGAGGCCACCGAGCCCGAGCCCTCCACCTACTCGGACACCTGCGCGAAGCATCAGGCGTTGTTCGCGGCGCGGTTCGCCCAGCTCCTCGACTACACGCGCGGTGAGTTCATGAAGCACATGGGCGAGGGAATGAATCGCGCCGACGCCTGGAACGAGATCCTGACGTACGCGATCGAAGTCGGCCGCGCGTACGCGATTCGCGAGACGCACAAGCAGTTCCTGCGCGTCATTGGCACCTGCTCGCCGGGCCCGGTGAAGGACATCCTGATGGAGCTGTGCGAGCTGTATGGGTGGTCAACGGTGTCGGCTCAGCTCGGCTGGTACCGGGATGTCTCTGACGGCTCGCTCGACCTCTCCGGGCTCTCCGTCGAGCGAATGGTGCTCGAGTATTCGCAGCGACTGGCGCCGAAGCTCGATCTCCTGGTGGATTCCTTCGGGATCCCGGAGGTGCTGCTCCCGGCGGCAGATCTGATGGCGGACCTGCCGGGGAAGTTCAGCTAGCTTTGTCGTGCAGCTGGTCGAGGGCTCGCCGCTGATACTCCGCGAACTCCTGGCGCGACACGCCCAGGAGTTTGAGGAGCGGCATCCAGACCTTCAGGAAGAAGCCCCAGCGATTGAAGCTGTTGTGCATGCGCAGCGTCTCGACACGCCGCTCCGAGTCGGGGAGGAGATCGATCGCCGGCATGCGGAAGCCGACGGACACCAGGGCGAGATCCTCCAGTGTCTCGTGGCGGTGCTCCTCGAGCTCGAGCTTGAGGACGGCGCGGTAGAACTGCTGGTGCGCCGCCTCGTCGCGCGCGATGAGGCGGTAGATGGTCGTGAGCACCTCGTCGTTGCCGGCCCGGGCGTCCTCGAGCTGGCGTGCGTACGCGAGGAGCGTGCTCGCTTCCTGGATGGCGCCATAACAGGTCATCCGGCGGGGCGTGTCCCATGGAAGGCGCCAGGGCCGGGCCGCGATGGCGTCCTCGAGGCCGCGCAGCTGCTCCTCGGTGCGCTGTCCTGTCTTGAGCAGATACATCCGCAACGCGAGGCCGTGTTTGGATTCCTCGTAGCCCCAGTTCGCCTGGAACCACGCCCGGCCGAAGTTCTCGCGCACGAGGTTGACGCCCTGGCCGAGATAATCGGGCAGGTAGAGCTCGACGCCGCAGAACGTCTCGACGTTCATCGCGCGCCCCTCGTCGTATACCGACGGATTCAGGCGATCCCATGGAATGTCGTCGTACACGCTCCAGCGCCGCTTCTTCTCGGCGGTCTCGAAGAAGCTCATGTACATCCTGTAAACTTCCTCTCGAAACCGAATGGATCCGCTCATGGTTGCCCCCGTTTCACGGGGAGTATTTATTGCAGTTGCGCCTTGCCCGCCATTGGAATAAGAAATCCTTTCATAATCTGACGATGATCCTTCGGCCCGAGGGGTAGTCCGCCCGGGGGGGTTATGAAACAAAGTACTGGTCTCCTCGCGAAGGTTGGAGGCGTGCACGAAAGCCGCACGCTGCACGAAGCATTGCTCAGGTTGGACGAGGCTCCGGCGACGCGTGGATTCACCTTCCAGAACGAGCGGGGCGAGGAGCGTTTCGTCTCGTTTCCAGCGCTTCATGCCGAGAGCCGCCGGCGGGGCGCGGCGCTGCAGGCATTGGGAATGAAAAAAGGTGATCGCCTGGGAATGGTGATCATCGACCCCGAGGACTTCGTCGCGACGTTCCTGGGCGCGTTACGCGTGGGTGTCGTTCCGGTGCCGCTCTATCCGCCCATGCACCTGGGCAATCTCGAAAACTACACACAGCAGGCGGCGGCGATCCTTTCGTCATCGGGCTCGACCGTGCTCGCGGTGAGCGCCGGGCTGGCCAGCATCTTCTGGGCGTTCGTCGATCGCGTGCCGAGCCTCGCGCGCGTGGTCGAGACGTCGTCCCTCGCGGGAGACGCGTCGGCGCTGCGCGAGGTGTTGGTGGCGCCGGAGGATCTGGTGTTCTTGCAGTACACGTCGGGCTCGACGGGGACGCCGAAAGGCGTGAAGGCGACCAGCCGCACGCTCATCGCCAACATTCACGGCTTCATGGGCGCGTCGCTTTCCATGCAGCCGGAGGTGGACATCGGCGTGAGCTGGCTGCCGCTCCAGCACGACATGGGATTGATCGGCTTCGTGCTCGGGCCGATCTACTGGCAGGTCGCGGTGACGTTCATCCCCACGCTGCGCTTCCTCAAGCGTCCGGAGTGCTGGATGGAGACGATGCACCGCCAGAAGGCGACCGTCTCCTTTGCCCCGAACTTCGCGTACGGGTGGCTGACGCGCGTCGCCAGGGACGAGGATCTCGAGCGATGGTCGCTGGGGCACGTTCGCGTCCTCGGCGTCGGCGCGGAGCCGTTGCATTACGACACCCTGAAGCGCTTCACCGACAAGTTCGCGCGCACCGGGCTGAGCCCCGACGTGCTCCTTCCGGCGTACGGTCTGGCGGAATCGATGCTGGCGATCAGCATGAAGACGTCGACCGAGCCGATGAACGTGCGGGCGCTCGACGCCAGACGCTTTCGCGACGACGGCATGTCCGTGCCTCCCGACGGTGGAGAGGTCGAGTACCACATCGGTTGTGGCAAGGTGATCCCCGGACACGAGCTGCGCGTCGTCGATGAGAAGGGGCGGACATGCCCGGACGGCATGCGCGGTGAGATCCAGTTCCGTGGCCCGTCGGTGATGGAGGGCTATCAGGAGGGCGGCGCCGGCGAGCTCATCGACTCCGACGGATGGCTCAAGACCGGCGATCTCGGCTATCTCGTGGACGGTGAGCTCTACGTGGTGGGGCGCGCGAAGGATCTCATCATCATCCGCGGCCGCAACATCAGCCCGCAGACGATCGAGTGGGAGGTCAACAAGCTCCCGGGCGTGCGCGCTGGCACGACCATCGCGGTCGCGGTTCGCGTCGATGACAGCGAGGGCGTGGTGGTCATGTTGGAGACGCGCGGCGGCGACGTGGAGGCGCTCAAGGCCGAGGTCTCCGCGACGGTGAAGCGTGTGATCGGCGTTCCACCGGCGGACGTGGTCTGTCTGCCGCCCGGGACGATTCCCAAGACCTCGTCGGGCAAGCTTCAGCGCGGCAAGGCCCGTCGGCAGTATCTGGAAGGAAAGCTCGGGCTGGAAGGGTCGCGCACCGCGGGGTCGATGGGTGCGCGTCTACGCCTGGGACTGCAGGTGACCCGGTCCTGGTGGGCGCGCGCCAGGTTTTCGCTTTGGCCCAAGAACACGAACGAGGAAGAGCACAGACATGAGTGACCTGGAGATCATCGACCTGGTGAAGTCCGCGCTGATCAAGGTGCGGCCGGAGTTCGCCGCCGGTTTCGAGTCGGTGGCGATGAGCACGCGGTTCGAGAACCTCCGCATCGACTCGGTCGACACCCTGCGGATGATCACGTTCCTCGAGGACAAGGTTGGATTCGTGTTTCAGGACGATGACTTGAGCCGCATCGAGACGGTGACGGATCTGGCCGCGATCATCCGGAAGCACGGGCGTTAGCCCCGCCGTTGACCAGTGATGTGATGGCGTTGGCGATGTCGCCGGGCACCTCCTCCTGGAGGAAGTGTCCGGCCTGGGTGCGCTTGACCTCCGCGTGTGGCAGGAGGCGTTGGAGCCACCCGATGACGCGTCCGAGCACCGGATCGCGGTCACCCCAGACGATGCGCATGGGGCCCTTGAATGACTCGGCGACCTCCTGGCAGCGCCGGAGCGGCGCGATGGAGGGATGCTCCATGGAGTCCGGCACCATGCGCGCGAGGGCGAGGGGCGCGGCGCGGTCCTGGAGATGCCGGAGCGGCCATCGATAGGCGCGGGCGACCTCGCCGCGCATGGTGCTCCGGTCCCCTTGCGCGAGCCAGAGCGCGAGCTGCGGGAATTGCAGGCCGCGGAACAGGGCGTCGCTGAGCACGGGGAACTGGCTCAGACGATGGAACAGTGTCGGACGGAACCCGGGGCGCGGCGGCCCGAGGACGGTGTTCAGGATGACCATGCCCGACACGCGCTCGAGCCTCTCGGCGAGCGCGAGCATGCCGATGGGACCGCCCCAGTCCTGGCCGACGAAGATCATGTCGTCGAGGGCGAGCGCATCGATCAGGCCGCCGATCCAGGCGGCGTGGTTCTCGAGGGTGTGCACGCCCAGGTCGCGCGGCTTGTCGGAGAGGCCGAGGCCGACGAGGTCGGGTACGATGCAGCGCACCGGCTGGCCGCGAAGGGCGGCCATGACCTTGCGGTAGAGGAAGCCCCATGCGGGGTTGCCGTGGAGCATGAAGACGGGCTGCCCTTCACCGAATTCCATGACGTGGATGGAATGGCCCGCGACGGAGATCTGGCGGCGCTCGATGCCGTCGGGCAGTTGTCGAAGGATCCATGAGGGCAGCTCGGTCATGATGGGGCTCCTTGCAGCAGTGTGGAGATCCGCGCGCGCAGCTCACCGGTGCGCGCGTTCACGTCGGCGGATGGGTCGTCGAGGATCGCGGCGCCGACGCGGAGGGTGACGCGGTGAAGGCCGCGAAAGGACCCGCCGCGCGGCATGACGCGGTGAGTGCCGTCGATCGCCACGGGGACGATGGGCGCCCGCGCGCGCTGCGCAATCACCGCCGCGCCGTGCCGGAACGGCAGGAGGTCGCCGTCCCAGGAGCGCGTCCCCTCGGGGAATACGATCAGCACCGCGCCGCGCTCGAGCTGCGCCACGCTCTCCTCGATGGCCGCGGGGAGGTTGTGGCTGGCGTCGATCGGCACCACGCCGATCCGACGCACCAGCGGCAGCAGGAGCCCGCCGAAGTATTTGGGCTTCCCCACCATGCAGGTCCGGCGAAAGACCGGCCACGGGAGGACGGACAGGATCACGATCGCGTCGAGGATCGACTGGTGGTTCGGGCAGATCAGCGCCGCGCCCGGCGGACGCAGATGCTCGGCGCCCTTGACGTGCATGCCCAGGAGCAGCCACTCGATGCCACGGATGCAGCGCAGGAGCCCGAACACGAGCAAGGTCAGCGGCAGACTTCGCGGCGGCGGGCGGGTGGCGGCGGGCGTGGCCGGTGCGGGCGCGCCATGGGCCGTGGCCTCGACGAGCTCTCGCACGGAATGCACTGTCGCCAGCACCTCACCCGCGGCATTGACTTGGAGATCCGACAACAGCGACAGGCGCGCCAGTGAATCCAGGCCGAGGTCGAGGTCGAGATGCAGATTCGGATGGAGCTCCTCGCGCGGGCGGCTCACTCGCGCGGCGATGAGCTCGAGCGCGCGCGCGTGCGCGGGATCCTCCGCCCACGCCCGGTCGGCGTCACGCCACACCGGCTTCAACCCCACGCGCTCGGCGCCCTGGGTCGCCTTGACCCATTGCTGAAGCGCGGCGCGTTTGAGCTTGCGCGTGGTGGTGCGTGGCAGGGGCTCGCGGGTGATGGTGACGCCGGCGACGCGCTTGTAGGACGGCAGCGCGGCGGCGAGGCGCGCGACCTCCTCGTGGATCTCCTGCTCGACGTTGCCGGTGCCGGCGGCACGTATGGCCTCGAGGTCGGGGACGACGACGAGATGGAGATGCGGTTCGCTCCCCGCGCGGCCGGGCGCGAGCGTGACCCCCGCCTCGGCGATGAGCTTCGAGCGCGCGAAGTATGTCTCGAGCTCGCTCGGCTGGATCTTCTTGCCGCTGGGAAGGACGAGGGTTTCTCCGGCGCGACCCAGGAGATAGAGATAACCATTCTCGTCGAGGTACCCGAGGTCGCCGGTGTGGAGCCAGCCGTCCACGATCGTCGCCTCGCTCGGGCGGTTGTAATAGCCCGGCATCACCATCCCACCGCGGACGAGCACCTCGCCGGGCGCCTGCGGGCTCCCTCGACCGTCCGGGACGTCGATGCGGAGCTCGGCACCGGGCACCGCGCGGCCGACCGTTCCGATGGCCGTCTCGCCTGGCTGGCCGATCGCGATCGTGCCGGCGGTCTCGGTGAGACCGTAGACCTGCAGGACGTCGATGCCCAGGGCGTAGAACGTGCGCGCGGCTTCCGGATCCATGGCCGCGCCGCCGGAGAGCAGCACGCGCGTCTTCGGTCCGAACGCGGCGTGGACCTTCTTGAACATGACCTTTCCCGCGTTGAAGCCGATGGCGCGGGCGCGGCGATTCCAGCGCAACAGGCGCGGAAACATGCGTCGCAACCGGGGCGACTCATCGACTTGCGCGCGCACGCGGCGCAGGAACAGGTGATAGAACTGCGGAACGCAGAAGAAGATCGTGATGCCAGCGTCGCGCAGCGCGCTGGTGATGCGAGTGACCTCGATCTCGGGGAGGAGCACCACCGTCGCGCCGACGGTGAGCGGAGCGAGCATGCCGCCGATCTGCGCGAGGATGTGAAAGAAGGGGAGGACCGACAGGATCACGTCGTTGCGGTCGGCGCGCAATGCGAGGGCCGTTCCGTTCACCGACGCGATCAAGTTCGTGTGCGTCAGCATGACGCCCTTCGGCTCGGACGTCGTGCCTGACGTGTAGAGCAGTCCGGCCAGCTCGTCGCCGCCGCCAACGAGCTCCTCGGGGGCGGCGGCGCCGCTGGAAAACACGCCATTCTCTTGCTCGTGCAGGCCGAACACCTGCTCGAGTTGTGTCCACGTGGTGCTCTGGGCCTGGGTCTTCGCATCGACGATGGCGAAGCGCGTGCCAGCGTCCTTCATGAGCGAGCCCAGCGCCGCCGGGGACAGCTGGGGATCCAGCGTCACCGCGACGGCACCGAGGCCGACGATGGCGTACCAGGCCGCGCACCAATCCGGATGGTTGGCGCCAATCAGCGCGCAGCGCTCACCGCGCTTCAGACCGCGCCCGGTCAGGAACGCCGAGGCGCGCGCGATGCGCTCGACGAACGCGCCGTAGGTCACGACCGTGCGGGATTGCAGGCCATGGATGACGAACGCCGGTTGATCCGGGTTCTCCTCCGCTCGCCTGCGCATCTCCGCCGCGATATGGTTTGTCGATCGTCTGGTCATGTTCGGCGTGCGCACAGACATTACACTGTCAGTGCGGCTGCATGTTGAGCACCTCCCGGGCTGCGTCGATTCCTTGACGAAAAGGCTATTTGAAAGGCTCCACGGGCACTGTCTCCCCGTGGAAGTTGGCCATGCTCGGCGCTGGTTGTTCGCGGCTTCCGTGCATGATGTCGTGACACGTCACCCTTTGTGCATCGGAGAAGACCGTGAACGCGACGAGAGGATTGGTGGTTTTGCTCGCCTGGCTGTTGTTGGGGGGACCCGTCGCCTGTCAGGAGTACGCCCAACTGACCGCCCATGACATGACCGTCCCCCGTGTCTCGCACACCGCGACCCTGTTGGGCTCGGGCAAGGTGCTGGTAACGGGCGGCCGTGATGAATCCGCCTTCTGGTCCAGGGTGGAGGTGTACGACCCGGGCAAGACCTCCTGGTCCACGGCCAAGAACATGGTGGTCCCCCGCTACGGTCACACGGCCACGTTGCTGCCTTCGGGCAAGGTGTTGGTGACGGGCGGGAGCAGCGGGCTCCGTGTGGAGCAGCTGCTCGTTTCGGCGGAGGTGTATGATCCGGAGTCGGGCACCTGGTCGCGCACCGGCGACATGTCCTCTCCGCGTGTCTTCCATTCGGCCAACCTGCTTCCCGACGGCCGGATCCTGGTGACGGGTGGAGACGGCGGTGGCTCCTCCCTCTCCAGCGCCGAGGTGTATGACCCCGCGACGGGTCTCTGGTCTCCCGCTGGAAACATGGCGTCCGCTCGCCGCGATCACACCGCCACCGTGCTCTCCAATGGCAAGGTATTGGTGACGGGAGGGACTGGCGCGGAGAGCTCGCTCGCGACGGCGGAGCTGTACGACCCGGAGTCGGGCACCTGGTCCTCCACCGGCCGCCTTGGAGCCGCTCGCGCGAGCCATACGGCCTCGCTGCTTTCGGATGGCAGGGTGCTGGTCGTGGGCGGGTCGGACGGCGCGTCCCTGCCGGGTGCGGAGCTCTATGACCCGGCGAACGGCACCTGGTCCTCCACTGGAGACCTGAACACGGCTCGCACCACCCACACCGCGCTCGTGTTGCCCTCGGGGAAGATCCTGGTGACGGGGGGCTTCGTCGATGGATTCTGGCTGGCCTCGTCGGAGACGTATGACCCGGCGAGCGGCACCTGGTCCTCCATGGCCAACATGGCCACGCCCCGTGTCGGCCACACCGCCACGCTGCTTCCGGATGGCAGGGTGCTCATCACGGGGGGCTATGACGGCCAGGCGCAGCTCTTCACGGTCGAGCTTCTCGAGCCCTGAGGAGGGCCGCGGCTCTCACATCACCGCGGGTACCGGCTCGGAACTTCCGAAGGTGCGCGCGGTGGCCTCCGCTGCCCTCAGGGCCAGGACCTCGGGGATGCGGTGCTTCTGGATCCACTGCTCGAAGTTCCACGTCTCGAGGAACCGCCTCGCGGCCTCCCGGCCCTCGAGCCGCAGGGCATGGCTCAGCTCCTGGCTGATGCCGAACTGCGTGGTCTTCACGCCCAGGGTGGGGATGGCGATGGTGCGATCGAAGTTCTTCTGCTGGATGTAGCGCGCGTCGTGCGCCTCCATCATGGTGGAGAACAGTGCCCGGAAGAGGGAGAGGGGACCGCGGATGCGGCTCGGTTCCTCCGTGGCCCGGCCGTCCTCCTGCACCCGGTCCACCAGCTTGAAACCGAAGGTGGGCCATTGGGGATTCGCCGTCCCGTCGTCGAGGATGTCGACCGGGAAGTTGCTGAGCACACCACCGTCCACGATGTAGCAGGTGATGTCCTGGCCGTACTTGAGCCGGACGGGCTCGAAGAAGAAGGGGATGCTCATGCTCATGCGCACCGCCCGCGCCACGTCGAGCTCCTCGGGATCGATGCCGTAGTCCCGGATGTCCCGGGGCAGGACGAGCTTCTTGCGCCGGGTGACGTCGGCGGCGATGACCTGGAGCTTGTAGAAGTACTTCGAGCCGGGCTCCTCGCCCTCCATGTGCAGATCCCGGAAGGTGTGGACCTTGCGGGGGGAGTCGGCCAGCAGCTTGCGCAGCCAGTTCTCGAAGTAGATCCCCTCGTAGAGGCCCTTCTCGCGCAGCACGCTCAGCGCCGGGCCGACCAGTGGCACCCGGTCCATGGTGCTCGTGTCCTGGAAACGCCGGAAGTCGAGCTCCGCCATGATGGAGCCCAGTTCAGCGGCCGAGTACCCCGCGGCCAGGAGCGCCGCGGCGATGGCGCCGGCCGAGGTGCCCACGACGTTCTGGAACTTCACGCCGCGCTCCTCCATGTGCTCGATCGCGCCCACCAGCCCGATTCCCTTGACGCCCCCGCCTTCGAATACCGCATCCGCCTTGTCCAACCGCTCCATGTACCCTCTCCTCATCGCTGCATAGGAAGAGGGCTCCACGAGGACTTGTGACGGATGGAGCCGCGCTGGGGATGCGCGAGCGGGGGTTCGGGCGCTCAGTGGCTCAGCCGCCCCAGGAGCAGGCCGAGCACGAAGGTCACCGCGCCGATGGTGCCCACCATCCAGAGGGGAAAACCCTGAACGCCGGCCGAGGGAGGCGGGGAGGGCGCCCGGGCGGCGGAGGAGGACTCCTCCGGGACGAGCACCCGGACCTTGATGTCACCCGCCATCAGGGCCTCCACCAGGTCATCGATGCAGCGCTCGTAGTCCTCCGCGGAGAGGTCCAGGGGCGTGCCATGGTGGGCCTCGTAGCGCTTGGAGACCGACTCGTGGCCGCGCAGCTGCGCCTCCTTCTTGGAGACGTCCACCCAGCCGCAGACGATCGACGGCGCCGTGCCGCGCCGGGGGATGAGGGAGATGGACTGCCGGGCCAGACGGCCTCCGGCGGTGCTGGGGCCCTCGGGCTCGTCGATGCGGAGCACCCGGTGCGGCGTGCGGCCGTAGATCTTCTTGGAGAACCTGTCCCGGAGCCGCTCCGCGAACAGCGCCGCGTGTGTCGCGAACTGCGTCCGGTGGGACTCGCCCGCCGAGGGCGCCGGCTCCCGGTCCGCCTCCAGGTCCTCCAGGGGGGCCATGCGTGTCTCGTTCGACAGCCCTCCCCGGGACGGGACGCGCTCGTCCTCCACCAGTGGAGCGACGCGCGTCTCGTCCACCCGCCTCGAGTTTCCCAGTCCCCTATGACCCTTCGACATGCCGGCTCCTTGCCGGGTGGGGTGTTCCCCCTCACCGGTGGTCTGCGGTCCGGGAGGATATCGGAGTGCCGGGGCGGACGTCCCGCGTGCGCCGCTGGACGGAAGCGGGGACGGGACGCGTCACTCTGACCGGGGGTCGACCATCTTGGGCACCACTGCCTTGCACGGACGGTCTATCGTGGACACCACGTTGCGGCGGAAAACCGCCGAGGAGGGCGTCGTGCGTTTGCGAACATTCCTTTCCCTGGCCGTCCTGCTCACCGGCCTGCCCGTGCTCGCCCAGCAGGCGGTCCAGGTGCAGCCTTCGGCGGAGACGGTGCAGGTGCTCGGCGGAGGGACCGCGGTCCAGGGCGCGACCCTCTGGGTGCACCCGACGGATCCGGCCAGCAGCCTGCTGCTGGTGGCGGACAACCAGGCCGGGCTGCTCCTCTACCAGCTCGACGGCACCCTGCGGGCGCAGCTCGCCGAGGGGGGCGCGCTGGGCGTGGATGTGCAGGAGGGCTTTCCGGTGGGGGGCATCGCCCAACCGCTGGTGATGGTGGCCAACCAGACCCTCCAGGCGCTGGTGGGCTACGTCGTGGAGCCCTCGACGCTCCAGTTCCGCAGGGCCGGGCTGACGCCCATCACCCCCCAGGGCTTCATTCCCAGCAACGTGGCCCTGTACGCGAGCCCCACCACCGGGCGCTTCTTCGCCTTCGCGGGTGGCGCGACGGGCGTCGTCCAGCAGTTCGAGCTCACCGCCCAGACGGATGGCGGAGTGGTGTCCAACCCGGTCCGCACCTTGAACGTGGGGGGCGCCGTGGTGGGCCTGGCGGTGGACGATGCCCAGCGCACGCTCTACGTCGTCCAGCAGGGCGTGGGCATCTGGCAGTACGGCGCGGAGCCCGACACCGCGGATGCGCGGACCTCGGTGGATGCCGTCACGGGAGGCGGGCTCTCCCAGCCCCTGGGCGGCGTGGCGCTCTACAAGGCTTCCGGAGTCCGGGGCTATCTGCTGGCGGCGAGCGGGGGCGACAACTCCGTGCGCATCTACGAGCGAGCGCCCTCCGCGCATACCTTCCGGGGCAGCGTCACCCTCGCCGCGGATGGCGGGATCGATGCCGTGGATCGTCCGCGCTTCGTGGTGGCGAGCAACCTCGCCCTGGGCAGCCGCTTCCCCTTGGGGATGGTGGCCGTGCACGACAGCGCCAACTTCACCGGCAACGAGAACTTCAAGCTCGTCCCGTGGCCGGCGATCGCCAACGCGTTCACCACGCCCCTGGTCGTGGACACCGCTCCCGGGAACGGAACGGGGACTGGGGACGGGGGCACGCCGGACGCGGGCGTGGACGGGGGCGGTGGTACGGGTGGCATCGGACCGCCGGTCGGCCGTCCGGGCGAGATGCCGGACGGCGTCGAACGGCCCGAGGGCCCCAGTTGCTACTGCGCCTCGGTGTCCGTGCCGGGCTCGGTGCTGTTCGTGCTGGCGGGCGTGCTGCTGCTCTCGCGCCGGCGCCGCGGAGCCTGATGCCGGTTGCCTCCGGGGGGCGGCTGGGCTCAACTCGGCGCCCGCATGCATCCCTCTCGACTCCTCCTCGCGCTGGGGGCCCTCGTGGCCTCCGGTTGCGCCAGCGCTCCGCGTCTCGCGGAGTCTCAGACTCCTCCCGCCCAGACCCAGGCCGTGAAGGCCCCCGCCGAGCCCGTGCGGCTCACCCTGGTGGGCACCAACGACTTCCACGGCTGGTTGATGCCCCACACCACCACCCTGGCCGGCGGCCTGGAGCTGCGGGAGGGTGGGGCGGCCGTCTTCGCCGGCTACGTGGCCCGGCTGCGCGCGGACAACCCGGACGGCGTGCTGCTGCTGGACGCGGGTGACCTCTTCCAGGGGACGCTCGCCTCCAACCTCACCGAGGGCGCTTCGGTCGTCGACGTCTACAACCAGCTGGGCTACGCCGCCGCCGCGCTCGGCAACCACGAGTTCGACTACGGGCCGGCGGGTCCCAAGGCGGTGCCCGGGCCGGGAGAGGATCCCTTCGGGGCGCTCGTCGCGCGCATCCGCCAGGCGCGCTTCCCGCTGCTCTCCGTCAACGTCCGCGAGGCCGCTTCCGGCCAGCATCCCGCGTGGTTCGGCAATGACGGCACGCTGCTGGTGACGCTCAAGGGCGTGAAGGTGGGAGTCATCGGCCTCACCACGCCCTCCACCCCCCGCATCGTCAACCCCGCGCTCGTGTCCACCCTGCGCTTCGACGACATGGTGCCCGCCACGCTGGAGGCCGCGAAGCGCCTGCGCGCCCAGGGCGCCGAGGTGGTGGTGGGGGTCGCCCACGCCGGTGGCAAGTGCGCCGATCTCTCCAACCCACGTGACACCTCGAGCTGTGACCGGAAGGACGGGGAGATCTACGAGCTCGTCGAGTCGCTGCCGCCGGGCACCCTGGACGTCGTCTTCGCCGGCCACACCCACCAGGCCATGGGTCACTTCTTCGGGGACGTGCCCGTCCTGTCCACCTGGGGCCTGGGCCGCTCCTTCGGTGTGGTGGAGCTCTTCGTGGACCCGGAGAGCCGCAAGGTGCTGACCGAGCGCACCCGTCTCCAGGCCGCCATCCCCGTGTGCGCCCAGGTGGACGAGAAGACGGGCAGCTGCGACCCGCGCAAGCTGAAGGAGGCCGGCGCCACGGTGCGGCTCGTGGCCCCCACCTTCCTCGGAGGGCCCGTGGTGGCGGACAAGGAGGTGGAGGCGCTCGTGGCCCCCGTGCTCGCGCGCGTGGAGGAGGAGCAGCGCCGGCCGCTCGGCGTCACCGTCACCGCGCCCCTGGGGCGCAACTACGAGAACGAGAGCGCGCTCGGCGACGTCCTCACGGACTCGCTGCGGGAGATGGAGAAGGTGGACGTGGCCCTGCTCAACTCCGGCGGCCTGCGCGCCAACCTGAAGGCGGGGCCGCTCACCTATGGCGACCTCTACGAGGTGTTGCCCTTCGACAACACGGTGGCCATCGTCACCGTCACCGGGGACGAGCTGCGGCGCCTGCTGGTGGCCGCCTATGGCACGGGCAGTGGCGTCTTCCAGCAGTCCGGGCTGAAGGTGAAGCTCGCGCGCTGCGCCGGCCCCGAGCGCCTGCGTGACGTCACCCTGGCCAATGGCAAGCCGCTCGAGCCCAAGCGCCTGTACCGGGTGGTGCTGCCGGACTTCCTGGCCCGAGGCGCCGCTGGACTTGGCACCGTGCTGTCCCAGGTCCCCCCCGAGCGTATCGACCTGGGCCTCGGCCGCGAGCAGATCCTCCGTGACGCGCTCGCCACATGGTGGAAGAGCCGCGGCGCGCCCATCTCGGCGCCCGCTACAGGCCGCATCAGCTTCGTGGAGGGCGGTGAGTGCGCCTCCAAGGGCCCCGCGGCGCCCCGCTCCGTGCGGCCTTGACAAAAGGGCCGACATCGCGCGCGGGCCGGAAAATCGGCTCGCGCGCGGCCGGGCACTTCGCTGGAGCATGCGCAAGTGGCCGAGATCCGGGCAGATCACGGCCCGAGCCTAAAAATCGGCCTGGGATCAGTTTCCAACTCCCGGATTCCTCCTTACTCTAGGGGAGGCGCGTCGTGATTCGCCGAGCCTCTCAAGGCCCGAATCACGGTCCGCCGGCAGGGAGGGAAAGACATGCTTTACAAGGTGACCCCGATGATGCCACCGCCGGCCTCCAAGGAGGCCAAGGCGCGTGAGCCGGGGCAGCCGCGCAAGCGGCGCAAGTCGGCCGTCTACGATGCCGACGGGCACGAGGTGCTCATCTCGCTGATGTGCATCAAATGCCGCTCGCTCAAGCCGCTCGCGCAGTTCGGCCTGCGCAAGATGGCGGATGGCGCCATCCGCAACCAGCCCTGGTGCCGCACCTGCCGCTCCGGCGCGGGGACGCGCAAGCCGAAGGCTGGCGAGAAGGCCAACGAGGTGCTCGAGGCCGTCAACGAGGCCGAGGCTCCCGAAGCGCCCAACCTCCAGGTCGTGCCGGTTCCGGCCGCCTCCGAGGAAGAGACGCCGATCTCCGTCGCCTCTCAAGGCTGACGCAGGGCCAGGCTGATCCGCCGGGGACCGTGTCCTCCCGAGGGCCGGAGCGCTTCGCTTCGACCCGGAATGGATCGATCCGTCCTCGGTGCGAGGTGCGGAGCCTGGAAGAGGCGCGGAGTGTGAGAAAATGATGCGCCGGGGATCGGAGTGGGCGCTACCGGACAGCGCTTCTCCATCCGTGCTTCACGGGCATTCCTGGACGCGTACAACGGACGCGTGATCGCTCTGAAAACCAGGGACCCGAACGTCCTCCGTAGGAACAACGTCAAAGTCACGGGCAGGGGAACGCAGCCGATGCTGTTCGCGCACGGTTTTGGCTGCGATCAGCACATGTGGCGCTTCGTGAGCCCCGCCTTCGAGGATGACTACCGGGTCATCCTGTTCGACTACGTCGGCTCGGGCCGGTCGGATCTCCGCGCGTACAACGCCGAGCGCTACTCCGATCTGAACGGCTACGCGCAGGACATCCTCGACATCTGCGAGGCCCTGGAGCTGGAGGACGTCATCCTCGTCGGGCACTCCGTCAGCAGCATGATCGGGCTGCTGGCCTCCATCAAGGAGCCCAGGCGCTTCCAGCGCCTCGTCTTCGTGAGCCCCTCGCCCCGCTACATCAACGACGCTCCGGACTACGTCGGCGGCTTCGAGCGCAAGGACATCGAGGAGCTGCTGGACACGATGGACAAGAACTACATCGGCTGGGCGAGCTTCCTGGCCCCGACGATCATGCAGAACGGGGACAGGCCGGAGCTGAGCGACGAGCTCCGGGACAGCTTCTGCTCCACGGATCCGAACATCGCCCGGCGGTTCGCGCAGGTGACGTTCTTCTCGGACAACCGGAAGGATCTGCCCAAGCTCACCGTGCCCTCGCTCATCCTCCAGTGCTCGGAGGATCTGATCGCGCCGAGGGAGGTGGGCGAGTATCTCCACCGCCACGTGCCGGGCAGCACGCTGCGGGTCATGAAGGCCACGGGCCACTGCCCGCACATGAGTGCCCCCGAGGAGACGATCGGCCTCATCAAGGACTACCTGGGCTCCCCATGCGTGCCGTGATGGCTTCGCGTAGAGACGAGATGACGACCGGACACGCGGAAGATCTGCTCGACATCGCGCCCTGCGGTTTCTTCTCGTTCACCGATGAGGGAACCCTCGTGGTCGTCAACGACACGTTGCTGGGCATGCTGGGATATACCCGCGACGAGCTGGTAGGCAGCCACGTGGAGACGATCCTGACACTGGCGAGCCGCCTGTTCTACCAGACCCATTTCTTCCCGCTGCTCCGGATGCAGGGCAAGGCGGAGGAGATCTCCCTCTCGCTGAGCTCGAAGGGCCGCGAATCCGTTCCCGTGCTCCTCAGCGCCGTGCGCAGGGAGCGCGAGGGAAAGGTCGTCAATCACTGCGCGCTCCTTTCGGTGCGCGAGCGTGGGAAGTACGAGGACGAGCTGCTGAGGGCGAAGCGGGAGGCGGAGGAGGCGCTGCGCAGCAACGAGCAGCTGGTCCAGGCCCGGCAGGAGTTGCAACTGCGGGCCCAGGAGCTCGACCAGCAGCTCCACCGGCTGGAGCAGAACAACCAGGAGCTCACGCGCATCAGCACCATCCTGGCGCATGATCTGCGGGAGCCGATGCGCAAGCTCTCCGTGTTCGCGTCCCTCTTCACGAAGGAGGACCGGCAGGTGCTGTCCCTGACGGGCCAGCGCTCGTTGGATCGGATCAAGGCGGAGAGCGCGCGCATGGATCGGCTGCTCACGGCGCTCCAGCAGTTCGTGTCGCTGGACATGACCGATGAGCCGACCGAGGAGGTGGACCTGAATGACGCGGTGAGCAGCGCTCAGCAGATGGTGTCGGAGAGGACCGAGCGGGGCGCGCCGAAGGTGCGGAGCGAGCCGCTCCCGGTGATCCACGGCCGGCGCCGGCAGCTGGTGATGTTGTTCTACCAGCTGCTCGACAACGCGGTGAAGTTCCGCACCCCCGAGGTGTTCCCGCAGGTCGACATCGACTTCCAGGTGCTCCAGCTCAACAGCTTCCGGGCGATCAAGGACAAGTACCGCTACGTCGATTTCGTGCGGATCGTGCTCGAGGACAACGGAGTCGGGTTCCACGGCCGCTACAGCGATTACGTGTTCGAGGCGCTGAGGAAGTTGGACACGAACAGCCCGGGCCCTGGAATCGGTCTGGCCATCTGCCGCAAGGTGGTGGAGAGCCACGGCGGCTCCATCTCGGCCGAGTCGGAGCCGGGCCGCGGGGCCAGGTTCACGATCCTGCTGCCGCTGGAGCAGTGACAGCAGTCACCGCTCCCGTACGGAGGGGTCTACAGGCGCAGGCCCGCCGGGAGCGTGTCGCCCAGGGCCCGTGCTTCATCCGCGGCCTCGAGCGCCACCACTTCCGTCACCATCCGTACCCAGGTGTCGGACGCCTTCGACTTGCGCAGCGCCTGGGCGGCCCTGGCTCGCAGCTCGGGGCTGATGTCCCGCGTCCGGTCTCCCGTGAGCCGCGCGAGCTGCGCCGCCGCGAACTGCGCCCCGTCGATGCGCTCGAGGCCCAGCTCCAGCAGCAGGGACAGCCAGGACTCCGCCACCTCCACGTCCACCACCTTGTGGCCGCTGCCGTACAGCGGCACCCGCGCGCCCAGCCGTCCCAGCGCCCATGCCCAGGGGCCGCCGCTCTTGTTCTCCGCCTTCAGCCGTGCCGCCACCCAGCCCCCCAGCTCCGCCTTGTCCTCCGGCGCGATGTGCTCCAGCGAGGCCGCCGTGCGCACCATCTCGTCCAGGCCCTCGGGCTGGATGCCCTTCTGCTTCGTCTGCGGCTGCGACGTCTCCGGCGGCACCCTCCGCGCCAGGTGCGGCTTCAGGTAGTCGTACAGCTTGCGCTGCTGCGCCTCGCTCAGTCCGCCCGCCATCCGCCGCCACATCACCCAGAACTCGATCCAGACCGACTTCTCGGTGTGGTGCTGCACCAGCGGGTCGAACAGCGAGAACGTCTGCTCCGCCCGCCAGTGGTCCAGCGGGTAGCCGAAGCCCGGCCGCAGCGTGAAGCCCGTCAGGCTGTAGAAGACGCGCTCGTGGTCCGCCGTGCGGCGCCGCTTCGACGCTCCCGCGAACAGGGAGCTCCACAGCTCGCGCAGCACCGGCACCCGCCACGTCTCCTTCGGGCCCAGCACCTTCTCCAGCGTGCGCGACAGCTGCTTCACGTCCTTTGGACCAATGGGCAGCGGCTTGTTCCCGTACACCCGCTCGACGTTCTCCTTCGCCTCGGCGAAGCGCGCGGGCATGGACTCGGTGACGGTCAGCTCGCGCTCGCCACCCGTGCCCCGCAGCTCGAACTCCAACCGCCAGCGCTCGTCCGCCACGTTCGACACGGCGAAGAGCTCCAGCGTGCCGATCTCCGTGAGCCCCGCCTGCAGGTGCACCGGCACCTCCGCCGTCTTCCCCGAAGTCCCCTTGAGCACCGTGTGGATCGGCGGCAGCGGCTTCAGGTCCTCCGTCAGCGCCACCACGTCGCCCGGCTTGTCGATGCGGTCGCTCGTGGTGGAGTGCAGCGTGAACTGCACCGGGCGCCCCAGCGTGAGCGTGAAGGAGCGCTCGCCGATGTCGACCTGGTTGCCCTCCTCGAAGCCTCGCGGGATGAGGCACAGCACCGGCTGCTCCGCGCTGTCCGCCGCCCGTTGCAGGGACACGTAGTACGCCCGCGCCGCGCCACCGCCGATGCGCAGGCCGTGCCCGCGCCGCACCAGCCCGTAGTAGGCCGCGCCGCGCGCCACCGCCAGCTCCAGTGACTCGTGCTTCAGCAGCCGGATGCGCGGGGCTCCCGGCCACCAGGCGCTCACCGCCTCCACCAGCCGCTCGGACAGCTGGGGCGAGTTGAAGACACCGCCATTGAGCAGGATGGCGTCCGGGCGGGGCAGGGCACCTTCCGCGGGCGCCGTCTCCCCGAGCGCCGCGAAGCCCGCCGCCGCGTGCTGCGCGAGGAAGGCCGCCAGGTGACGGGTGATGGCCGCGTCCTGCGCGTACGGGAGCCCCAGCTCCTGGAGCGCCATGCGCGACACGCGTCGCGGACGCTCGTTCGAGCCCGAGCGCGGGAAGAAGCCATCCATGACGATGGCCTCCGCCTCCTCGCGCGTCAGCTCCGTGGACAGCGAACCTCCCAGCAGCCGGCTGCCCTCGGCCACCAGTGACACGCCGTAGCGCTCGGGCGGGCTGGAGCCCAGCAGCGCCTCCTTGGCGGTGCGGGCGGCCTGGATGGCCTGCGTCCACTGCGTGGCGGACAGGCGCCGGTTGCCATCCGGGAAGAGCTTCTCCTCCACGCGCCTGGCCAGCGCGGCGTCCATGTTGTCGCCGCCGAGCATCAGGTGCTCGCCCACCGCGAGCCGCCGCAGCATGGGGCCCTCGGGGGACACGCCCGCGTGCACCAGGGTGAAGTCCGTGGTGCCGCCGCCCACGTCCACCACCAGCACCAGCCGCACCGTCTCCAGCGACTTCGCCAGGTCCTTCCGGTGGCGCGCCGTGTAGTCGTAGAAGGCCGCCTGCGGCTCCTCCAGGAGGGTGAACTTTTCCAGGCCCGCCTTGCGCGCGGCACTCACCGTGAGGGCTCGCGCCGCCTCGTCGAAGGAGGCGGGCACGGTGATGACCACCTCCTGCTGGGCGAGCGGCGCGTCCGGGTGGGCGTGGTTCCACGCCTGGGCCATGTGCTGGAGGAGCAGGGCGCTCGCCTCCACCGGGGACACCTTCGCCACGTCCGCCGGAGCGCCCCACGGGAGGATGGGCGCCGAGCGGTCCACGCCCGGGTGGCACAGCCAGCTCTTCGCCGACGTCACCACCCGGCCCGGCACCCGGGCGCCCTGCCAGCGGGCGAGCTCGCCCACCACGTGCGGGCCGCTCTCGCCCCAGGGGAGGCGGAGCGACCCGGCGGCGAGCTCATGTCCGGCGGGCACGTAGACGCACGAGGGCAGCAGCGAGCGCGGGCTCACCTCGCCCTGGCGCACCAGCTGGGGGACGGGGAAGTCCTCCACGGGTGCGGCGGGCCCCTTCGAGGGGTCCACCGAGGCGACGGCGCAATGGGTGGTTCCGAGGTCGATGCCGACGATGTGCATAGGCGTGCGTGCGGCCCTCCCTGGCCGCGGGCCCCTTCTACTCCTTCATGCGGACGTTGAGCTCCAGCTTCCACTTCCCGGGGCCGTCCTTCTGCAGGCAGCGCAGCTCCAGCGTGCCCACCTCGGTGACGGCCGCCTGGAGGTTGACGGGTGTGAGGTCCCCGAAGGGCGTGGGCGTGCCCGGGAGCGTCGTCTCGATGGGGGCGAGCTCCTCGAACTCGTCGCCGTCCACGTCGTCCACCATGACTCCCACCTTGTCGTCGCGCCGCACGGACGAGGCGAAGAAGCGGAAGCTGGTGGGCTCGCCGGTGACGAGGCCGAACTCCTGCGGAGGCACGTCCGCCTGGGTGCCCTCCTCCATGCCGAAGGGGGCCACGCACAGGGCCTTCACGGGGGGCTCCATGCCGGGCACCGCGGGCATCGCCGTCTCCACGCCCACGTAGTAGGCGCGCGCCGTGCCGCCGCGGATGCGCAGGCCGTGGCCCTGCCGCACCCAGCCGTAGTAGGCCGCGCCGCGTGCCACGGACAGGTCCAGGTCCGCGCCCGACAGCTCCTGGGCCGGCTGGCCACCATCCGCGGTGAGCCACGAGTTGAGCACCTCCATCACCCGGGCCTTGAGCGGGCCCGCCTTGAAGACGCCACCGTTGAAGAGCACGGCGGTGGGGTGGATGAAGGACTTGCCGCCCACGTCCACCGGCGAGTCCGGCGAGTTGGCCAGCGCCTGCGCCTGACGGGTGAGGAAGGCGGCCAGGTGCCTCGTCACCGCCGGGTCCTGGGCGTACGGCAGCGCCATCTGCGCGAGGCCCGTGCGCCGGGCCATGCGCGGCAACTCCGTGGCGGGGGAGGGCGGGAAGAAGCCATCGGTGAGGACACGGTCCAGGTCCTCGCGGGCCAGCTCCGTGCGCAGCGTGCCGCCGATGAGCGACGAGCCCCGGCCCGGAATGGCGATGGGTGCCTTCGCCATGGCCGGGTCCGCGTACAGGGTCTCCTTGGCCATGCGGCAGCCGTAGGTGAGGGCGTTGAACTGCCAGGCGTCCAGCTTCTTGCCCTCGGCGGTGAGGCGCTGGTTGAGCGTGTGCGCCAGCGCCAGGTCCATGTTGTCGCCGCCCAGGAGGATGTGGTCGCCCACCGCCACGCGCGTGAGCTCCACGTCGCCCGCCCTGTCCCTCACGGTGATGAGCGAGAAGTCCGTGGTACCACCGCCCACGTCCACCACGAGGATGACCTCGCCCACCTTCACCCGCTTGCGGAACGCCTCGCCCTGCGCCTCCAGCCACGCGTAGAGCGCCGCCTGCGGCTCCTCCAGGAGGATGATGTTCTCCAAACCCGCGGCCCGGGCGGCCTCGAGCGTCAGGTCGCGCGCGGCGGCGTCGAACGAGGCCGGGACGGTGATGATGACGTCCTGAGAGGCCATGGCGTTGCCCGCGTCCTCCTTCGTCCGGGCGAAGGTGTGGTCCCACGCCTCGCGCAGGTGGCGCAGGTAGCGGGTGGAGGCCTCCACCGGCGAGACGCGCTGCACCTCCTCGGGCGCCTGCCAGGGCAGCAGGGCGGCGCGCCGGTCCACGCCCGGGTGGCTCAGCCAGCTCTTCGCCGAGGACACCAGCCGGGTGGGCACCTTGGCGCCGTGCGCGCGGGCGAACTCACCCGCGATGCTGGTCGCCGCCGGGTTCCACGGCAGCGCGAGGCTGCCCTGGGGGAACTCCTGGCCGCTCGGCAGGTAGAGGAAGGAGGGGAGCAGCGGCCGGGCCTCCACCGTGCCGGGCGCCGTCAGCTGCGGGATGGGCAGCATCGACTGCGCGGCGCCCCGGGGCCTGGCCTCCTCCAGGTTGAAGTAGGAGACCGCGGAGTGCGTGGTGCCGAGATCGATTCCAATCGCGTATCGGGCCATATGGGCTCAATCTGGTGTCAGGGCAGCTCGACTTCAGCGGGCGCGAGGACCCGAGGGTCCATCGCCGGACTGGTGGACGGGAATTTCACGGCCGTGGTCACCCAGCCGTGGTGCTTCAGCGCGCCGTTGTAGGGAGGCTGGCCCGCCACGTTGCCGGTGAGGCGGATGCGCTGGGCGTCGAAGCCGGCGGGCACGTTCACCGCGTCACCCTCGGACTGGGGCAGCACCGGCTCCAGGGTGAGGTACTGGCGCAGCACCTTGCGGCACCCCTCGTGGACGATGCGGGCCGCGGCGCCCACGTCCGCGTCCGGGAAGGCGGCCACGTCCTCCTGGAGGAAGTCGATGAGGCGCCCCTCCCGCTGGAGCATGGCGAGCACCTGCAGGGCCGAGGCGTGCTCCCGCTCGGGGGGCGGCGGAGCGGGCGGTTGCTTCTCCACCGGCTCTGCCTTGTTCGGCAGCTCGGCGGGCGTGGCTCCGGCCGGCAGCAGGCCAGCCTTGTCGGCCTCGCGCACGGGCAGTACGGCCTGCGCGAACGGCGGGTTGAACCAGATCCGCCAGAAGCACACGAACGCGAGCCAGAAACGGGCGAAGAACGAAAGCGAGGGCTGTTCGGTCATCGGCCCCGGATAACAGAGCGCCGGAGCTTTTCAACGAACTCGAAGCCCAAATGAAAAGGGCCTCACTGTTTCCAGTGAGGCCCTTCTCACTTCATGGTGGAGGTGGACGGGATCGAACCGACGACCTTCGCATTGCGAACGCGACGCTCTCCCAACTGAGCTACACCCCCACATTGGGTGTCCTACCGGCGACGCGGTTTCTCGCCGCCGAAAGACGAACGGGCAATTACAGGACCCTATTCCACGTGTCAAGCCGGGAATCTTCCGGCCCTCTTGTGCGATTGACGCGCGGCAACTCGGGGTGTCATAAGAACCCCCTCCACAGGCGCCCCTTTCGGAATGTCTACTCCATCATCGAAGACGTTGAGCCCGGCCGAGCTTGCGAAGCTGGAGCACTCGTTCGCTTCCGACCCCTCATCTGAAGCCTACAAGCCACTGGCCGAGGCCTATCTGGCCATGGGCCGTTTCATGGAAGCGATGGTCGTCTGCAAGAAAGGGGTGAAGGCTCACCCCAATCGTGCCGATCCCCGCCTCCTCCTCGCCCGCGTCTACTCCGAGCAGGGCAAGGACAAGAAGGCCCTGGAAGAGGTGCTCGGCGCCCTCCAGGTCCAGCCCACCGACAAGGCCTCGCTGCGCATGGCCGGTGTGCTCCAACTCAAGACCGGCGAGGCCGACGCGGGCAAGGCCAACCTCCTCAAGGCGTACGAGGCGGATCCGGCCGATGCCGACACGCTGGCGGCGATGCAGCAGTACGCGGTGCCGGCCCCCGTGGCCGCCGCGCCCGCGCCAGCACCCGTGGTGGCCGCGCCCGCGCCCGTGGCGGCTCCCGCTCCCGTAGCGGCTCCCGCTCCGGTGGCCGCCGCTCCGGCGCCCGCGCCCGTGGCCGCCGCTCCGGTGGCCGCGCCGGCTCCCGCGCCCTCCCGCAAGCACGCGGCCGAGGACGAGGAGGAGGCGCCGCGTCCCAAGCGCTCGCAGCCCGCGCGCCCGGTGGCCCGTGCGGCGGTGGTCGATGACGACGTCGACACCGACGACGACGATGACGCGCCCCGCAAGCCGCGCAAGTCCGGCTCCGGTGCGAGCAAGTACGTCACGCTCGGCCTGCTGGTCGCCCTGCCCGTCATCCTGGGTGGCTTCTTCGTCCAGGGTCGCATGGCCGCTCAGCGCAACCGGGAGATCAAGAAGCAGCTCGAGGCCGCCACCGAGCAGCTCAAGCACGACTCCTTCGACTCCTACAAGAAGGCCTGCGAGGCCGCCGACAAGGCGCTCGAGGTCGACGCCGACTCCACCGCCGCGCACGGCTACCTGGCCTACGCCTACGCCATCCGCTGGGGTGAGCACGGCGGCGGCGACGAGGCCAAGCGCCGCGCCGAGGATCACCTGGTCTCCGCCAAGAAGAGCGGGGAGATCAGCTCGCACCTCTACGCCGCCGAGGCGCTCGTCAAGACGTACGGTGGCAAGGGCAAGGAGGCTCTCACCGAGCTCGAGCAGCGCGTGAAGTCCTTCGACGAGCAGGGCAAGCGCAGCTCGCTGCTGTACCTGACGCTCGGCCTCATCCAGATGAACGCGGGCGACATGGAGCGCGCCAAGGACAACCTGGAGAAGGCCCAGGGCCTGTCCCCGGATGATCCGCGCATCTACGCCGCGCTCGGCGCGGTGTACCGCCGGCTCGGCCAGGACGGCACCGCCTGGAAGAACTACGACTTCGCCCTGCGCTACGAGAAGGACCACCCCGAGTCGCTGCTCGGCAAGTCCCTGCTGATGCTGGAGCAGGACTCGCCCAACTACGAGCTGGCGGCCGTCATGGTGAAGAAGCTGCTGGAGGCCCAGCCGCCTCCGTCGCCCCGTCAGCTCGCGGCGGCCTACCTGGCGCGCTCGCTGCTCATCTCCCGCGTGTCCGCGGGCATGGACAAGTTCAAGCCCGAGGAGCAGGCGAAGATCTCCGAGGTCACCGGCGTGCCCACCGACAAGGAGAAGGCGCGTCAGGAGCTGATCAAGGCCGAGGACACCGGCTTCACCCTGGACAAGCTCAGCCCCGAGCTGTCGCTCATCAAGGGCCGCCGGCTGCTCCTGGAGAACCAGTTCGACCAGGCCGCCACGGAGATCCGCAAGGCCATCAAGATCGACCCCACCCGCGCCCAGTTCTACGTCGAGCTGGCCAAGGCCCTCATGGGCAAGCCGGGCGGCGAGAAGGAGGCCTCCGAGGCGCTCGCCACCGCCATCAAGACCATGGGTGACAGCCCCAAGCTGCTCACCATGCTGGGTGACGCCTACCGCCGGCAGAACAAGCTGGACGACGCGCTCAAGACGTACGAGCGCGCGGTGAAGGACGCCAACGCCAAGAACCCGGAGGCCCGTCTGGCCATCGGCACCATCTACCGCCAGCGCTCGGAGTGGACGAAGGCGCAGGAGTCGCTGGAGAAGGCGGCCACCGAGTTCATCGGCCAGCCGGACCGGGCCGCCACGACGCTGCTCGAGCTGGCGCGCGTCTTCGAGGGCAAGGGCGACACCGCCAAGGCCGACGAGACGTACCAGAAGGCGCTCAACGCGGACGAGGAGTACGCTCCGGCCTACTTCCACTACGCGGCGTTCCTCGCCAAGGACAAGAAGCAGGCCGCCAAGGCCAAGCTGCTGGCGCAGGAGTACATCAAGCGCGAGCCCAAGGGCGAGTTCGTGGCCCAGGCCCAGGCGCTGTGAGCCGGGCTCCCGCTTCCCACAAGCGGGACTGATGTCGACGGGCGCGGGGATGGTCTTCATCCCGCGCCCGTTTGCTTGATGTGGGCCGCCCCTCTGTGTAAGGGGAATGGCGTTTTCCAGCAGGGGAGTCCGCGTGAGCGCGCGAGCCGTGAGCCAGTCGAACATCGCTTCGGATCTGCTGTCCCTCACCAAGCCCAGGCTGTCGGGCCTGGTCATCGCCACCACCGCGGGCGGCATGTGGCTGGCCCCGGGTGAGCTGACGGTGAGCCGCATCCTGGTGACGCTGCTGGCCACCTCCGGCACGGTGGGCGCCGCCAACGCGCTCAACTGTTACTGGGAGCGCCACAGCGACCGCTTCATGGCGCGCACCCGCAACCGCCCGCTGCCCTCGGGCCGCATGGAGCCGGCGATGGCGCTGGGCTTCGGCCTGCTGCTGGCGGCCGTGTCCCTGCCCGCGCTCGCCCTGGGCGCCAACCTGCTCACCGCCGGGCTGGGGCTACTGGCACTCATCAGCTACGTGCTCATGTACACGCCCCTCAAGCCGCGCACCTCGACCGCCATGCTGGTGGGCGCGGTGCCCGGCGCGCTCCCTCCGCTCATGGGGTGGACGGCCGTGACGGGGCAGATCGACGCGGGCGGCTACGTCCTCTTCGCCATCCTCTTCCTGTGGCAGATCCCCCACTTCATCGCCATCGCCCTGTTCCGCAAGGACGAGTACGCGGCGGCCGGCCTCAAGTCCGTGCCGCTCGAGCGGGGCGATGACTCCAGCCGCCTGCAGATCGTCCTCTACCTGGTGGCGCTGGTGCCCATGACGCTGCTGCCCTTCCAGCTGCGCATCGCCGGAGGCTGGTACCTGTCGGCCGCGGTGGTGCTGGGCCTGTCGTTCCTCGGGCTGGGGGCCATGGGGCTCTTCCGGAGGCTGGGAAGGACCTGGGCCCGCCAGACGTTCCTGTTCAGCCTGCTGTACCTGGCCGGCCTCTTCGCCGCGCTGATGCTCGACAGCGGGGGACACGGTTGATTCGAGGATGTCCACGGCCCTGAAGGCCCTCTCTCCGGCGCCTGGCCGCTCCGCGGCGCCCCTGCTCCAGCTCGACGGTCTCACCCGGCGCTTCAAGCAGCGGGTGGCGCTGGATGGGTTGAGCCTCTCGGTGCGGGCGGGGGAGATCGTCGGCCTGCTCGGCCCCAACGGCGCCGGGAAGTCCACCACCTTCCAGCTGCTCGCCGGACTGCTCGCCCCGGATGCCGGGCGCGTGCTGTTCGAGGGGCGGCCCCTGTCGCTCAACGATCCGGCCCTGCGCCAGCGCATGGGCATCATCTTCCAGCGCAGCAGCCTGGATGACCTGATGAGCGCGCGGGAGAACCTGATGCTCGGTGCCCGGCTGTATGGGCTGACGGGCGCGTGGGCCCGCGAGCGCGTGGAGCAGATGCTGCGCCTCATCGGCCTCGAGGAGCGCGGGGACGAGCGGGTCTCCACCTGGTCCGGAGGCATGCGCCGGCGGTTGGAGCTGGCGCGCGCCCTGGTGCACCAGCCGAGCATCGTCCTCATGGACGAGCCCACCCAGGGGCTCGACGAGGCCTCCTTCCGCTCCTTCTGGGCGCACCTGCGCGCCCTGCGTGACGCCGAGGGCCTCACCGTGCTGCTCACCACGCATCGCGCCGACGAGGCGGAGATGTGCGACCGGCTCGCGGTGCTGGACTCCGGCCGGCTGGTGGCCACCGACACCCCGGCGGCGCTGGCCTCCCGGGTGGGCGGGGACATCCTCACCCTGGAGGCCCGGGAGCCCGAGGCCCTCGCGGCCGAGCTGCGCACCCGGTTGGGCCTGGAGGCCCGTGTGGTGGAGGGCCGGGTGCAGGTGGAGGTGGAGCAGGGGCACGCCCTGGTCCCCCGGCTGGTGGAGGCCTTCCCGGCCGGCCGGCTCGCCTCCGTGTCCTTGCGCCGTCCCACGCTCGCGGACGTGTTCCTCCAACTCACCGGCCGCGTGCTCGGGGCGGACCAGCCCGCCGCCGAGCCCGCTCGCCGCAGGAGTCGTCATTGATGAATGCCCACGCCACCACCGCTCCCGGCTCCGAGGTGCCCGAGACAGGGCCGTCCGGGCCGGAGCTGGACATCCGACGGGACTCCGGCGCGGAGGCCAGAGCCCCGAGCGCGCTGGCGCTCCAGTGGTCCACCGTGCGCGTGCTGCTGGCGCGCGACGTGGTGCGCTTCTTCCGTCAGCCCAGCCGCATCGTCGGGGCGCTCGCCCAGCCCATCCTCTTCTGGTTCGTCATCGGCGCGGGCTTCGCCGGCTCCTTCCGCGTGGAGGGCGCCCAGGGCATGGACTACCAGCGCTTCTCCTTCCCCGGTGTCGTCACCATGGTGGTGCTCTTCAGCGCCATCTTCGCCACCATCTCCGTCATCGAGGACCGGCGCGAGGGCTTCCTCCAGTCCGTCCTCGCCGGGCCGGGCTCCCGCCTGGCGGTGGTGCTGGGCAAGGCGCTGGGCTCCTCGGCCATCGCGCTGCTGCAGGCCTCGCTCTTCCTCCTCTTCGCCCCCATGGCTGGCGTGAAGGCCGCCACCCTGGACGTGCCGCTGCTGTTGGGGGTGATGGTGCTGTCCGCCCTGGGCCTCACCGGCATGGGCATCGCGCTCGCCTGGTGGGTTCGCTCCACCGCCGGCTACCACGCGGTGATGAGCATCGTCCTGTTGCCCATGTGGGTGCTCTCCGGCGCGATGTTCCCCCTCAAGGGGGCCGGGCCGCTGCTCGCCTGGGTGATGCGCCTCAACCCCATGCGCTTCTCCGTGGAAGGCATCCGGCGCGCACTCTACGGCGCCGAGGCTTCACTCGCCGTGGGGACCGCCTCCTCCGGCGCGGGTCTCGAGGTTCCGGTGCTGCTCGCCTTCGCCACCGTCTTCCTGGCGCTGGCCGCCTTCAGCGTCAGCCGCCGTGAATGATGGGATGGTTTGTCCTGCGTTGACTTCCGGGTCCTCTCTTCTGCTACGACAGGAAGACCCAGTACATCAGGCAGCCCGCACCCGAGCCGGTACGTGGGGGCGCCACGAGGGAGAGTTCACATGAAGCTGCGTATGCTGGGCGTCACGGTGCTCGGTGCCGTGGGGCTCGCCGCCCTTCCGGCCTGCAAGGAAGAGCAGTCCGCGCCGGTCACCGGCCGGGCGTCCACCCCCCCGCCCTCCGCTCCGGCTCCGGCCGCGGTGAAGAAGGCCGAGGCCCCCGCGGAGGCTCCCGCCCCCGAGGTCGGTGGTGGCACCGTCCGAGGCACCGTCTCCTTCAAGGGCATGCCTCCCGCGGCGGCCCCGGTCGCGCCCAGCGAGGATCCCGCCTGTCAGGGCATGGCGCTGACGGACCAGTCCCTCCAGGTGAAGGACGGCAAGCTGGGCAACGTGCTCGTGCGCGTGCGCGGCCTGGTGCCCCGCTCGCGTCCGGCGAAGCCCGCGATCATCGACCAGCAGCAGTGCACCTACCTGCCGCGCGTGCAGGGCGTCGCCGCCGGTCAGCCCATCCTCATCAAGAACAGCGATGGCACGCTGCACAACGCGCGCGCGCTCGCCGGGGCGAAGACCCTCTTCAATGTGGCCCAGCCCCCCAACGGCAAGGCCGTGGAGCGCAACCTGCCCGCCGAGGCCGAGGTGGTCCGCCTCAAGTGCGACATCCACCCGTGGATGGTCTCCTGGGTGGTGGTGAATACCAATCCGTACTTCGCTACCTCCGGCGCCGATGGCTCCTTCTCCATCGAGCACCTGCCCGCCGGCAGCTACACCCTCGAGGCCTGGCACGAGACGCTCGGCACCCGGACCGCCGAGGTGTCCGTGAAGGAGGGCGAGGCCACCTCTGTCTCCTTCGAGTTCGCGGCGACCGCGCAGGCGAAGGGCTCCGCCACCGGGGGCATGAAGTAGGGGACGGATACCCTCACCCCGGCCCTCTCCCAGAGGGAGAGGGTGGTTGGTTTGGAACCCTCTCCCTTACGTTTGGGACGAGGGCCCCTCTCTCCGCAGGGTGAAGCCCACCCGGGCTCCTCCTCCCGGTCGGTTCTCCGCGAAGGTGTCGCCACCGTGCGCCCGGGCAATCCGCTGCACCAGCGCCAGCCCCAGTCCCAGCGAGCCCGCCTCTCGCGCCTCTCCGCCCCGATCCTTCCGGTAGAAGGGCTCGAAGATGCGCGTCTCCTCGCCGGGCAGCAGCCCCGGGCCCCGGTCATCCACGCAGAAGGCCAGTCGTCCGTCGCGCTCGAGCAGCCGCAGGGTCTCGGCGCCTTGTCCGTGCTTGCGTGCGTTGTCCAGCAGGTTGGCCAGTGCCCGCCCCAGCAGCGTGGCGTCCCCCACCAGCTTCGCGTCGGCCACCTCCACCGTCAGCGTCTCCACCGGCTGCCCCATCCGCTCCAGCGCCCGCACCGCCAGGTCCTTCCCATCCAACTCGCGAGCGCTCAGCTGCCCGAAGTCCAGCCGCGAGCTCGCCAGCAGCTCGCCCACCAGGGCGTCCAGCTCCACCACCTCGCGCTCCATCTGGTCCGCCGTGCGCTCCGGGCCTCCGGCGTCGCGCATCAGCTCCACCAGGACGCGCAGGCGCGCCAGCGGCGTGCGCAGCTCGTGTGACACCGCCGCCAGCAGCTCGCGCTGGTCCGCCATCTGCCGCTCGATGCGAGAGGCCATCTCGTTGAAGGCCTCGGCCAGCACGGACATCTCCCCGGTGGCGTGCCGGCCCAACTGCACGCGCGCGTCCAGCTTGCCCTCACCGAGCTCCTGTGCGGCCCGTGCCAGTGTGTCCAGCGGGCGTGACAGCTGCCGGGCGAGCCACCCCGTGGCCATCCACAGCGTGGCTCCGGCCAGCAGCAGCACCATGGGCCCCCGCCAGGGTTGCCGGGGCCGGAAGCGTCCGTAGCAGGCCTTCGCCGTGCCGAGCTTCACGCCCTCGCGCTCCACCGGCACGGTGAGCTCCGAGTGGGGGGAGCAGGGCCCGCCGGTGCGCACCAGCAGGGCCCCGGAGGCATCTCGCAGCTCCACGTCGAAGCCCAGGTCCCGGGTGACCGACCGGACGAGCGCGTCCCGGCGCGCGGGCTCGTCCCACACCGCGGCGAGCTGGTGGCTGACGAAGGTGCGCACGCGCTCCGTCTCTTGATGCCAGGGGGAGCCGCCCATCAGGCCGCCCATCACGCTCATCACCGTGCCCACCACCAGGACGGTGATGAAGATGGACACGCCGAACCAGACGAAGAGCCGCCGGCGCAGGTGGGCCCGGATGAACCAGCCCAGCCGGCTCATGGGCCCTCGCCGCCGGGCCCAGCCCCCATGCCCGTGAGGCGGATGGCCCGGGTGGAAGCGCGAGTGCCGTCTCATGGGCCCTCTTTGGCGAAGAGGTAGCCCACGCCGCGCACCGTCTTGATGAGGCGTGAGCCCTCGTCGCCCAGCTTCTGCCGCAGGTGGGAGATGTGCACGTCCACGGTGCGCTCGCCCACCACGGTGTCGCTCCGGCCGGCCTCGCCGAGCAGCGCGTCGCGGGGAATGACGCGCCCCGCCCGCCGTACCAGGGCCACCAGCATGTCGAACTCGAGCCCGGTGAGCTCCACCAGCCGGCCGCCCACGCGCACCTCGCGGGCCGATACGTCGATGGAGACGCCGCTGGACTCCAGCTTCTCGGCCACGGACGCGGGTTGGGCGCGCCGCAGCACGGCCCTCAGGCGCGCGAGCAGCTCTCTCGGGCTGAAGGGCTTGGCCAGGTAGTCATCCGCGCCGAGCTCCAGTCCCACCACGCGGTCCGTCTCGTCGCCGCGCGCGGTGAGCATGAGGATGGGCAGGGTGCTCTTCGCGCGGATGCGCCGGCACACCTCCAGCCCGTCCATGCCCGGCATCATCACGTCCAGCAGCACGGCGTCGTAGGTGTTGGCCTCCAGCGCGGCCAGTCCGCGTCCTCCATCGGGTGCATGGGTGACGGTGATGCCGTGCTGCCCGAGGTACTGCGCGAGCAGCTCGTACATCCGGGTGTCATCGTCGATGAGGAGGACGCGGGTGGCCATGGGCGTGCTTCGACTCTAACGCGGGCCGGGCTCGCCCGGAGTGCCGGTGACGGGGGCCTGGGCCTGGGAGTGTCCGTGGTGGTGGCAGGACCAGCCGTGGCCACGGCCGTGGCCGTAGCGGTGCCAGCGATAGAGGCTGGCGAAGCCGGACGAGTATCCAGCGAGGGTTCCAATGGCGAGCAGGACGATGAGGGCGCGGCGGCGCATGGTGTGTTCCTTTCGGGGTTCCGGGGTTCTGGACGGCTCAGTAGGACCGGGCGCCGCGCCAGCCGCCGCAGCCGCCTCCGTAGCCATGGCGGCGGTAGCCGTGACCCCAGCCGTGCTCGATGAGGTCCGCCAGCTCGCGCCGCTGCTTCGCATCCAGCGCCTCGTGCGTCTTCGACAGTGAGGCGCGCAGCGTCTTGCGCAGGTTGTCGATGAGCTCGTCGTGCTTCGCGTCCAGCTCGCGCAGGGCGGCGCCATCGAAGGCCTCGCCCCGCAGCGAGCGGGCGATGGCGGCGCGCGTGGCACTCATCTCGTCCCGCATCTTCTCGAAGGCCTCGGTGAGATCATCCGCGGCCTGGACGAGGACCTTCTCCTGGCCGGGCGAGGTGTCCAGGCGCTCGAAGAGCCAGCGCATCCGGCCGCGCCAGCTCCAGCGGCCTTCGTGGTGGTGGTGGCCCCAGCGGCGGTTGCCGCGCAGGGTGTAGAAGAGGCCAGCCAGGCAGGCGGTACCGACAACGAATCCGAACATGGTGCTGCTCCTTCCGTGAGCGGCCGGGCAGTCAGCGGCCCGGCATCCATCGGTTGGTGCAGAAGGTACGGGGGGGGTGTGAAGCGGGCGCCCAGTACTTATGAAGAAGTGTGAAGGCCGGTGCGGGAAGACCGGTAGGGAATGGGGGAGGTGCGGGGACCGTTACCTCACCCTGGCACCCCAAGGTCCGGGGTGTCTGTTCAGCAGTCCGTAGAAGCAGAACGCAGAAAGCAGGAAAGAGTATGGCAACTGGTACCGTGAAGTGGTTCAACGACGCGAAGGGCTTCGGCTTCATCGCGCCGGACGACGGTGGCGAGGACGTGTTCTGCCACCACACCGCCATCAACATGGATGGCTTCCGCTCCCTGGCCGAGGGTCAGAAGGTGCAATACGAGGTGACGCGCGGCCCCAAGGGCTTGCAGGCGCAGAACGTTCGTCCTGCCTGAGCCTTCGAGCCACGGCCCCCCGGGCCGTGTCCTTCGCGCCCGCTCTTCTCTTCGAGGGGGGAGCGGGCGTGTCATTGCGGGGTTCGTCTCGTCTGTCGCTCCTTACCTTGTCCGGCAAAGGCCAACCGCCAACGTCCGCGAAGGAGACGAGATGGGCGACACCAGCGTGAAGAAGGTCGACTCCCAGCATTCACCCAGGGGGCAGATGGGGCAGAAGTACCTGGCCGGAGGCATCCGCGTCTCCATGCGCCTGTGGGAGAACGAGCAGCCCGCCGAGCCGCTGCCCCCCACCGCGCGCGATTACGAGACCGTCGGCTACGTCATCAAGGGCCGCGCCGAGCTGCACCTCGAGGGACAGGTGCTGCTGCTCAACCCGGGCGACTCGTGGCTCGTGCCCAGGGGCGCCAGCCACACGTACAAGATTCTCGAGTCCTTCACCGCCGTGGAGGCCACCAGCCCGCCCGCGGCCGTCCACGGGCGCGACGAGAAGGTCCGCGACGACCAGGCCAAGGCTTGAGCAGGGGAAGGGGAGTGGGCCCTCCTGGATTCGAACCAGGGACCAATCGGTTATGAGCCGGGAGGGAGCGGGTTAGCAGGGGTTCGCCGCCCCTGTCACCGGCTCGCAACCTGCGGAAAGGGCTGGGGTTCCGCAAGGGGCAGGGACGGTGCCGGTTGGCACTGCTCCCACGGCTTCGACTGGCCGTGGTGCGCCGGTGGTGCGGAACGTGGTGCGGCCGGTGGGCCCGCCGATGCTCACGGTGCGCGAGGTGGCGGAAGAGCTAGCCGTCTGCCGGGCCACCGTCTACGCGCTCCTCGAACGTGGGGAACTGGAGCGGGTGTGGGTCGGGCGCTCCATCCGCATCCCGGCCGCGTCCCTGGATGCGTTCATCGCCCGGGGGCGGCGCTGAGGAGCAAAGAGGGTTCCAACGTCCTATCCCTGGTTCGGCTCTCAACCTCTTGGCTCCGGCGGCGCATTGCCGCGCCTGTATTGACACATTGTCTCCGACAGCGGAGCGTCTTGAGGCACGACAGCGGGAGCCGCCATCATGCCGAACCTGGAAAGCGACACATGCCGCAACTGCCCCTACCACCCCCGCCAAGGGCTGGTCCCCAGTCCCAGGAGTGGTCGGGCCCACGTTCCTCTGAGCGCTGAGGTTCACGGCTCGGAGACGCTGCTGCTGTTTCAGGCTCCTGGCATCAACGAGTGGAGCGACGGCAGGGTGCTGTCGTCGCAGGAGAGCCGCTCTGCAGGCCAGAGATTCGACACTGCGCTGGCGAACGCCGGAAAGCGTCGTGAAGACTTCGACATCGCGGAGGCGGTCAACTGCTACCCTGGCCAGAATGCGAACGGACGTGACCTAACGCCGAAGATCGGCGCGGTCGAAGCGTGCAGCCGGTGGCTCGCAGAACTCATCAATGAGAAGAGGTACACGAAGGTCGTGCTCTTCGGCCGTGTTGCCGAGCAGTCACTGGCGCTAGCGTGGTTCTCCACCCCAACTATCGCGCATTCGATCACGAGCATCGTGAGGAAGCAGTACATCAACATGGAGCGCGATGAGTCGATAGCCGAGGCCCTTACAGATCTTGAGGCGTCGGAGCCTGAGGCGTCGGAGCCTGAGGCGCCTCCGGAATGAGGAAAAGGCGTCTTCCTCGCCCGGTACAGCGTCGATGCGCGTCCGATGGTTCCCGGTTCCCGCCCCTGTAGGCGGAACCGGAACCTTTCAAGCTTGTCGGCGGTTGCCCGCCTCAAGGATCGCCCGAATCCGCTTGGCCGATTCGAGCGCCTGCTCTGCGCGTTTGATTGCGTCGCCGCTATCGGCCGCACGGGCGAGATCGCGCCGAACCGCTCCCGGATTGTTACGTCGGCCGCCCGGATCGAAGGCGTCGCTCTGGTAGTACTCGTGCGCCTGTTTGCAGCGCTCAAGGTGCTTCTCGGCCTCTGCAACGTCGGCACTCCGCGCGATATCCCGGTCGTAGTTCTCAAGCGCCTGCTTCGGGTCTGCGAGGAGCTTCTCGACATCCTCCTTCAGAGTCCTCCTCGTGGCGCTCAACGAGCAATGGGCCCAAAGTTCGCGGTCCGTCGGCCGGAAGTACCATGTGACTTCTTCCCACCAGCGATCGCAGCGGTACTCGAATCCGTTCTTCGTGTGAATTTTCTGAGCTTTCTTCGGCATCAGAACCACCCCTCCGTCACACGATTCCGCCGCATGCCGTGACGGTAGGCGGGCTGTCGGGAAGGGTGCAACGGGGCTCGGCCGAAGGGCGGAGCGGTGGAGTATCCCCGCGCGCCCCATCGGCCGAACATCAAAGCTACCTACGGAGGACTAGGGAGCGGCGGGCGGGGGTTCCTTCGACTCCTCACCCTGAGCGCTGGGGGACTCCGGGGCCGGTTCCCTCGCCTTTCGTCTCTTGGACCCCCTCCCATTCCTCGCCATCCGTTCCTCCAGGATCATCGCCTTCCGCTCCTTCCGCTCCTTCCGCTCCTTCGCTTCGACCCCCCAGGCCGAGGGACGGGCAAGCACCAGAGGCATCCCACGGGCGCTCCACGGGAACAGGACGATATCCCCGTCAACGTCGTCCAGTGACTCGGGGAGGGTGATCGCGTTGTGAGGCCCCCAGATGTGCTCTGGGTCCTCCTCTCCACGAATCACCCGACGCACTTGCTCGAAGCGTCCCCTCACCAGGGAGAGTATGGAGAGGATGCATACGGGGGCATTCGCCTCCGTCTCATCATCCATGAAGCCCTTGCGGGTCTGGTAGTCCGCGAGGATCTCCGCTCCCCGTGTGGCACTTGCCAGGGTGGATAGCTCCAGGTCGAGGCTAACCGCCCTCGGTTCCTGGCTCCTTACCTCGGTCTCTTCGGTCATGCAGGCCGTCCTTTCGTCGATTGGGCCGGCAGACATGGTAACTCGTATGTGGTGTAACTCGTCAGTTACATGACCTGTGGGCTAATGCGGCCGTAGCCGCCCAATAAGGTCGGAAACATACGAGTTGTGTAACTTGTGAGTTGACCCGGCCAATGTCGCCTCGTGCCTGCCGCCCCTCGCAAGTCACCTCACTCCCACGGACCTTCCGAAGTTCGGACACGGAAGGACTTGGCTCCCCTTATCAAGCGGGAGCTAAAGCGCCTCGGGAAGCGACTCCGAGAACTTCGGGAAGAGCGGGGGCTTACTCAGGAGCAGGCCGCCGAGATGATCGGGGTTCACCCCAAGTCGATGCCGCGCATAGAGGGAGGCACCGCGAATCCCACGGTGGCTACCCTGGTAGCCGCATCCGTGGCCTACAAGGTCCCTTTGCGCGACCTGTTCCCCGAGGAAGAACAGGGAACTTGATCCACCGGGCTGCCTTGAAGAACCCGGGAGGCGGCGGAGGAGAGCCGCCTTAGACCGAGCACGGGGCGCCGGAGCGGACCCACGGGAAGGCGCCCAGGAGCCCCGGAGACCCGAGCCGCTAACCCGAGACCCCGGAGCCCCGAGGCCCCGAAAGAGGCCCAGCGGGGCACCGGATGTTCTCCTAGCGCTACTTTTTGATGATGGCAGGCACCGTGAATCGCCACGCGGGATGTGGTCGTAGGATGGACCCCGGCTTCGCAGCGTTGGCCCTTTCGCCGTTGAGCTTGAGCAGATACGAGCGCGGGATGTTGAGCGCGTACCCACCTCCCGTCAGGGGCACTGCGCCTTCCGGTGCGGTCCCAACTAGTCCCCGGTTCTGAATGTCCACGGACAACTCGTGAGCGCGCAAGAAGTCGAATCCAATCAGCACCTCCTCTGCGTCCGGGATACAGATCACATCGAGGGTCGACTTAAACCCCTGCTCCTCGTACATCGTCCAGGCGACGAGGCACCGGTATACGTCGCGGGCCGTCGGTTCGTACCCTGGACTCGACACGTCGATTGTGCCGCACGGGTCGAGTTCAAGCTCGTCGACGACCGCCTGCGTAATGCACGTTTGCTGCGCGCCGATGTCAATGACCGCGTTGGCGGTGGTGTACGAGCGGGTCCCGTTGCGAAACGTAAACTCCTCAACGACCTCCAACCCTTGGCTCATTCGATCCTCCTGTAGCGCGGCGTTGCAGCGCTCCAAACCCGGAGATACGCCGGGGCTCGATCCCGTCAAATTCTCATACACGCCGGTTCGTGCCCTTGTCGTTCTGGCGGACAGAGCAGAACCCCCACAGCCTCCCGCTCGGCTTCCTGCGAGCCGCGCGGCGTGGAGGGCCCACGGCGGCGCCCTGACGCGCTGAGCGGGCCCAGGCGCGACGAACGGCCACGGGCGAGGGGCAGGGAAGGGCGCGGCGTAGGAGGGTCCACGGAGGCCCCTGGCGCGGCTGCGGCGCGGGCTCTGGGGAGGACACCCCAGGGGGGCCTTCGAGACCTATGGACCCTCAGCCTTGCGACCGCGCCCCAGTCAATTTCTCGCGCCGTCAAAATCCTAGTCCCTTTTCGGAGCCCACCCATGCCCACATCTGGACTCACCGCAGGACGCCCGCCCAAGCCCGACGAGTTGAAGCGCCTGGAGGGCACCGTCCGGAAGGACCGGGACACAACCCCCGGGCGCCCGCTACGGCGCCGCTGGCGGCCCTCCCGCGCCCTCCAGACCTCACGGGGCGGGAGCGGGCGCTTTGCTTGTCACCCCGTTCCCCCCTTGCTACGGCTGTTCTTGCGGGCACGGCTGGCCGGCCAGCCAGGTTCCCAGGTCTGGCGGCCCGCACCTTCTCAGCCTGGGGGAACGCCTGGGAGCGTTCATGCCAGCAACGAGAGCGGCACGCGCAACGCGCCTGCCGGTTCACGGGCGCACGGCCGGGCGAGGGGCGGCGGCTGCATCGCTTTCGCGGCGCTCCTGGTACGCGCAGAACTTCGCCGGACAGCTCCGCTCGCAGGGAGACCGGCGCGCGGCTGAGAAGCACCTCCGCCCCCGCCTGAGTGCGCTGGCTCTTCCCGAGGTGACAGCGGCCCGCATCGATGAGGCGCTCTCGGCCGCTGCGGACGCGCTCACGCCCAAGTCGCTCAACAACCTCCAGGGTTTCGCACAGACCATCTTCTCCAAGGCCATCCAGCGCGGGCTTTGGATGGGCGCCAACCCTGCGGATGCCGTGCCCCGGCGCAAGGTGCCCAAGCGCGTGCCGTTCTACCTCAAGGCCGAGGAGGTGGGGCCGGTGCTCGCCCAAGTGCCCACCGAGTGGCGGTGCCTCTTCGCCACTGCCGTCTATACGGGGATGCGGCGGGACGAACTCGTGGCCCTCCAGAAGGTGGACGTGGACCTTGAGCAGGGGGAAATCCTCGTCACGCGGAGTTGGGAGGCGGGCACCACGAAGAGCGGGCGGGCTCGCGTCGTCCCCATCCACCACGAATTGAGGCCCTATCTCGTCCATGCGATGCGAGAGAGCCCCTCGGGGCTGGTGTTCCCCCGCCCGGATGGCTCGATGCACTCCCCGAACGTGGACCTTGCCGCGTTGCTCCGCTCGGCGTTGAACCGGGCCCAGCTTGTCGAGGGGTGGGCCCACAAGTGCCGCCGCTGCGGGCACGTCGAGCACTCGGCTTCCTCCGAGGTGCGCCGCTGCTCCAAGACGGGCTGTGGCTACACGCTCTGGCCCTCGCCCAAGCCGCGCACCATCCGCTTCCACGACCTGCGGCACACCACGGCCACACTGCTCCTCAAGGCACGGGTGCCGCTGGCGGTGGTGCAGCGCATCCTCGGGCACTCCTCGCCCACCATCACGGCGGGGGTCTACGGACATCTCGACGTTGACGACATGCGCGCGGGCCTGGAGCAGCTCAGTTTCCAGCCAGCCGAGGAACCCCTTGCCGAGGTGCTCCCGCTGGCGGTGGGCGGCCCGCATGGTGCGCCGGTGGTGCGGAACTCGGCGGGGGCGGCTCAACGCGCAGACGCCTCCTGGGAGATTCCCGAGGCGCTGTGCGGGGTTAAGGGGAATGGGCCCTCCTGGATTCGAACCAGGGACCAATCGGTTATGAGCCGACAGCTCTGACCGCTGAGCTAAGGGCCCCCATGCCACCCATGGACGGCGCCGAGGCGCCGTACCAACCCGGGAAGTATCGCGCACCCCGCTCGCGCGCAAGGGGGGCGCGTGCCCGGCCTGCTCAGCGCTTCACTCGCCAGCGCGTGCCCTCTCCTTCCATGCCCACGCCCTCGGCCTTCAGCCGCCGGGACTGTTCCACGGCTACGCTTGGTGCCAGCGTCCCGTTCGAGCGGATGACCCTCCACCAGGGCACGTTCTCCAGCGTCTTCAGCTCCCTCCCCACTCCTCGCGCTGCTCCGGGCCTGCCCGCGTAGAGCGCTACCTGCGCGTAGGAGCGCACCTCCCCTCGCGGAATGGCTCGCACCGCCCGGCGCACCGCCTCGGGAAAGGGTGGGGGAGGCTCCGGTTTTCGTTCCTTCCCCGTCCTCGGCGCTGTCTTCCGCTTCGTCGGCATCGGACCTCCCACGGCGTAGACCCTCACCCCAGCCCTCTCCCAGAGGGAGAGGGGGCTTACACGGAAAAAGCCCCCGATCCTCGGTGGGAACGGGGGCTTCTTCTTACTTCAGCCGCCCCA
The DNA here is from genome assembly GCF_024623785.1 of Archangium lipolyticum. NCBI lineage: Bacteria > Pseudomonadati > Myxococcota > Myxococcia > Myxococcales > Archangiaceae > Archangium > Archangium lipolyticum. The sequence continues at coordinate 258,037 of NZ_JANKBZ010000010.1, forward strand.
TGACACGGAGCGACCTCCTGGGACGGGTACCCTCACCCCGACCCTCTCCCGCAGGGAGAGGGAGGAGGGGGGCTCAGCTCTCCACGAAGGAGCGCAGACGCTTCGAGCGGCTCGGGTGCCGCAGCTTGCGCAGCGCCTTGGCCTCGATCTGCCGGATGCGCTCGCGCGTCACCTCGAAGTCCTGGCCCACCTCTTCCAACGTGTGGTCGCTCTTCTCTCCGATGCCGAAGCGCATCCTCAGCACCTTCTCCTCACGCGGCGTCAGCGTGGCCAGCACCTTCCGAGTCTGCTCGGCCAGGTTCATGTTGATCACCGCGTCCGACGGCGACACCAGGCTCTTGTCCTCGATGAAGTCGCCCAGGTGGCTGTCCTCTTCCTCGCCAATCGGCGTCTCCAGGGAGATCGGCTCCTTGGCGATCTTCAGCACCTTGCGCACCTTGTCGAGCGGCAGCTCCATCTTCTCCGCGATCTCCTCCGGCGTCGGCTCGCGGCCGATCTCCTGCACCAGGTAGCGGCTCGTGCGGATGAGCTTGTTGATCGTCTCGATCATGTGCACCGGGATGCGGATGGTGCGCGCCTGATCCGCGATCGCGCGGGTGATCGCCTGGCGGATCCACCACGTGGCGTACGTCGAGAACTTGTAGCCACGCTTGTACTCGAACTTGTCCACCGCCTTCATCAGGCCGATGTTGCCCTCCTGGATCAGATCCAGGAACTGCAGGCCGCGGTTCGTGTACTTCTTCGCGATGGACACCACGAGGCGCAGGTTGGCCTCGACCAGCTCCGTCTTGGCGCGCTCGGCGCGGCGCTCACCCAGGCGGATGGCCTCGTAGTTGCGCCGCAGCTCGTCCACCTCGAGGTTGGCCTCCTCCTCCACGCGCTTGATGTTGCGCGTCGCGGTGCGCACGTCGCGCTCCAGCGCGTCCAGCTGCTCGCTGGTCACGTTGAGCTTGCGCTGCGCCTTCTTCATGGCCTCGGGATCCTCCTTGGCCTCGCGCAGCAGCTCGCGCATCTGCTCCAGCGGCACCCCGTAGCGGCGCTCCAGCTCGCGCAGCTCCGCCTCCGCCTTCTCCACCCGCTCGATGAGCCCCTTGAGGTTGGCGACGATGCGGTCCACCTGCTTCTTGTTCAGCCGCATCTCCTCCAGGACCTCCATCATCTTGGTCCGGAGATCCTTCACCTCCTGCTTGAGCTCCTTCTTCTTCACCTCGGTGAGCTTCTTCTTGCCGAGCAGCTCCGCGTCCAGCGCCTCGCAGTCCTTGGCGAACTTGCGGATGCGCTCGATCTGCTTGTTGATCTGCTCGATCTTGTTCAGCTCGCTCTGCGCCAGCTGCTGCGGCTGGGCCTCGCCCTCGGCGCCCTCCTCCGTGGCCTCCACCTCGGCCTCGCCCTCACCCTCGCCCTGGGCCTCCTCGGGCGCGTCCTTGATGACGTCGCGCACCCGCAGCTTGCCGTTCTTCAGCTTGTTGCCGATGTCGAGGATCTCCACCATCGCCACGCGGCACGCCAGCAGCGCGCGCAGCACTTCCTTCTCGCCCTCCTCGATGCGCTTGGCGATCTCCACCTCGCCCTCGCGGGTGAGGAGGCTCACGCTGCCCATCTTGCGCAGGTAGAGGCGCACAGGATCGTTCGACTTGCCACCCGGCTCGTCGTCCTCGTCCTTCTCGTCCTCCTCGGCCTCGGCGCGCTCTTCCTCCACCGCGACCGTGGGCTTGATCTCCGTGCTCTGCGCGGCCTTCTGGGCGTCGACGATCTCGATGTCGTTGTCGCCGAACATGCTCATCACGTCGTCGATCTGATCCGACGACACGATGTCCGCGGGCAGGGCGTCATTGACCTCGTCGTAGGTGAGGAAGCCCTTCTCGCGGCCAGCGGCCAGGAGGTCCTTGACCTCCTTGCGGTCGGCGATGGGCTCCTCATCCACCTCGTCCTCCACGGCGTCCGGATCGACCTCGACGGCGGCGGCCGCCTCCTCCGCGGCCTCCTCGGGATCGACGTCACCGTCATCCACCTGCGTCACGGCCTTGCGCTTCTTGAGCGTCTCGGTGGCCTTCTCCGCGGCGGCGGCCTTCTCGCTCTTGTCGGCCTTCTTGGCGGACAGGGCGTTGGCGTCGGCGGTCTCGGTACCCTTGGCCGCGGCGTCCTCCGGCTTCTTCTTCTTGCGGATCTCCGGGGCCACCTTCTTCTTGGGCTTGACGGCCACCTTCGAGGAGGGCTTCTGCGTCGGCATTCGGGTACTTCTCCTTGGAAAAACAGGGACCTGGCCTGGAGCGAGCCGGCCGATCTATCGCAAAGTGGAGGATTCTTACAAACGCGAACTCAAACCGGTTGCATCGGTGCCTTTGTTCCCGGGGGAGGCGGGCGGATTTCCTCTTCCACCCTTTTCTTCAATGCGAGCAACTCGATCCGCTGTGCCAGGAGGCGCCGGGTCTCCTCGGACAGGTCATGTGCGCCCACCGTCTGGCGGGTGGCGCGCTCGATGTAGGACAACTGCTCGCGGATACGGCGGAGGATGAGGTTCCGGCAGACGAGCAGGAACGTATGCTCGAGGGCCGAGCCGCCTTCCGGCAGCTGGCGCCAGGCGGCCTCCAGGGCCCGTTTGACGGTGTCGTGGGCCTCGAAGAGGGCGTCCTCGACGCCGATGCCGGAGGTGGCCTGGGCGAGCGCCAGGCGCAGGCCAGGGTGGGCCAGCTCGTCGCAGACGCGGAAGGTATCGCGGGCCACCAGCCGGGGCTCGCGCAGGGCGGCGGCCACGTACATGGCCTCCAGCGCGTCCGGGGGCTTCACGGGAGGCGGGCGGGGGGCCGTGGGGGCCGCTCCCCGGGCAGGCTGTCCATTGGGCCGGCCCGCCTGGGAGGACGCCTCCTGGCCGGGCTTGGGAACGGGCTTCACCTGGGGAGGCGCCTTGCCGCGCAGCGTGGCCTCCAGCTCGGCGGCGGGCAGGCCGCACCAGGCGCTCAGCGCGGTGAAGAAGGCCGAGCGCACCAGCCCCACCGGCAGCTGGGCCGACACGGGCTTGAGCCGCTCCAACGCGGCCATCTTCTCCTCGAAGGAGGCCTCCTTCCCCTGGGGCAGGACGGTGAGGAAGACGTGGTGGGTGAGGGGACGGGCCTCGGCGAGCAGCCGCTCCAGGCCCGTGGCGCCCTCGCGGCGGATGAAGGTGTCCGGATCGTCCCCCTGGGGCAGCAGGGCCACCTTGGCGGCCGCTCCCGCGGCGAGCAGGGGGCCGGCCAGGCGCTCCACGGCGGCGAGGCCCGCCTGGTCTCCGTCCAGCAGCAGGAAGAGCTCCCGGGCCTCGGCACGGCCGAGCACCTTGAGGTGGCCGGGGGTAAGGGCGGTGGAGCACAGCGCCACCGTGTGCTTCACCCCCTCCTGGTGCAGCGCGATGCAGTCGAAGTAGCCCTCCACGAGGACGGCGGCCTTGCGGCGGCGGATCTCATCGCGCGCCTGGTCCATGCCGAAGAGGGTCTCGCTCTTGTTGTAGAGCCGGGACTCGCGGGAGTTGAGGTACTTGGGGCCCTCCTCCGCGTCCACCAGCCGGCCGCCGAAGGCGATGGGACGGCCCTCCGGGGCGCGGATGGGGATGATGAGGCGGCTGCGGAAGAAGTCGTAGTAGCCGTCGCCCTTCTGACGCTTGGAGATGAGGCCCGCGTTGAGGCCCCAGTCGATCATCCCCACCTTGGCCAGCCGGTCCGCCAGCGAGGTCCACGCGGCCGGGGCCCAGCCCAGCCCGAAGGCGCGGGCGGTCTCCTCGGAGATGCCGCGGCTGGCGAGGTACTCGCGGGCGCGGCGGCCCTCCTCCTCCCACAGGAGTGTCCGGAAGTGCTCGGCCGCCTGGTCGGTCACGTCCTTGAGCTGCTGCCGCTCCCGGGCGCCCGGGTCCTGCGCCGCCTCCAGGTCCACCCCCACCTCGCGGGCCAGGTCCCTCACCGCGTCGATGAAGGTTTTTCCCAGGTAGCGCTGGACGAAGGACACGGCGTCGCCACTGGCCCGGCAGCCGTGGCAGAAATAGAAGCGCTTCTCCGGGACGACATAGAAGGAGGGCGTCTTCTCCTGGTGGAACGGGCAGCGGCCCTTGAACTCGCGGCCGGCCTTCTTCAGCTCGACGTAGCGCGAGACGAGGTTCACCAGGTCCACCCGCTCGAGGACCTCCTGGATCTTGTGCTCGGGGATCACAGCCACCCCCTCCGCCCGGCGAGGCCGGACCGACATGGCCCGCGCGCCAGCTCCAGCGGACGAGTATGGGGCGCACCCCTGACACAGGGGGCACGGACCCCCGGGGCAGGAGGGCCGATGTAGGTCCGGCTCGGGTCGGGGGTATGCAGAGGGAGGGCCATTTCCGGCGCTTCGAGGGCCGCCCGGAACCTGGGCGGGAAGTCAACCGGAATACCCTTAATGGCCGATCAGCGGCCGGGCAAGTTCTCAAGAACCCGCCCGCCGCCATTCGAGGCCGGAAACGTCAGGACAGCTTGGACAGCTGGTTCTTCACTTCCTCGGAGATGGCGCGGCCCTCGGCCCGGCCCTGGAGCTTGGGCGTGAGGAGCTTCATCACCGCACCCATGTCCTTGGCGCTCTTGGCGCCCGCCTGGGTGATGGCGGCCTGGACCTCGGCGCGCAGCTCGTCGGCGGACAGCTGCTTGGGCAGGTAGTTCTGGAGGACGGAGATCTCCTGCTCCTCCTTCTCGGCCAGCTCGGGGCGGCCGCCCGTCTTGTACTGCTCGACGGAGTCGCGGCGCTGCTTGATGAGGGTGCCGATGACCTGAAGGATGGCGCCCTCGTCGAGGGGGCCGGAGGCGCCGGGCTCCACTTCCTTGTACTTGATGGCGCTCTTGAGCATCCGCAGGACGCTGGTGTGCAGCTCGTTCTTCGACCGCATCGCGTCCTTGAGGTCGGCGTCGATGCGCTCTCTCACGGTGGCCATGACAGGGCTCCAGGAATGTGTGGGAAGGGTGCTACAGGGACGAGAGCCAGGGCGCGAACTGACGCGGCCCCGGCTCCCGTGGGGCGGCTAGTACGTCTTGCGCGCCTTCTTCACCGCGCGCTTCTTGGCCGCGAGAGCCTTCTTCTTCCGCTTCACGGAAGGCTTCTCGTAGTGCTCGCGCTTACGGATCTCGGAGAGGATACCAGCCTTCTCGGTGGCCTTCTTGAAGCGCTTGAGGGCGCTCTCGATGGACTCACCATCCTTCACTCGAATGCCGGGCATGCCTGTCACCTCCTTCCGCGTGCGCTAGATGTTGGGGGGCGCCGATATGACGCAGCGGGCGTGAAAACGCAAGGACACCCGCAGAAAAGGGCTTGCCGGGTAGGCTAAAATAGACCCTCCGTGACCCCCGCCCTCTTCCTCGTCCTGTTCTTGTCCGCCGGTCAGCACGGCGGCCAGGGAGCGATCGGCTGCTGGACATCCTGCCAGAGGCACATCCAGGACTCCGCCCTTCGCACCCAGGTCTGCAAGCTGTGCGTCACCTCCGGCCGCTCCGATGCCTGGGTGATGGAGCTGGGGCGCAGGCCTGGTCTCCATGCCTCGGCGGCGCTGAAATCGGCCCTCTCCGACCCCGACTGGCGGGTGCGGTGGGGATCCCTACGGGCCCAGGCGAAGGCCCGCGGCCTCACCGAATCCCGAGTGCTCGCCGACTGGGTCGCCGACGTCCCAGCCAAGGAGGAGGTGCTCGCCTGTCTCACCGCCGCGCGGGCCGCCGCGGACACGGGCCGCTCCACCGCCTCCTTGCTCAAGGACGCGGGGAGCAGGGGAGGGGCGGCGGCGGCCCGGGTCTGGTCTCGCCGGGACGCCATCCGGGAGGCCCTGGAGGTAGAGGTGTACGCCGAGAACGCCGCCCTCCGGGGTGAGGCGCTCGCCCACCTCGCCACCTTCCTCGGCCAGCCACCCGCCCGGGTGGTGCTCGGGGCCATGGAGGGACGCCCCGAGTCCGCTGACGCCGCCCCCGCTTCCGCGCTCCTCTCCGTGGCCGACAAGCAGGGCACCTCGGTGGGGCGGATGCTCCTCAAGGAGGCGAAGCCGGCGGACCAGGTCCTCATCAACCGCCTCTTCGCCATCTACTCCCAGCACCTGGAGAAGCTGCAGAAGGGGCTCGCCTCCGCCGACATCACGGAGCGGCGCGGTGCCGTGCAGTCGCTGCGGCGCTACGGCCCGCTGGCGCAGCGCGAGCTGGAGCGCGCCCTGGGCGACACGGAGGTGCTGGTGCGCCGGCAGGCGGCGCGCGGGCTCGCCGAGCTCGAGGGCCTGCCGCTGATGGAGACCGCCGCCCGCCGGATCCGCGCGGACGGGGCCACGCTGGCCACCCAACGCGCGTGGTTGCAGGTGGCCGCGACCGACAAGGGCTGTGAGCCCTTCCTCCTGGAGGTGGCGCGCGACACGCGGCTCCCCGCGGAGACCCGGGGCGAGGCGGTGGGCCAGCTCCCCGATTGTGATGGCGGTGGCAAGCGCCGCTTCCAGGTGCTGTCCCCCTTCCTCCAGGACCCGCAGGCCCTGGTGCGGGCCGGGGCGGTGCGGGCGCTCGCCGTGCCGCACTCTCCCGAGGGAGACAAGGCCCTCGCCGCCGCGCTCGGGGACTCCGCGCCGGAGGTGGTGGTCGCCGCCCTCGACGTGGTGGGCCAGCAGCGCCAGCTGGGACAGGCGGAGGCCGCGGTGGCGTTGCTCGGCTCCGAGCACCCCGCCGTGCGCGAGGCCTCCGCCCGGACGCTGGAGTGGATCGGCCGGGCCCAGCACGTGAAACCCCTCGCCCAGACGCTGCATGAGGACAGTGTCCCCGCGGTGCGCGTGGCCGCCGCGCGGACGCTGGGGGTGCTGGGGGGGCCCTTCGCCGCCTCCGCCCTCAGTCAGGCCCTCGCCAAGGACCCGGACTCCCATGTCCAGCACGTGGCGCGGCGGGGACTGGAGCGGCTCGGCTTCAGCCCTCCCTGACGGCCCGCGCGCCCCTTGCGGGCCGTCCAGGTACGTCGCTATGGTGTGAGGTCTGGAGAGGTGGGAATGAGGATTACACGAGCCATCGTCATCGAGCCGGGTGCCGCCGGGCGCCGCAAGCTGAAGGAGGGCCTGGAGAAGGCGGGACTCGGGGTGTCCGCCGTGGCGGGGTGGGAGGAGGCACAGGGCCGGGCCCAGCTGGTGGTGCTGGGCCCCACGGTGGAGAGGCCGGCCCAGGTGGCGCGCGCGGTGCGGGAGCAGCTTCCGCAGGCGCTCGTGCTGGCCGCCCAGGAGAAGCCCGGGAAGGCCAGCTTCGCGGAGGGCGTCCTTCCGCTCCCCGTCTCTCCGAAGGATCTACGGGTGCGCCTGCCCGAGCTGGTGAAGCTGCGGACGCTCACCCGCGGCCCGTCCGTGCGCAAGGCGCGCCGGGAGCGCTCCGCGTCCGCTCCCGAGACGGTGCGCACCTCGGGAGAGGCGCTGTTGGATCCGCTCACCCAATTCTACGCCTTCGCGCACTTCAAGGACTTCGTCTTCGTCGAGGTGAAGCGCTCGCGGCGCCACGGGCTGCCGCTGGCCCTCGCGCTGGTGGCCTTCGATCCGTTCGAGGTGCGGGTGGGCCGTGAGCTGCGCGAGCAGCTGCATGGAGGCCTGGCGCTCGCCATCCGGCGCTCCCTGCGCGACACGGACTACCCGGTGCAGTACTCGGCGGATCGGGTGCTGCTGCTGCTTCCCCACACGGACTTGGCCGGAGCCCACACCGTGGCCCGCCGCGTCTGCGAGCGCGTGGCCCGCTCCAGTCTCACCTTCGACGACAAGGTCATCCACCCCACCGTGTCCGTGGGGCTGGCCGCGCTCGCTCCGGGGCGGGAGCTGTCCTTCTCCGATCTCATCCGCCAGGCCCAGAACTCCTTGGAGTCGGCCCGGTCCGCTGGCGGCAACCGCGTGGAGATGCTCGCGGAGACGCCGGGACTGGAGATCGAGGGGACGTAGACCCTCACCCCGACCCTCTCCCAGGGGGAGAGGGCCTGACTCACGGACCGCTGATGGCCTTGCCGTCCACGCGGTTGCGGCCCGCGCGCTTGGCCCGGTAGAGGTACTTGTCCGCTGCGGCGATGATGTCCTCCGCCTGCGCGAAGTCCGAGTCGTGCAGCGTGGCCACGCCCAGGCTGATCGTCACCTTGATGGGCGTGCCCGCGAAGATGAAGTCCGTGCGGTCCACCGCCACCCGGCAGCGCTCGGCGCACGACAGGGCCTGCTCCTCACCGGACTCGCGCAGCATCAGGGCGAACTCCTCGCCTCCGTAGCGCGCGAACAGGTCCTCCGTGCGGATGGTGTCGCTCACCCGCTGCGCGATGCGCGCCAGCACGTAGTCGCCGGCCGGGTGCCCGTACACATCGTTGATCTTCTTGAAGTAATCCACGTCGAACATCACCAGGGACAGGGCCACCCGGTGGCGCAGGCAGTACGCGAACTCCTTGCGCAGCGTGTCGAGGAAGAACTTCTTGTTGTACAGGCGCGTCAGCCCGTCCCGCGTGGCCGACTCGTAGATGCTGCGCTGGTAGGCCTCCTCCAGCTGATCCTGGATGGAGAACTTGAGCACCGTGTTGGAGCCGATCTGGATCTTGTCGCCGTCGTACAGCGGCGCGGCGCTCACCTTCAGCCCGTTGAGGAACGTGCCGTTGGTGCTGCCCAGATCCACCAGCTGGAAGCGCCCATCCCCGAGCGACACCACCTTCGCGTGCTTGCGCGAGATGCCATCGTCCTCGACCTGGAACTGCGCCTCCGTGCTTCGGCCGAGCACCGTCTCCGATCGATCCAGCTTGAACATCCGGCCGATGCCCGCCGGAGACTTCGTGCTGATGACGATCAGATACGCGCTCTGCTGCTGTGGCGCCGCGGCACCCAGCAGGTCCGAAATCGAATGGACGGCGGTCTTCTCGTCGGACATCGTGCCCCCCATCTTATGGGCCGGAGATGATTACCAGCAAGCAGGCCTCGGACCGGACGCCCACGGATGGTCGCTCCTAACGCGCGCGTTTCGAGTTTTTGGCCGGGCGCTCCTGAACGGCTGGAGGGCGCTCGGTCATCTCCCCGACAATTGGCGTCTGGATGAAGCGTGCCAGCGCCTCCCTGTTCCGGTGGTAGGCGAGCCCCTGCATCAGCTTCACCAGCGCCGCCGAGGGCGTCATGTCGCCCCCGCTCAGCGCCCCCTCCGCGAGTGCCGCCGCCCCGGACTCGTAGAGCGTGAGGTCCACCCCATTGCGGTGCGCCTGGCTCACCACCACCACCGGCACCTCGCGCTCGCGGGCCTGCCGGAAGAGCGGGAGCAGCGAGCGCCCGAGCGCCGGGTCGATGGGGACATTGCCCGCGCCATAGGCCTCCACCACCAGGCCGCGCACGTGGGGCAGCAGGGCCAGGGGCAGGGCGGGATCCAACCCCGGGAAGACCTTGAGCAGGAAGACGCGGGGCTCCAGCTTCTCGCGCAGGCGGAAGGGCCCCTTCTGTCGCAGACCCGGCGCGAAGGTGGCATCCACTCCGAGTATGCCCAGCAGGGGGCAGTTGGGGCTCTCGAAAGCGTCGTACTCGGACACCTTCACCTTGCGGGTGCGGTTGCCGCGGTAGAGGTGGGAGTCGAAGCAGATGCTCACCTCGGGAGGCCCCTGGAGGGCGGAGAGCACCGCGTCGATGAGGTTGAGCCGCGCGTCCGAGCGGATTTCACCCAGGGGCCGCTGCGAGCCCGTCATCACCACCGGCTTGGGCAGCCCGGGCAGCATGAAGGAGAGGGCGCTCGCGGTGTGGGCGAGCGTGTCCGTGCCGTGCGTCACCACGGCGCCGTCGAAGTCCGGCAGCCGGCGGTGGAGGTGCTCGGCGAGCCGGCTCCACAGCTCCGGCTGCATCTCCGAGCTGTCCAGGTTGGAGAAGAGCTCCAGCTCGATGTCGGCGAGCTGGAAGAGCTCGGGGCAGCGGCGCTCGAGCGTCTTGAAGAAGGCGGCGGGACGCAGGGCGGACGGGCGGCCTCCGGCCATTCCCAGGGTGCCGCCGGTATGCAGCAGGAGGATTCGGGGCATATCGCGGGGCCCCTCCCTCGCAGAGCCGGGGTTGCTTTACAAGCCCCGCGCGCATCGCTAAGACCGGCCCGTGCTCCCTGCCCGTTTCAATCGAGTCCTCCTGGCGCTCTCCGTGGCGCTGCTGGCCGCTGCTTGTTCCAAGAGCTCCGAGGCCGCCGCTCCGCCCCAGGCCGCCGCCCCCAAGCCTGCCGCCCCGGCTCCGAGCGCGCCTCCCCCGGCCGCCGCTCCGGCCCGCGGTGGCGACGTGCTCTCCGGGATTCCGGGCATGGACTTCTCCGCGCTGCCGCCCGCCGCGAAGCGCGAGCTGTCCACCGTCCTCACCGATGAGTTCTGCTACTGCGGCTGCCCCCACACCCTGGGCCAGTGCCTGAAGGGGCACACCACCTGCCAGCACGGCAAGCGCATGGCCCGTCTGGCGGCGAAGCAGGCCGCCGCGGGCGTGCCGGCCACGGAGATCATCGTCGCGCTCTCCGAGTACTACGCCTCCTTCCGCGCCCCCCGGAAGACGCTCGAGGTGGACCCGCGCATGTGCATGGGCGACCCCAAGGCCCAGGTGACGCTGGTGGAGTTCTTCGACTTCGAGTGCCCCTACTGCGGCAAGGCCCGCCCGCTGCTGGAGGCCTTCGCGAAGAAGAACGCCAGCCGGGTGCGCATGTGCGCCGTGCCGTTCCCCCTGCCCATGCACCCCAACGCCATTCCCGCCGGCCAGGCGGCCATGTGGGCGCGTGACCAGGGCAAGTACTGGGAGATGCACGACGCCCTCTTCGAGAACGCGCAGAACCTGTCGCCCGCGCGCATCGTGGAGATCGCCAACAAGCTGGGGCTCAAGGGCGCGGACCTGCAGAAGGCGCTCCAGGCCGGCACCTACGCGAAGGAAGTGGAGAAGTACAAGAACCTGGGCCAGGCGGCCAACATCCACGGCACGCCCAGCCTCTTCTTCAACGGCCGCTCCTACGACGCCAACATGGGCCTCACCGAGGACGCGCTCACCCACACCCTGGAGGACGAGCTCGAGTGGCGCGCGAACAAGAACGCGTGGGCCGCCGACTGATGGCGCCATGAGCCAACGCTTCCGCATCGACGGCTCCCAGCTCGTCCCCGACGAGCGTCAGGGTGCGCAGCAGCCCTCCCCGCTGGTGGGCCGCACGGGCTCGTACGTGCTGCAGCCCACCTCGCCGGATCTGCTCGTCTTCTCGCGCACCCCCGCAGAGGGCGGCGCGCTGGCCGCTCCGCGCGTGGTGCTGTCCGGGGACGCGGCTGGCTTCCCGTTGTCGGACCTCATCGCCTTCCTCAGCCAGGCGCGCTGGAGCGGCGTCGTCCGCGTGCAGGCGCCCGGCGGTGAGCGCTCCGTCATCCTGCGCGAGGGCGAGGTGCGCGGCGCCACCTCGGATGTGGTGGCGGACCGGCTGGGCGAGGTGCTCGTCCGGCTGGGCTACGTGGACCGGCCCCAGCTGGAGACCGTGCTGCGCGAGCAGCCTCCCTCGAAGATCGGCCGCACCCTGGTGGAGCGCGGCCTGCTTCAGGCGCACGACCTGTTCAAGTGCGTCACCCACCAGGTGAGCGAGATCTTCCACGCCATCGTCCTGTGCCGCGAGGGCAGCTTCTTCCTCGTGGACCAGCCGGTGGAGGACAAGCTCGGCCACAACATCCAGCTGTCCACGCAGAGCCTGCTGATGGACAGCATCCGGAAGATCGACGAGCTGGCGCACTTCCGCAAGCGCATCCCCCACAGCCGCCTGTACGTGCTGCGCAAGGGGCAGATGAACGCCAAGCTGGACGCGGATGAGGACAAGGTGCTGGCGCTGGTGGACGGCCGCCGCACATTGCTGGACCTGGGCCAGGCCGCCCGGCTGTCCGAGTTCGACGTCACCAAGGTCGTCTACGGCCTGTTGGAGGGCGGCTTCGTGCAGCTGTCCGACAAGCCCATGGGTGGCACGGCGCAGTCGCTGTCCGGCCTCCCCGCGGTGCGCCCGAAGACCTTCATGGGCATTCCCGTGGTGCGCCCGTCCTCCACCGGCCTGCCGGCGGTGCGGGTGTCACAGTCCGGGCTGCGCGCCATCACCCAGTCGGCCACGCAGACCCCGGTGCTGGACGTGCGCGAGGTGGTGCGCGTCTTCAACCGCATCTTCCGGGAGATCGCCTCCGAGGTGTCCAAGCAGGGTCTGGCGCGTGAGTTCATCGCCTCGGCCAACGCCGCGCTCTCGGGCCAGGCGCTGTCCTCGTCGCCCGTGCTGGCGGGGCTGGCCTTCGCTCAGGACGGGAGCCTGCCGGATGTCCGGCTGGTCGAGTCCTACGAGCGCTACCGCGCCTCGCTGGGGCCGGAGCCGCTCGCCGCCTTCCGGCAGGCGCTCAGCGACGTCATGTTCTTCCTCCTCTTCCAGGCCGGTGAGCTGCTCGAGTCTCGCGCGGACGAGGACCTCGCCCGGCGCGTGAAGGACATGCTCGCCACGCTCGGCGGGTCATGAGCGACGCTCGGCTCCCCCGGCTGACGGAGGACGTGCCGGGGTGCGGTGGCGCCTTCAAGCTCGTCCCCGAGGACTTCGAGGTGGAGGAGCTCCCCGCCTACCAGCCCTCGGGGGAGGGGGAGCACCTGTACCTCTGGGTGGAGAAGCGCGGCCGGGACACCCGCGAGCTGGTGCGTGCCCTGGCCACCGCGCTGGGCGTGGACGAGGGAGACGTGGGAGTGGCCGGCATGAAGGACCGGCAGGCCATCACCCGGCAGCTGCTCTCCGTGCCGGCAAAGGCCGAGCCGCGTGTCCCGGACTTCTCGCTGGAGGGCGTGCGCGTCCTGTGGACCCGGCGCCATGGCAACAAGCTGCGCACCGGGCACCTGCGGGGGAACCGCTTCCGGCTGCGCCTGAGGGGCGTGCGGGACGTGGGCGCGGCGCGCGAGAGCTTCTCCCGGTTGAGCACCCGGGGCGTGCCCAACTACTTCGGCGAGCAGCGCTTCGGCCGCGACGGCGACAACGCGGACTTCGGCCGCCTGTTGGTGCTGGGCCAGCGGCTGCCGCGCCGGCCCGACAAGTTCCAGCGCAAGCTGTACCTCTCGGCCTTCCAGTCCCGCCTCTTCAACCGCGCCCTGGTGGACCGGCTGCGCGCGGGCACCTTCGACACGGCGCTCCTCGGGGACGTGCTGCGCAAGGAGGAGACGGGAGGCCTCTTCGTCTGCGAGTCGCCCGAGGTGGATGGGCCCCGCGCCGCCTCCTGGGAGGTGAGCCCCGCCGGGCCCCTCTTCGGGCCGAAGATGACGGCGTCCGCTCATGCCGTGGCCGAGGCCGAGGCGAAGCTGCTCGCCGATGAGGGTGTGACGCTGGACGACTTCAAGCGCGGGGGCGACGAGACCCAGGGCGGGCGCAGGCCCTACCGGGTGCGGCTCTCGAATCCGTCGCTCGAGGTGGAAGGGGAGGACGTGGTGCTCACCTTCGAGCTGCCCAAGGGCTCCTACGCCACCGAAGTGCTCCACGAGTTGCTCAAGGACGGCTGAGGACCCTCACTCCCGTTGGAGTTCATGAGAGTCCCTGAAAAGGAAGAGGGTGCTCGCGGCCCGGAGGACGCGGCACCCTCACCCCGACCCTCTCCCGGAGGGAGAGGGGGTTACTGCTCGACGATGTTGAACTCGGTGCGGCGGTTCTCCGCGCGGCCCTTCGCCGTCCCGTTGGTGGCGATCGGCTTCTCCTCACCGTAGCCCACGGCCTCCATCCGGCCCGGGTCGATGCCGCGCTTGATGAGCTGCGCCATCACCGAGTCCGCCCGAGCCTGGGACACCTTCAGGTTGACCAGGTCCTTGCCCAGCGAGTCCGTGTGGCCCTCGATGCGGATCTTCTTGATGCTCGGCATGTCGAGCAGCACCTGCGCCACGTCGTCGAGGACGGCGAAGCTCTCCTTGCCGATGATCTTCGCCGAGCCGGAAGCGAACTTGATCTGCTTCTTGATCTCGACCTTGTTCTTCTTGACGACGACCATCTTGTACTTCTTGGCGCACCCGCGCTCGTCCTTCACGCCGGGCTCGTCCGGGCACACGTCCACGCGGTCCGGGATGCCGTCCCTGTCGGTATCCGGATCCGGGCAGCCACGCATCTCCTTCGGACCGGCCTGCTCGGGGCACACGTCCATGCGGTCCACCAGACCGTCCTTGTCGGTGTCCGGATCCGGGCAGCCGCGCATCTCCTTGGTACCGGCCTGCTCGGGGCACACGTCCTGGCGATCCACGACCCCGTCGCCGTCCTTGTCGTCATCCGGGCAGCCGCCGTTCTCCAGCGGGCCGGACGTCACCGGGCAGCGGTCGATGCCATCGGGGATGCCGTCGGCGTCGTTGTCCAGGTCCGGGCAGCCGTCCTCGTCCTGGAAGCCGTCCTTGTCCTCGGGCTCCTCCGGGCACTTGTCCTGCGAGTCCTCGACGGCGTCCCCGTCCTTGTCCGTCCGGGGGCAGCCCAGGTTCTGGATGGCACCCGCGGCGTCCGGGCACTTGTCCGCAGTGTCGATGAGGCCGTCCTGATCATTGTCCGGATCCGGGCAGCCGTCCTCGTCCTGGAAGCCGTCCTTGTCCTCGGGCTGGTCGCGGCACTTGTCGGCGTTGTCGGAGACCGAGTCGCCGTCGCTGTCCTTGGGCGCGTCCTCCGGGCAGCCCTGGTTGGACAGCGGGCCGGGCGTGAGCGGGCACTTGTCGTTGCCGTCCAGCACGTCGTCCTTGTCGTTGTCCGTCTCCGGGCAGCCGTCCGAGTCCTCGAAGCCGTCGCGGTCCTCGGCGCGGTCCGGGCAGGGATCGTCCTTGTCGAAGATGCCGTCGCCGTCGGAGTCCCGCTCCTCGATCTGCACCACCACCTGCTGCGAGGGCTTGGGGGTGATCTCCACCTGGGTGGGCGACTGCGGGGTGGGGGTGTCCGGCTTCTCCTTGACCAGCACCTTCTGGGGCGCGCAGCTCTTGGAGGACTCGAGCGCCCGCTTGATGGCGGTCTCGGCGGTGCGGATGTGCACCGAGGCGCGGTAGCTGGTGCCCTGGCTCAGCTCGCCACGGGCGAAGTCGAGGTGGGCCTCGGCGGTGGCGAGCTCCACCGGGGCACAGCGCATGGCGCCACTGCGGCGCGCGCGCTCGATGTCGGCCTGGATGACCTCGGAGTCCGCGCGGACCTTGTTACCACTCACGCAGGCCACGGAGAGCAGGAGCAGCGAGGAGGCGAAGAGACGTCGCATCGGGAGGGGGCTCTCGCGTCAGGGGTTGGGGCTGGAAGGAGGAAGTTCTTCGCCGTTGGCGTTGGCCATGGCCCGCTGGCGGGCCTCGGCGGCGAAGCGGGCGGCCTTCTCCGCGAAGTCCACACCGGCCTGGTAGTCGGAGTAGCTGACTTCCTCGCGGGCCTTGTGGATGTAGAGGTTGGCGGCCGTCCACTCGTAGGGGGCCAGCTTCTCGGCGCCAGCGGTGCGCGCGGCCTGGATCTGCACCTCGGCATCCAACAGGTGCGAAGTGGACCTCACGGGACCACAGCCGGCGAGGGCTCCCGCCGCAGCCACCAGTACCAGGAGTCGCTTCATGGGAGGGGCCTCGGGATAAGGGCTGGAAGACACTGGCCCCGGTCGTATCAATCGCGTCGGGGAGGGTCAAGAATCGGGCACTCCCACATCTCCGAGGGAGGGAGCGGGCCGGGACGGGGTTTTGACAGCCCGGCGCGGGGCTTGTCATCGTGGCCGGCCGTGCGCACCCTGCCCGCCTGCCTGCTGCTCGTCCTCGCACTCACCTCGTCGTCCGTCCTGGCCGCGCCGCCCTCCGTGCAGAAGCGCGTGGAGCGCCGCGCGGAGACGGAGCAACTCGTCCTTCAGGTCCTGGAGGGGAAGCTGGCCGTGCCCACCGCCGTCTCCCGTCTGCGTCTGTTGCGCGAGGAGGCCCACGCGGCGGGGATGATCTCCCAGGCCCTCCCCCGGGTGTTGGAGCCCCGGCGGCTGCGGGACGTGACGGCCGTGCTGGCCGGGCTGGAGGTGCGCACGGCGGAGCCCACCCTGGTGGCCCTGGCCAGGCACGAGGACGGGGCGGTGCGCATGTACGCCGTCCAGGGCCTGGGCAAGCTGCGCAGCCAACGCACCGACGTGATGCTGCCCCTGCTGCAGGACAAGTCGCTCGGGGTGCGCCGCGAGGTGGCTCGCGCCCTGGGTGCCACGCGCAACCCCAAGGTGGGCAAGGCGCTCCTCGACTCGGCGCGCGTGGAGACGGATCCCCAGACGCGCGTCCTGCTGCTGGAGGCGGTGGGAGCCTCGGGCGACAAGAAGCAGGCGCCGGCCTTGAAGGCCTTCCTCGACGACAGCTCGGAGAGCACCCGCTTCTCCGCCGCCCGCGGGTTGTGCCTGCTGGGCGCTCCCGAGGGCTTCGACTTCTCGCGCAAGCTGCTGGCCTCGGAGGACAAGCTGGTGCGCCGCCAGGGCCTGGCCCTCTACGAGGGACTTCCGGTGAAGCAGTCCACCCCCGCGCTCCGCCCGCTGCTGGAGGACAAGGACCGGACGCTCGCGGCCGGCGCGGCCCGCATCCTCTACCAGGGAGGCGACAAGACGATGATGTCGTGGTTGGTGCTCGCTTCGTGGAACGCCAAGGGCGAGGAGAAGCTCACCTACGAGAAGGAACTGGAGACGCTCCAGCTCGCGGATGACGAGCGCAAGGCCATCCTCCGCAAGGCCGGGGTGGTGAAATGAAGGCACTCGCCCTGGCCGGGGCACTGCTCGCACACGCGCCCGCCTCGAGCACCTCGCCGGCCCCGGCCGCGCCCGGAACGCCGGCGCGCAAGCCCGCCACGGCCCCGGTGGTGGTGTGGGCCTCGCTCAGTGAGCAGGAGCGCGCCACCTTCATCTCCGAGGA
Source organism: Archangium lipolyticum (assembly GCF_024623785.1). NCBI lineage: Bacteria > Pseudomonadati > Myxococcota > Myxococcia > Myxococcales > Archangiaceae > Archangium > Archangium lipolyticum. The sequence goes on from NZ_JANKBZ010000010.1 coordinate 274,859, forward strand.
CTCGCGCCTCCCGTTGCGGGAGCGGTTGCTGCGCGTGAGCGAGCGCTTCCTGGGCACGCCCTATGTCCACTCTCCGCTGGGGGAGGGGAGCGGGGTGGATCCAGACCCGACCTTCCGGCTGGACGCGGTGGACTGCCTCACCTTCGTGGAGCAGGCGATGGCCATGAGCATGGCCCGCGCCGATGCCGAGGTGGCGGGGCTGCTCGAGCGCCTCCGGTACGCGAACACCCCCACCTACGAGGACCGCAACCACCTGATGGAGGCCCAGTGGCTGCCCAACAACCAGCGCAAGGGCTTCCTGGCGGACGTGACGCGGCGCTACGGCGGTGAGGACACGGTGCGCGTGCAGAAGGCGCTCACCGCGCTCACCTGGACGTCGCGCTCCTCGATGGCGCTGGGGTTGCCCAAGGCGCACCAGCCCCGGGGCACCTACAGCCTGGACATGATTCCGCTGGACAAGGTGATGGCGCACGCGCGCCAGCTGCCCTCGGGCACCATCCTCGTGGTGCTGCGCGAGGACCTGCCGCTGAAGGCCACGCGGGTGACGCACCTGGGCTTCGTGGTGCAGAAGGGCAAGCGCACCTGGCTGCGCCATGCGCGCCGAGGCGTCGATGGCAACGGCCGGGTGGTGGACGAGGACCTGGAGACCTTCCTCGCGCGCAACGCGAAGTACGACAAGTGGAAGGTCTCCGGCGTGAGCCTCTACGAGGCGCGCAACCCCGATTCGGGCAACGGCGAGCTCGTCAGCTCCCCCTGACGGCTCGCGGACCCGCTCAAATCGCTCCGGGTGGAGGGCTGGTGGCTTCCGTGGCCAGCTCCTCCTCCTCGGCGGCACGGGCGGCCTCGTCGGCGGTGGCGTCCAGCTCGGCCTTCTCGCGCGACAGCAGCTGGATGGCGCGCTCCAGGTACTCCTCGCCGACCATGATCTCCCACCAGGGCTCCAGCACGCCGGTGGTGAGGACGTCCACGGAGCCGGTCCGGCGCGGGCGGACGAAGACGGGGATGCGCTCGGTCTCCAGCACGCGGACGTAGTCGTCCGCGGTCAGCGGATCCTCCGCCGTGGCCGCGCGGACGAACTTGCGGGTGTCCGCCTCGCTCGAAGACTGGGCCTGGTGCTGGCGCAGGGTCTCCGCGTCCACCAGCAGGCTGCCGGGGCAGTCGGCGCACTCCTTCACGCCGTCCTGGTACTCCGAACCGCACTGCATGCAGTACTTCATCGGGCCTCCCTCCAGGAACCACACCCTGGCAACCGGGCTCGATTTTAGCACGGACCGCCTCAGTGCCTGGCTGCTTCCCCCAGACTTCCCACCGCCGCTGACAAGCGCTCGACATCGATGGGCTTGCGCAGCACCACGTCACAGCAGTCGGAGTCCACGTTGGTGTAGCCGGACACGAGGATGACGCCCGCCTTGGGCTGACGGTGCTTCACCTCGTGGGCGAGCTCCGTGCCACACATCCCGGGAAGGGACTCGTCGGTGACCACCACGTCGGGGTGACCGTCCTCGAAGGCCCTCAGCCCCGAGACTCCATCCGGCGCCGTGATGACGTCGAAGTCCACCTCGAGGAGCTCCGCGAGGAGCTCGCGGCTGTCGCCGTCGTCCTCGACCAGCAAGACCTTGATTCGCTCTCCCATGCGACTGAGCAACCCCAGTGGTGGGCGAAATCGTCCGCGTCCGCCCGGCGCTCCGTCCCCCGGCAGGTGGGCGGGCGAGGGAGCTCGCACGAAAGCCGCTCACCGAATGCTTCCGGGCTGACCATTTTGAAGGCCCAAGGGAGGTGACGGCATGAAGGTGTTGATGCGAGGAGTCCACCTGGATCTGACCGACTCGTTGCGGGACTACGCCAACCAGCATCTGGTGGAACCCATCGCCAGGTACATCGACGACGAGGCGACCGAGATCGAGATCGCGATGGTGGACATCAATGGTCCCAAGGGGGGCGTGGACCAGGAGTGCCGGGTGACGGTGCGGATGCCGGGGTTCGCGGGTATTCACATCACGGAGACCGCGGAGACCATGTTCCAGGCAATCGACGCGACGCGTGATCGTCTGGAGAAGACCGTCAAACGCACCGTGGAGAAGCGACGGGAGGCGAGCAGCCAGGGCCTGCCGGACGACGTGCGCTTCTAGCGCGCGGGCGGAGCCCGGACCCCTGGTTGGTGTCCGGGCTCCCAGGCGGACCTGCCCCGATTCTTGCTGGCCCCGAGCGGTGGAAGCTATAAGCGGGACCCTTCACCCCGGGCTAAAGGTCGGCGATGGTCCGCTTCAAGTTCTTCCTCTTCGCGCTCCTGGTCCTCGGACTGGGACTGGCTCATCTCCCCCTGCTGTCGGGACCGCTGAGCGCCCAAGCCGTGGATGGTGCTTCGGCGCCGACCCTGGCGGCCATCTCCGAGGTGGCCCGGGCGCTGGAGGCGCGCCGGCTCGTGGTGCAGGGACTGGCGCTCAAGCTGGCGGCGAGCCCGGACGTGGCGTCCGCGGTGCAGCCCCAGGTGGTGCCGCTGCCCAGGGGCAAGGGCATCCGCATCGTGGAGCCGCCCGTGGCCGAGCGTTTCACCGGGCTGCGCTCCTCCGCCCAGGGTCTGGTGCCCGAGGCGCTCAAGGGCTCCATCGTCCTCGCGCTCGCCACCAACGACGGCTCGCTGTACGCGCGCGCCGACGGCGAGCCCGCGTCGGATGACACGCTCAACGTGCAGGAGCTGCTGAAGGCGGGCAGCGAGGGCGTGGTGGTGGACGCGTTCGACGCGGCCCATGTCTTCTTCGCCGTGCCGGTGCTGTGGAACGCCGAGGGCGGCCGCTCGCAGGTGGCCGCGACCGTCCTGGTGGGCGCGCCGCTGGTGGTGGACGAGAAGGCGCTGGAGTCCGCGGCCCATTCGTCCGGTGTTGCCGCGCTCGCGGTGGTGAAGGGGGACAAGGTGCTGGGCTCGGCGGGCTCGCAGAAGGCGCTCGCCGACGAGGCCCTCGAGAAGCTGCAGGCGGGCCAGGTGGGCCACGTGGTGCAGCGCGGGGGCGTGCGCGGGCTCATCGCCCAGCTTCCCCAGGTGAAGCTGCCGCTGCTCACCCAGCCGGATGACTTCAAGGGCGGCGAGGCTCCGCTCGCGGTGGGTTCGCGCAAGGCGCTGGACGGGGGCTACGAGGTCGTGGCCGTGTCCAGCGTGCGGCCCTTCATGAGCGCGCTGGCGGACTACCAGCAGAACGCCCTCTACGGCCTCGTGGGCCTGCTGGGCTTCTCCCTGGTGTGGACGCTGGTGATGGGCTCGGGTCAGAGCGCCTCGGCCGCGGCTCCCGCCAAGAAGGAAGAGAAGAAGAAGAAGAAGGGCAAGAAGGGCCAGGAGGAGGAGGCCAGCGAGCCGGCTCCCGCGCCCGTCGCGGCGGCGCTGCCCGTGCAGGCCACGCCGGAGCCGCCCGTGCCTGGCCCGGATGACTTCCCCTTCCCGGCGGCGCCCGCCGCCGCGCGGCCCGTGCAGGCGGAGCCCGCCCCGGCCGGAGACGCCTTCCCGTTCCCTCCGCCTCCGGCTCCGGGCGCGGATCCGTACGCGGCCCAGGCTCCCGCCGCGGACGCCTTCCCGTTCCCCCCGGCTCCAGTGTCCGGGAACGACCCGTTCGCCGCGCGTCCCGGGGCGGATGCCTTCCCGTTCCCCTCGGCGGATGCACCCCCGGCTCCGGGCGTCGCCTCGGCGGCGGCCCCCCGGGGCGCGTTCGCCTTCGAGGACCAGCCGACGGCGGCCTACTCGCTGCAGCAGGCGGCGGATCCGTTCGCGGCGGCCGCGGCACAGGCCGGACTGCCGTCCTCGGGCTTCGGCGATGAGGACGCTCCTCCCGAGAGGACCCGCGTGGCGGCCATCCCGCAGGAACTGCTGGCTCGCGCGGCCCGTCCCGCGACGACCGAGATTCCCGTCCAGCGCGCGCCCGGGCACCCCGGGGTGGCCGCTCCGTCGTTGGCGCCCACGCCCGTCATGGGCACGCCGATGGGCGGCATGGCCACGCCTCCGCCGCCTCCTCCTCCCAGCGGAGCGATCGCCTGGTCCGAGGAGCAGCACTTCCAGGACGTCTTCCGCGAGTTCGTGGCCACGCGCGAGCAGTGCAGCGAGCCCAACGACGGCCTGACCTACGACAAATTCGTGGCCAAGCTGCGCAAGAACAAGGAGCAGCTCGTCCAGAAGTACGCCTGCAAGACGGTGCGCTTCCAGGTGTACGTGAAGGAGGGCAAGGCCGCCCTCAAGGCCACGCCCGTCAAGGACTGACGCGAGGCGCGGACGAACTGTCGTCTTCAGAGGGCTCCAGGTCCGCATGACCTGGGGCCCTCTCTCTTTTCCTGGTAGCTCTGGCGGCTCGCTTCCGGAGGAGAGCACATGAAGGTGGGCTTCATCGGTCTGGGGAACATGGGCCAGCCCATGGCGGGGAACCTGCGCGCGGCGGGGCACGAGCTGGCCGTCTACAACCGCTCGCGCGAGAAGGCCGAGCCGTTGCGTCAGCAGGGCGTGCGGGTCGCGGACTCGCCGGCGGACGCGGCGCGGGGGGCGGAGGTCGTCTTCTCCATGCTCGCGGATGACGCCGCCGTGGAGGGGGTCGTCTTCGGAGACACGGGCCTGCTGGCCGGGCTGGGCCGGGGAGCGCTCCACGTCTCGTCGAGCACCATCTCGGTGGCGCTGTCGGAGCGATTGACCGAGGCGCATGCGAAGGCCGGGCAGCGGTACGTGTCGGCACCGGTGTTCGGCAGGCCGGAGGCGGCGCAGGCGAAGCAGCTCTGGGTGCTGGCCGCGGGCGCGAAGGAGGACGTGGAGCGGTGCCGGCCACTGCTGGAGGCGGTGGGGCGCGGGCTCACGGTGCTCGGCGAGCGTCCGTCCGCGGCGAACGTGGTGAAGCTGTCGGGCAACTTCCTCATCGCCTCGATGACGGAGGCGCTGGGGGAGGCGTTCGCGCTGACGCGCAAGTCGGGCATCGAGCCGCAGGTGTTCCTGTCCGTGTTCCAATCGGTGTTCGCGCGCTCGCCCATCTTCGAGCGCTACGCGGAGCTGATCGCCAGGGAGCAGTACGAGCCCGCGGGCTTCAAGCTGCGGCTGGGTCTCAAGGACGTGCGGCTGGCGTTGGAGGCCGCGGGAGCGGCGGAGGTGCCCATGCCCCTGGCGAGCCTCGTGAGGGACCACCTCGTCGAAGGCGTGGCCCGGGGCCTGGGAGACAAGGACTGGACGGCGCTCGGGGCGCTGGCGGCGGAGCGGGCCGGATTGGACGAGCCCGGCTCGAAGTAGGAAAGGGAGCGCCGCCCCCGTTGCCGGAAGCGGCGCTCCCCTTGTCACCTCACCGCCGTGACGACGCCGGCGCCAATCGTCTTCCCACCCTCACGGATGGCGAAGCGCATGCCCGGCTCGACCCCGATGGGGCGCAGCAGGCGGAAGCCCACCCGGGCCCTGTCACCCGGCTGGACGAGCCCCTCGCCCACCACCTCCACCGTCCCCGTCACGTCCGTACTCCCGAAGAAGAACTGCGGCGTGTACCCCGTCCCGAACGGCGTGTGGCGGCCTCCCTCGTTGGCGGACAGCACGTACAGCTCGGCCTCACCCTCGGCGTGCGGGTGGATGGAGCCCGGCGCGCAGAGCACCTGGCCGCGGGCCACCTCCTCACGCTTGAGCCCGCGCAGCAACAGCCCCACGTTCTCCCCCGCACGGGCCTCCGGGCACTGCCGGTGGAAGGACTCGATGCTCGTCACCACCACCTCCCGCGGGCCCCCGAGCCCCACCAGCTCCACCTGCGCCCCCGCCGTGAGCACCCCGCGCTGGATGCGCCCCGTCACCACCGTGCCGCGCCCCGAGATGGTGAACACGTCCTCGACGGGCATCAGGAACGGCGAGGTGTAGTCCCGCACCGGCTCCGGAATGTGCCTGTCGAGCGCGTCCACCAACTCGCGGATGCAGCGCGTGGCGTCATCCTCCACCCGCCCGGCGGTGACGGCCTCGAGCGCCTTGAGCGCCGAGCCCTTCACCACCGGCACGTCCTTGTAGCCCTGGGTCGTCAGCAGCTCCTGCGTCTCCAGCTCCACCAGGGTGAGCAGCTCCGGGTCCGCCACGTCCACCTTGTTGATGAACACGACCATGTGCGCCACGCCCACCTGGCGCGCCAGGAGGATGTGCTCACGCGTCTGCGGCTGCGGCCCCTGCGAGCCGTCCACCAGCAGGATGGCGCCATCCATCTGCGAGGCGCCGGTGATCATGTTCTTCACGTAGTCCGCGTGACCGGGGCAGTCGATATGGGCGTAGTGACGCGTGGCCGACTCGTACTCGACATGGGTGATGTTGATGGTGATGCCGCGGGCCCGCTCCTCGGGCGCGCTGTCGATCTGGTCGTAGCCCAGACCCTTGCCGCCATGCAGCGCGGCCATCACCTGGGTGAGGGCGGCGGTGAGGGTCGTCTTGCCGTGGTCCACGTGGCCGATGGTGCCAACGTTGACGTGCGTCTTCTGCGTGCCCATGGGAGTGCTCCTGGTTGTGGGCCGGGCCGGCCCGGGTGAAAGCGCTGGAAAAAGAAAAACCCCTCGGACCACGCGGGCCCGAGGGGTCGGCCAGGGAAGGCGCTGACGGACTCAGCCGGTCAGAGCGCCACCTCGCGCCGCGCACGCGGGTCTCGCGACGAGCGGTTCGCCGCTGAGACTGAGACTGATGACGTGGGCGCGAAGGAGGTCATGGCCGTGGGAGGAAATGAAGAATCCAGGGAGCACGGACGCGGGGAGGCCGGAAGACCTGACACGCCCCGGCTCAGACTTCGATTCCCCGCAGGAAGACCCGAAGCAGTGTGTCCGCGCCCCGGAGGAGGTCGTCGATCTGCTTCGTCTCCACCGCTCGCATGAGCACGCTTCGCACCATGCCCAGCAGCAGCGTCGCGTAGAACTCCGAGCCCTCGCTCCGCAGCTGTCCCGCGGCGACTCCGCGCTGGAGGAGCTGCTCCACCCGCTTCGTCAGCTCCACCAGGGTGCCCGCTCGCTGGGGGTAGCCGGAGCCGCGGAAGACCTCCGACTGCACCACGATGGCGAAGAATCGGGCGTGCTCGTGGAAGTGCCCGAACACCTCGTCGAGCAGCGCGCGCAATTGATCCCGGACGGGGCGGCCCTCCACCTCGGCGAGCACCTGGTCCACCTGGGCCAGCAGCGCCTCGCGCCGGGCCTGGATGAGCACCAGCAGCAGCGCGTCACGGTCCTCGAAGTGGTTGTACAGCGTGCCCACCGACACCCCCGCCCGCGCGGCGATGTCCTCCATCCGGGCCCCGAATCCCTGCTCGGCGAACACCTCCTCCGCCGCCGAGCGGATGGCGTCCGTGGTCGCCTCCCGGAGGCGGGCGCGCAGCCGGGACGCGGGTGGTTTTTTCGCTGAATCCCGATTCATTTCCTGAGTCCGGGCTTGATCTTCCTCTAGAGACGGACAGGGTGTCACGCTTTCCAGGCAGCGGCCCATAAGGGCCACGATGCTGTTGGAGAACAGCGAACGTCAGCAGCTGCGGCGGTGGCTGGCCTGCCTTCACCTGCCTCCAGCCGCTCCTGGAGGGCTTCTGCGCGCGGCTGCTGCCGTGCCGCGAGGATGCCGAGGACGCGGCGCAGGCGGCGCTGTTGGATGTGGCCATGGGAGATCGGGAATGGCGAAGGAGTTCGCCGAGCGGCTGGCCTCACCGGGCAATGGCCAGGGCGACTTCTATGAAGTACCGCTCGCCGCCGTGGGGCTGTCCGCGCCGGGGAAGTCGCACGTGTGCTAAGGCCACGAGTGAACGACGCCGGGTGGGAGGCTCCCCATGTCCAGATGCGTGGCCTTGCGGTGTGTGTTGGCACTCCTGCTCCTGGTCCCGGCCATGGCTGGGGCGGAGCAGGGGAGGAGCTGGGACGCTCCCACCCGGGAGGGCGGGAGCCGATCGCGGCTGCGGCTCGTGGAGGAGCCGGCCGGAGACGCGCCGAGGCGCATCCCGGATGTCGTGCAGGTGGCTCCACTCGAGCACCCCCTGGGGATGAGGCTGCTCGTCGAGACGGGGGCGGGGTTGGGGACCGGCCTCGCGGGAGGGCTCGTGGGCGTGGGGCTGTACATGATGGGGAGCGGCCTCCGTCTGTTCAGCGGCGATGACGGCCGGGGGGTCCTTCCCTTCGCGCTCGCGGGAATGGCCGCCGGTTTCCCGCTGGGAGTCTGGTGGGGCGGCGCGTTGATGGCGGGGGACGGGAGCCTGTTGTGGACGGTCGGAGGTTTCGCCCTGGGAGCGCTCTCGACGGTGGGGCTGTGGAACCTGGCGGAGAGCTCACGCGAGCCGCTCGCCAGCATCCTCGTGGTCGCGCCCATTCCCCTGGCGATGGCGGGGGCGCTGCTGGGATACGAATTGTCCTCCAGCGCTCGGAAGAAGGCACGGGGGCTCCAGGTCCAGCCGGCCCTCGTGCTCGGCGCCAACCACCAGGCGATGGTGCTGGCTGGCAGCTTCTGAGCGAACGGCTCGCCGGCTGGATGGCCCTCGCGGGGACGGCGTGGTACCCCCATGCCGTGAGCGATACCTTCCAGCAGCTCGGTCTGTCCCCCGAGTCCCTCGACGCCCTGCGCCGCGCGCGCTTCTCACGGCCCACCCCCATCCAGGCCCAGGCCATTCCCCCGGCGCTCGAGGGCCGGGACATCATCGGCTGCGCGGCCACGGGGACGGGCAAGACGGCCGCGTACGTGCTGCCCCTGGTGGAGCGCTTCGCGGGCCGCAAGGGGACCCTGGGGCTGGTGCTGGCACCCACCCGCGAGCTGGTGCAGCAGATCTCCGAGCCGGTGGAGTTCTTCGGTGGGTCGCGCGGTGTCTCGCACGCGGTGGTCATCGGCGGCGAGGACATGGCGGCGCAGGCGGAGGCGCTCAAGCGCAAGCCCACGCTCGTGCTGGCCACGCCGGGGCGGCTGGTGGACCTGCTGGAGTCGCGCGCCGCGGCGTTCCCGCATCTGGAGGCCCTGGTGTTGGACGAGGCGGACCGGATGCTGGACATGGGCTTCCAGCCGCAGCTCGAGCGCATCCTCGCGGCGCTGCCTCGGAAGAGGCAGACGCTGTTGTTCTCCGCGACGCTGGGACCAGACGTGAGCCGCTTCGCCCGCGAGGAGCTGTACCGGCCGGTGCGTGTGGAGGTGACGCGCAGTGGCACGCCCGCCGAGCGCGCCGAGCAGCGGCTGTACGTGGTGAAGCCCGAGGAGAAGTCGGCGCTGCTGCTCACGTTGCTGGCGCGGGACGAGGAGACGGCGCTCGTCTTCACGCGGACGAAGGAGCGGGCGGACAAGGTGCACCAGGCGCTGCAGCGGGCGGGGTACCGGTGCACGGTGCTGCACGCGGACCGGACGCAGAACCAGCGCAACCAGGCGATGAAGGGCTTTCGGGATGGGACGTACCGGTGCCTGGTGGCCACGGACATCGCGGCGCGGGGACTGGACGTGGAGGACGTGGGGCACGTCATCAACTACGACCTGCCGCACGCGCCGGAGGACTACGTGCACCGCATTGGCCGTACGGCGCGCGCTTCCGCGAGTGGCGTGGCCTCGACGTTCGCCACGGCGAAGGACCGGCTGATGGTCGAGCGCATCGAGAAGATCATGCGGGCGGGGATTCCCCGAGCGACCGTGCCGCGCGAGGACCCCGTCTTCCAGGCGGAGGTCGAGCGCCTCCTGGCCGCGCAGCGGGACCCGGGCCCGCCGCAGAAGGACCACGGTGTGTCCAAGAAGGAGCCAGGACAGACCCCGGGACGGCACGCGCGGACGCACGGGAAGGGGTCGCGCTCGGGCCAGTCGGAGAAGTGACGCTCGACCCCGAGCAGGCCGACTCCGCCGGTTCGTTCACTTCGGGTGGGAGGCGACCTCCAGTTCGTACCCGTCGTATTGACCGGAGTGCTCCTGTGCCAGGTGCTCCAGGGAATCCCGCGCCGAGTCGAACTGCTCTCCATCGCTGACGAAGTGCTCGACCAGCACCAGCCAGTTCTTCCCATCGGCGCTCTTGCGGCTCGTCACTTCGAAGCCGCGAGTGACGAGCTGGGCCGCCACCGCTTTGCCCACCTTCGCCGTGGTGAAGTACAGGTAGTGCCTGACATGCCGGGGCTTGGAGACGTCCGAGGCGCTCTCCTCTGACTTGGGCTCAGCTGACGAGGCAACCGTGCCCTCCGGTTCCGGGGGACTGCCGATGTCCTGCTCGGGCCGCCATTCCTCCGTGAGGGAATACACCAGAGCCTCATGGTTCCAGATGGAGGCGATGGGCAATTTGCGCTGCTCGTCGTTGAGTTCCCGCACCAATGTCTCCTTCATCCCTTCACAGATCAGCCAGGCCAGCACCCTGCCTTCCCGGCTCCTTGCTCCAGCTCGCCGGTATACGGTGGGAAGCCCTTGCTCTGGCGGAACGGGCTGATGAGCGACGACCTCGACGATCCTCTGGGAGACCGCCACGGCCGCTGGGTAGAAGGTGAAGTATGCATCCGGACTGGTGGCCAGGGCCGTGAAGTCCGATGGTCGAGTGGTGAAGAATCCGGGTAGGACGCGGATGGCATCCCCGTATTCCGGGTCCCTGGCAGTGTAATGCACATAGGCCAGCCCTCGAGGCGTGCTGATCTCGAGAATGTCCCCGGGCCGGGCTCGCTTGCGCTTGGTCGTCACCGGCCCGTCCACTCCAGGTACACCTCCCGCTGCCAGGACTCGAACATCAGCTCCCGGGCATGGCGCAGGGGCTGTGAGGAGGGTCGCACGTCACGGGCGAGCCAGGTCAGCGCCCGTTGGAATTCGTCCTCGCGCAGCCGCACGGGCTCCTGGCCACTGCGCGGCGTGTGGACGAGGGGCTTCCCCTGGCCCGTGTCCAATCGGACGGAGTGGCTGGCGCTGGCACACCCGAAGAGGGTCACCAGCGCCAGGGACACCAGGGCGAGCACGCCCGCGCGTGGACACGGAACTGGGACGGAGGCGGCGAGGTCCATTCACCCTGGAGCCTATCGCAGGTACCACTCGCCGCCGTGGATTTGCCTGTACCTGCTCGGTGTCTGCTCCTCGGAAGTGAGACGGGAGGAGCGGGCCCGGCGTCTGGTGACTACTGGAGCTCGACGTAGGTGAGGAGCCGGGTCGTCCGGGTCTCCTCGTACGGGTCGTGGGTCAGGCTTCCGGTGAAGAAGTCCGCGTAGCTGTTCGCCTTGGCCCGCCAGGTGGTGGTCGCCCACACGCTGTAGGAGCCGGCGGGGAAGGTGGTGACCGGAGCGATGTCTGCAGGGAGCGGGAAGGGAGTGAACGAGGTGATGGAGACGGGCGCCACCACGGTCCAATCGAGGGGACCCGGCCCGACCTTCGCGGCGAGCTCCACCTCCGTCAGGTGCGCGGAGACATCGGGGCTCCAGCGCAGGACGAGGCCCGAGCGCGAGGCGCTGCCCGGAGATTCCTGGGTCCCCACGGTCGGCGAGGTGATGCTCAGGGGGGCCAGGAACGTGACCTTCGCGGACGAGGTGTCGCTCACGGGCATGTTCGTCTGGACCGCTCCACCCTGGAGATTCGTCGCGTCACCCGAGGTGACGTTGAGCATGGGGGTGATGGTGTCGAATGGGGCCGTCCGAGCGATCGCCGGGACCGGGAGGGGCATTGTTCCGGAGGCGTCCGTGCTGAAGAGGAACTGGCCGTCCAGGATGTACCAGAGCGAGGCGCTCACCGAGCTGCCCTGGTAGCGGCTGCCCTCCACCGTCACGGCGAGGGACTGGTCCACCGGGTGATCGAGCGCGAGTTCCAACCCGCTGATGGTGGTGCCGGAGCTCACGGCGATGCCCCTCAGGAGCCCGACCCGGAGGACCTTTTTGGTGGTGCCCTCGGTCTCCCGGGCGAAGAGGTCCACCTGGCCGGGTTCGTCACCGTGAACGTCGATGCTGAAGGAGCCATCCTCGGCCAGCTTCGTGATGCCGGAGAGCCCCTTGCCGACCGCGGTGACGGACAGATTGCTGACATGGGTCGCACCCGTCACCCGGCCCGTCAAGGTGCCCTGCTTCGTCCAGGGGATGGCCGACAGGAATCCCACGAAGCCAGGTAACCAGGATGAATCAATGTGAATGAGACGCCCGAGCCTGACCGCACTGGCCCAGGTGTCTTCGGAGATGAGGTTGTTCCACCCCATGTTTCGAGTCCTTCACTGTCTCTCGTTCAGGACCCTCCACTGCGGGCATGGACACAGGACGTGCCTGGTTGGTGCTCTCTCTGGGCTCGGAGCGCGAGTACGCAGGAAATGTGGGTTATGACGACGAGCTGGAGACGGTCTACCGCTACGACAGCTTCGTCCCTAATCATCTACAGTTGAGCAAAGGGGATCTGCTGATCCTCTGCAATCGGGTGAAGGTCCTGGGCATTGCGAAGATCTCCAGGATTCTTGCGCACGATGGATCCAAGGAGTTGAGCCGCTGCTCGGTATGCGGGATTGCCACCATCAAGGTTCGCAAGAACAAGCGTCCGCAGTACCGGTGCAGGGATGGCCATGAGTTCGACAAGCCGGATGTGACCTCGGAGCAGTGCATCCGCTATTCGGCCTGGTTCGATGGAGCCTTCCAGGCTGTTCGCGGCACAATCCCTGTGCAGCAAGTGCGTGATGCCTGCCCGAGATACAACGGCCAGCTCGCCATGCAGGAGGTGGACCTCTCGCTCCTGGAGGGTATGGCGAAGAACCTGCTTCGCATGGCCGAGGCGCTACCCGAAGCGGTGCGGGGCCTCGGTCTGGTCGCGGCGGATGCGGCAGAGGATGCGTACGTTCCCGATGGGCGTGATGAAAGAAAGCGCATCGCACGTGAAATCCGTGCGCGCCGGGGACAGGCCGCCTTCCGTCAGAAGCTCCGGGAGCGCTTCAGGGATACTTGCGTGGTGACCCGGTGCAGGCTGCCAGACCTGCTCGAAGCGGCTCACATCTCCCCCTATCTGGGCGAGAAGGACAACCATCCCTCCAATGGGCTGCTGCTTCGTGCGGACATCCACACGCTCTTCGATCTGGACCTGCTTGGCATCCATCCGGAGACGCTCGTGATCCATCTGCACCCGAGACTGAAGGGCATGGGGTACGACTCATTCTCCGGTGTTGCACTCGAGTGTGAGCCACAAGGGCTCAGCAGAGAGGCATTGGAAGCTCGCTGGAGCCAGTTCCAGGCGGGTTTGCAGAAGTAGCGCCGTCAGTGCTCGCGCGGCAGGGACAGGGTGAAGCAGGCGCCCTGGCCGGGCTCGCCGCCTACGTCCAGCTTGCCGCCGTGCTCCTGGAGGATGCGCGCCGCGATCGCCAGCCCCAGGCCCGTGCCGCCCTCCTTCGTCGTGAAGTAGGGCTCGAAGATGCGGGCCCGGTGCTCCGGTGGAATCCCCGGGCCGCTGTCCTGCACCTCCACCACGGCCTCCCGGTCGGTGGCGCGCACGCGCACGCGCAGGTCTCCGCCTCCCTTGGCCATCGCCTCCTCGGCGTTCTTCACCAGATTCACCAGCACCTGGGTGAGCTGATCCCTGTCCGCCTTCGCCACCACTCCCGGCTGCACCTCCGAGTGGATCTGGATGCCCGGCGGCGGTGAGGCGTAGAGCGACAGCACGTTCTGGGCGAGCTCCCCCAGATCCACCGGCTCCAGTTGCGGCTTGGGCAGGCGCGCGAAGCGGCTGAACTCGTCGACGATCCGCTTCAGCCGGTCCACTTCCTCCAGGATGACTCCCGCGCTGTCCCGGAAGAGGGCGGGGAAGCGCGCGTCCTGCGCGTCCTGCACCGCCATCAGCGTCTCCAGCGACATGCGGATGGGCGTCAGCGGGTTCTTGATCTCATGCGCCAGCCGCCTCGCCACCTCCTGCCACGCGGCCACGCGCTCGCTGGCCACCAGCCGCTCCGTGGTCGAGCGCAGCTCCGTCGTCATGTGGTTGAACGTCTTCACCAGCTCGCCCACCTCGCCCGTCGCCTGCACCTGCACCTGCACGTCCAGCGCGCCCTCTCCCACGCGCCGAGCGCCCGAGGTCAGTGCCTCCACCGGCTGCGTGATGCGCCGGGCCATCAGCAGCCCCAGCAGCACCGCGAAGCTCAATCCCAGTCCCGCCAGCAACAGGAAGGAGCGCAGCACTCCCACCGTGGCCTCACGCTCGGCCGCGCGGCTGAAGACGAGCCTCACCGTGGCGGCCTCGCCCAGCGGCAGCACCCGCGCCACCGTGGGCGGTGTGACGCTCCCGGCTCTCGCCACCACCTCGTTCCCGGACAGCAACGCCACTTCCGCCCCGGTGAGCCGCGCCAGGTGTGCCGCCAGCCCCTGGTCCAGCAGCACCCCGCCCACCACCCAGATTCGCGCGTCCCCGTAGTCCACCGGCCTCGCCGTGACGAGCGCGGGCACCTCGCGCAGGCCCTGGTCTCCTCGCACCGACACCTTCACCGGCACCGGCTTGGGGGACTTCTCCCGGGTGGCCGCGAAGAGCACCGGATCCGGGTCTCCCCGGCGCGCCGGCAGGTGCCCGGAGGACAGTGTGGTGCCCTTCCGGTCGAAGAGGGACAGCACCGTGAGGCCCCGGCTCTTCATCAGCGCCTGCGCGGTGTCCGCGCGGATGGCCCGGGCGGGGGACTCGCGGGCCTCGCGCGCCAGGTCCTCCAGGGCGGTGCTCTCCACCAGCTCCTCCACCGCCCGGCGCGCGTTGGCGGCCGCCCGCTCGAGGGCCTCCTGCGCCGAGGCCGTGGCCCCGTCCATGCGCGCGTCCAGCCCCTTCGACAGGGTGGCGCGCAGTTGCGTCAGGGTGAAGGGCACCATCACCGCCAGCGGCACCAGCGCCAGCAGGGCGAAGGCGAGCGCCAGCCGTGTCCTCAGTCTCATCTCCGGGCTCCCGGAACACCCGCCGCGGCCGGCTGGAGCCAGGCACCGTCCAGCAGGGGCAGTCCCTGGGCATCGAAGGTGAGTCCCCCCACCTCCGGCGCCGCGCGCAGCGCCAGCCCCTGCGCGTAGAGGGGCAACATCGGCACGGAGAGGGCGAGCGCCAGTGCCCGCTCGCGCGCCCTCGTGTCACGCGCCGCCGGGTCCGGCAGGGCACCGATGCGCGGCAGCTCCACCCCGAGCAGGTCCTTCCGGCCCGCGGCGTCCAGCACCACGGCCAGGGCCGGGCCCGGTACGGGCGGCAGCAGCAGCGAGTGCAGCATCAGCTCGTAGTCCCCCTTCGCCCAACGGGCGCGCAGCTCGGCGCGTGGCAGGGGCTCCAGGGCCACCGCGTAACCCCGGTCGTGCAGCCTCACCTGGAGGCGCTCGGCCACCGCGCGTTGGTCCTCGCTCGTCGTGTCGTAGAGGAGCGTCACCTTGCGGCCGGCCTGGGGCTGCGGCGGCGTCGTGGGGCGGGGGGCTTGCGCCTGCGGGAGCAGGGCCGGAGGCAACAGGTGCGGCATGGGCACCGCTGGCCCGCGCACGAAGAGGCGCGTGAGGTCCTCCCGGTCGATGGCGCTCTCCACCGCCTGGCGGAAGTCCGGCGGCACGCGCCGGGGGGACCAGGCCAGGTAGGTGGCGTACAGCGCCGCGCCGGAGGGCGTGCCCGCGTCGGGGATGACGCCGAGCACCACCTGGGCCTCCTGCGTCGACCACAGGCGCGACAGGCCGCGCTCGTCGGTGCGGGTCAGGCGCAGCCGGTCCACGTACGGCCGGCCCCCGGTCCAGGCGAGCCGTGCTTCCACGGCGTTGGGGCCGGCGGAGGAGAAGGGGGCGAGAGCCGCGGGGACGGTGCGCGGCGGAGCGAGCGCGGGGTGGCACAGCGCGCGCTCCAGGTCCGGCCACGGGAAGGAGAGCGCCAGCTCCAGGGTGTCCCCGGTGGCGGAGAGCTGCCGGCCCTCGCCTCGCAGCGGATAGAGGAGGGCGCGGTAGGGCGAGGCGGCCTCGGGGCCGATGAGCCGCGTCCAGGCGCGGGTGAGCGCACTGGCCTGCGCGGGCGAGGGCAGCACGAGGTGCACCACCTGCGAGGAGGGGCGTGACACCTCGCGGGCGAGCGCGGGCGAGGCGTGCCCGTCCGGCGTCAGGTGGCAGGCGGGTCGGGACAGCAGGCCGAGGAGGGTGGCCTCGGTGGGCGTGTCGGCGAGAGCCGGTTCCGCGGGCTCGGCGGGGGCGGTGTAGGCGACGCGCAGCTCGCCTCCGTAGGGGACGCGGCCGGCGGCGAGCGACGGCGCGGCGCCGAGCAGGAGGAGGCTGGCGAGGGCGTGGCGGAGCGTCATGGCGCACCCTGGCGGAGGAGGAAGAGCTCGCCGGTGCCGTCCGGCCGGGTGAGGCCCACCACCACCTCGCGGCGCTTGTCCCCGTCCAGGTTGGCCGTCACCACGTGCAGGGCGCGGCCGGAGGGCAGGGCGCCCTGCCAGAGGGGCTCGTGCGTGGTGGGATCGCTCCCGTTGGTCCTGAAGACGCGCAGGGTGTCCGGCGAGGGTTGGAGCTCGGGCGAGGTGGTGAGCAGCTCCGGCGTCCCATCCCCGTCCAGGTCCCCGAGTGCGCTGCCAGCGCCGAGTCCGGAGAGCGGCAGGGGGGCGCCCGGGAGCCGCGCGAAGAAGGAGGCCGAGCCGTCCGGGTGGACGAGCAGGACGCGGGAGTTGGCGGCGCTGAAGGTGGTGAAACGCGCGGGCACGCCGGGCAGCGCCGTGCCGCCGAGCCGCACCTCGGGGGCGAAGGCCGTCTGTCCCGGGACGAAGCCGCCGCGCGCGTCCGGAGCCAACTGGGGCGCGTCGAGCCTGGACACGACGTTCAGCGCGCCACCCGCCAGCGCGAGCACCTCGCCCTGGGCGAAGCGGGTGGAGAAGGCGGCGAGGCGCGGCGGCCCGGAGAGGATGGCCAGCGCGCCGAAGGGCTCGCGCGTGGGCGCGGGGCCGGGGGGCAGCGCCGCCAACGAGCGCTCCGCGACGAGGCGTCCATCCGCGGCGAAGACGAAGACGGAGCGCTCGGTGAGCGCGGCCACCTCGTCCTTGCCGTCCCCATCGAGGTCCCCTGCGGCGAGCGCGGCGGGCGGGGAGGGCAGGCGCGCGAGCACGGCGCCCAGCAGGCGCAGGGGGCGCGGCTCCTCAGGGAGCGGCGTCTGCGTGCGCGGAGGCTCCACGGCGGCGAGCGCGAGGGCCGCGGCATCGGCCTCCACGGACTGGGCGAGGGCCGCGCCGGGCGAGGGGGCGCGGGTGGCCATGCGGCCGGACCAGAAATTCACCCAGGTGCCGAACACGTCGCCGTGCGCGCGCAGCTCTCCGCCCTCCACGCCCAGGGTGAGGCGCACCAGGGCGCGGGCTCCCTGCTCACGGGCGAGCGCCTCGGCGGCCTCGGGGGAGGGCGCCTCCAGCACCACGGGGCCGAGCCGGGCGGAGGCGAGGCGCGAGGCGAGCAGCGTCCCGAAGGCGCGCCGCAGCTCGGGAGCGCCGCCGGACAGGTGCAGGGCCACGGGCGGCTCGGGTTGCACCGAGCGCACGTCCGCGGCCACGGCCTGGGCGAGCCGCTCGAGGGCCGGGGCGGCCGGGGTGGAGGGCGCGCCCGGAGCGGGCTGGGGTGCGAGGGGGTTGGCGGCCGGAGCGGGGAGCGCGGCCAGCAGCAGCGCGGCGGCGAGGGCCCGGCTCACAAACCCCCCCGGCTACCTTCCTGGAGGAAGAAGTCGCTGGGGCTGACGTGGCCGGGCGGGGGCGCCTCGGCGGTGGGCTGGGTGCCATCGAGGAAGGACTCGAGCCGGCCGGGCACGGAGTTGCCCGCGAGCAGGCCGGTGGCGGGATCGATGCGCACCTGCACCACGCCGGGGGGCACCTCGAACTCTCGCGAGGGCAGGCCCTGGTGGGCGGCGCGCATGAACTCCAGCCAGATGGGGAGGGGCGCGCGGCCACCCGTCTCGCTGCTGCCCAGGGGCGAGTGGTCATCGAAGCCCACCCACGCGCTGGCGACCCAGTCCGCGGTGAAGCCGGAGAACCAGGCGTCGCGGTTCTCGCTGGCGGTGCCCGTCTTGCCGGCGGCGGGCCGGTTGAGCTCCGTCACCGCGCGGGCCGTGCCCTCCTCCACCACGCTGCGCATCAGCGACGTGGTGAGGTAGGCCACCGCCGGGGGCAGCGTCTCCTCGAAGGCCGGCTGGTGCTCCTCCAGCACCTTGCCCTGCGCGTTCGTCACCTTCAGCAGCATGAGGGGCTCGGCGTAGCGGCCGTTGGCCTGCAGCGTGGCGTAGGCGTTGGCGGCCTCCAGGACGGAGACCTCGCCGGTACCCAGGGCCAGGGTGAGGTTCTCCGGCAGTGGCGAGCGGATGCCCGCGCGGCGGGCGAAGTCGATGGCGGCCGCGGGCGTGATGGCCTCGATGAGGCGCACGGAGACGGTGTTCTTGGACTTGGTGAGGGCCTCGCGCAGCGTCATGGGGCCCTCGAAGGTCCGGTCGTAGTTCTGCGGCTTCCACGTCTTGCCGGTGTACGGGTCGCGGATGGCCTCGGGGGCGTCGTTCACCGTGCTGATGGGGGTGTAGCGCCCGCTGCCGAGCGCGGCGCCATAGAGGAAGGGCTTGAAGGACGAGCCGGGCTGGCGCCGGGCCTGGGTGGCGCGGTTGAAGGGCGAGAGCTTGAAGTCATAGCCGCCCACCAGCGCCACCACGTTGCGGTTGCGCGGGTCGATGACGACGAGGCCGCCCTGGGCGAGCGGCACCTGGTCCAGCGTGGCCTCCAGCAGCGCGGGGGCGGGCGTCACGCGCAGCACGCGCACCAGGACGATGTCCCCCACCTTCATCACGTCCGACATCTTCGAGGGGGCGCTCTTGCCCTTCTGGCGCGCCCAGGTGACGGTGGAGAAGGGAATCTCCGCGGTGCGGCCCACCAGGTCCACGCGGGCCTTCTTGCCGGAGTCATCCACCTGGGTGACGAAGCCGGCCACGCGCAGGCCCTCCTTGAGGGGCTGCAACTGCACGTCGAGCGCGAGCTTCTCGTCGGGAGAGAGCGTGGCCTCCTCCTCCTCCTCGGCGGCGGTGGTCACCACCGGCTCCTCGGCCGGCTTGGGCTGCTGCTCGCCGGACTGCACGAGCGTGCCGAGGTCGGCCACGTAGGCGCCCTCCTTCTGGCGGCGGCCGGCTTCTTCGATCTGCTTGGCGATGAGGGGCTTGAGGCGCTCGAAGCGCGCGGGCTCCACCGTGCCGAGGGCGCCCCGGTAGCCCTGGCGCCGGTCCACCGCCTCCAGCCCGTTGCGCACCGCCTGGTCGGCGACGACCTGCAGCTTGGGCTGCATGGCGATGTCCACGCGCAGACCGCCGGTGAGCACGGCCTCCTCGCCGTAGCGGGCCACGAGCGTGCGGCGGATGTCCTCGGCGTAGTAGGGGCCCACCTCGGGGGGCGGCCGCGGGGCGAGCACGATGGGCTTCTCCAGCTCCGGCTCCACCTTCTCCTTGGGCAGGAAGCCCTGCGCCATCATCTGCCCCAGCACGTAGCGCTGGCGCTGCTTGGCCTTGACGATGTTCTTCTCCGGGTTGATGCGGTTGGGCGACTGCACCGTGCCCGCGAGCACCGCGGCCTCGCCGATGCTCAGGTTCTCCGCGTGCTTGCCGAAGTAGTAGAGCGCGGCCTCCTCGATGCCGCTGCGCCCCTGCCCGAAGTAGGACTGGTTGATGTAGAGGCCGAGGATCTGATCCTTGGTGAGCGTCTGCTCCACGCGCGGGGTGAGGATCCACTCGCGAATCTTTCGCGAGAGGCTGCGCTCGGGAGACAGGAGCATGTTCTTCACCACCTGCTGCGTGATGGTGGAGGCGCCGGACTTGCGGCTGCCGGGGATGAGGTTCTTCACACCGGCGCGGAACATGCCGATGAAGTCGAGACCCTCGTGCTTGTAGAAGTCGGCGTCCTCGGCGGCGAGGAAGGCGTTGCGCACGTGGGGCGGCAGCTTCTTGATGTCCACGACGGTGCGGCGCCCCTGGGGCATGAAGAACTCGGCGCACACGGAGCCGTCGCCGCACCGCACCTTGGTGACCTGGGGCAGGGCGTAGGTGCGCAGCGCCTCGGGCGAGGGCAGGTCGCGGCTGAAGTAGAGGTAGGCGCCCACGAGGACGAGCGCGAGCAGCACCAGGCCCACGGCGCCCAGGACGAGCAGCCGCTTCGTCCAGCGCCACAGCCGGGCGCCCAGGCCGGGACGGGCCGGGGGCGCGGGGGGCACCGGAGAGGGGGAGGGGGAAGGGGATTGGGGCTGGGAGCTCATCTCGCGGGCCGGGTTCATGGGGCGCGGGGACAACGAAGGAGGAACGACGTTAGACCGGCGGGCGGGGAACCGGAATGGGGCTGGTTGCCCGTCCGGCCTCGCGGTTGAGCCGGTCCAGGTTGAGACGGGCCTTGAGGTCCCTGGGCGACAGGCGCGTGGCGGTGTCGAAGGCCATACGGGCCTCCTCGTAACGGCCGAGCCGTTCGTAGGCGAGACCCAGGTTGTTGTGAACATAGCTCACGTGGGGGAGCAGGTAGACGGCCTGGGCGAGTGCTTCGGCGGCCTGGGTGGCCTGGCCGGAGTGCAGGTAGGCCAGCCCGAGGTTGTTGAGCGCATACCCGTGGTACGGGTCGAGGTGTACGGCCTGTTTGAAGCGGGCGATGGCCTCGTCGAGCTGACCGGCGGACAGGTGGGCGCGGCCGAGGACCTGGTAGATCTCCGGATACTCGGGGTCGAGCTCGACGGCGGCCTCGGCGGAGCGGAGGGCGCCCTCGGTGTCGCCGAGCTCGAGGAGGAGGCGGGCCTGCTCGACGAGGGGCTCGGGACCATCCGGGTAGAGGCGGGAGAGCTCCGCGTACGCGTCGGCGGCGAGCTGCTTCAGGCCGGTGAGGCGGGCGAGGCGGATGAGGGCATCGAGGGCATTCTCGGCGGCCTCGATGTCGTCGGCGGCGTCGTGGACGGCGCGGCGGGCCTCGGTGACGGCACCGGAGAGGTCACCCTCCTCGCGCAGGGCACGGGCCCGGGCGAGGTGGTCCACGGGGTAGAGGTGCTGCTCATGCGGGAGCGCGACCGTGTCCGCGGGCTCGGCGGGAGCGAGGTCCTCGACGGGCACCTCGGGGACCTCGTCCTGCAGGGGAACGTCCTCGATGGTGAGGGGCAGCTCCTGGCGGGAGACGGTCTCACGGGGCTGCTGTCCGGGGAGCGCGGTGGCCGCGAGACGCGGGGTGGCGAGGAGTCCCTGGGACCGCCGGAACGGGCTCGCATCACAGGCGGTGAGGGAGAGAGCGGCGAAGCAGGCGGACAGGATGAGGTTCTTCATGGTGACTCCTTGTCGGGAGGAGTCCACTGCGATGCCCGTGCCAGCCACCCTCTCCCTCTGGGAGAGGGCCGGGGTGAGGGTCTGGGAGGACGCCTCTCCGCTCCCCGGGCGGGCGCGGTGCGGCCCGAGGGCCACACCGGGAACCCCGGGGGACCCGTGAGCCAGGGTGCCACAGTGCGCTACAGAACCCAGGGGGGCACACACCGGAGGGGAAAGGGAAAAACCGTGGCGGGGGAAGAAGTGACGTGCGACGTTGGGCGGGATGAAGATCGCTGCCTGGAACGTGAACTCGGTGCGTGCCCGCCTGGACAGGCTGGTGGACTGGCTGAAGAGCGCTCAACCGGACGTGGTGTGCTTGCAGGAGCTGAAGTGCACGGAGTCCGACTTCCCGATGGAGGCGGTGCGGGAGGCGGGCTACCACGCGGCGGTGCACGGACAGAAGACGTACAACGGGGTGGCCATCCTGGCGAAGACGGAGCCGACGGACGTGGTGCGAGGCCTGTCGGACGGGGTGGACGACACGCACGCGCGGCTGATCGCGGCGACGGTGAACGGGGTGCGGGTGCTGAGCGTGTACGCGCCGAACGGGCAGGAGGTGGATTCGGAGCAGTACCAGTACAAGCTGCAGTGGTACGGGCGGCTGAGGCGCTACCTGGACACGCGGCACAAGCCGGGCGAGCCGCTGGTGCTGTGCGGTGACTGGAACGTGGCGCCCGAGAACATCGACGTCTGGGACGTGGCGTTGTGGGAGGGGCAGACGCTCTTCACCACGAAGGAGCGCAACGCGCTGAAGGAGCTGTGCGCGTTCGGGCTGACGGACACGTTCCGCAAGCTGCACCCGGACGAGCAGCGGTTCAGCTGGTGGGACTACCGGATGCTGGCGTTCCCGAAGAACAAGGGGCTGCGCATCGACCACATCTTCGCGACGGAGCCGATGGCGAAGCGGCTGGTGGCGGCGGACGTGGACCGCGAGGCGCGCAAGGGCAAGCAGCCGTCGGACCACGCGCCGGTGTGGGCCGAGTTCAAGGACTGAGTGTCCCGCACGTCGTACGTGGTGAATTAGAGTGGGTGCCCCATGGAAGAGCTCCTGCGGTACCTCCTCACCGAGTCACCCGCTCCCGCGCCTCAGGGGTCCATCGAGGACTGGTGGGCGCGGCACCTGAGTCTGTCCTCGCGCTTCCCCCTTCCGGTGGACGTGGCGTTCGCCGGGGGCTTCGCGGCGGACCGGTTGGGTTACGCCTTCGCCTCGGGCTACCACTCCGCGCTGCGCGCCTTGTTTCCCCAACTGTCGCGCGAGCACCGGTACGCGCTGTGCGTGACCGAGGCCGGGGGTGGACATCCCGCGGCCATGAACACCCGGCTCACGGGCTCGGGAGAGGGCCCTCTCCGCCTGGAGGGCACCAAGGCCTTCGTCACCCTGGGCAGCGCGGCGGACGTGCTGCTGGTGGTGGCCACGGAGGGCCAGGACGAGCAGGGGCGCAACCGGCTCCGGTTGGTGCGGCTCGACGCGCGCCGGCCGGGAGTGACGCTCACGGAGCTGCCGCCGCCGCCCTTCGTTCCGGAGGTCCCGCACGCCGAGATGCGGCTGCACGAGGTGGAGGTAGCGCCGGATGACGTGCTGCCCGGGGATGGCTACGCGCGCTACGTCAAACCGTTCCGCACGGTGGAGGACTGCCACGTGTTCGCGGCGGTGCTCGGCTGGCTCATCCAGGTGGCGAGGCGCTCGGGCTGGCCGGACGAGGTGCGAGAGGAACTGCTCGCCCTGGCGGTGACGATGAGAGGGCTCGCGCAATCGGATCCGGCCTCCCCGGCGGTGCACCTGGCACTGGCGGGGGCGATCGACCAGTACCGGAGACGGGTGGACGGGCTGAGCCCCCTCTGGGAACAAGCGGACGAGCCCACGCGGGAACGCTGGGAGAGAGACAAGCTACTGCTCAACATCGCGGGCAAGGTGCGAGCGAAGCGCCGGGAAGCGGCCCGTCAGAAACTGTCCTTCCCAGAGTGACAATGTGTATGCCCCCTCTCCCTCTGGGAGAGGGTTGGGGTGAGGGTCTTCCAGCTTCGGAAATCACGACCGTCCGAGTGCTCCCCAATCAAGCGGAGGAGCGCATCCGGCGTGGTCCTTATACGCTGTGCAGGAGCCCCGCAGGGGGGAGGAGACGAGATGGAGTTCGACAGCGACTGGCTGATCATCGGCTCGGGATTTGGCGGGAGCGTGAGTGCGCTGCGCCTGACGGAGAAGGGCTACCGGGTGGTGATGCTGGAGAAGGGCCGGCGCCTGGAGGCGAAGGACTTCCCCAAGACGAACTGGGACCTGAAGCGGTGGCTGTGGATGCCGCAGGTGGGGTGGAGGGGCCTGTTCAAGATGACGTTCTTCCGGCACGTCACCGTGCTGTCGGGAGTGGGAGTAGGCGGAGGCTCGCTGGTGTACGCGAACACGCTGCCCATTCCGAAGGACGACTTCTTCCAGGCGCGCTCCTGGGGGCACCTGGCGGACTGGAAGACGGAGCTGGCGCCGCACTACGCCACGGCGCGGAAGATACTGGGGGCGGTGGTGAACCCGATGCGTACGCTGCCGGACGAGATCATCCAGCAGGTGGGCAAGGAGATGGGGCGGGAGGACCACCAGCCCACGACGGTGGCCATCTACTTCGGCAAGCCCGGGGAGACGGTGCCGGATCCGTTCTTCGGAGGCGAGGGGCCCGAGCGCACCGGCTGCAACTTCTGCGGAGCCTGCATGACGGGGTGCCGCTTCGGCGCCAAGAACACGTTGGACAAGAACTACCTCTACCTCGCGGAGAAGCGAGGCCTGACCATCCACGCGGACACGGAGGTGACCTGGGTACGCCCGTTGCCCGGAGGCGGTTACGAGGTGGAGGCGCTGGAGGGAACCTCGCGCTTTTCCCGCCGCAAGAGGCGCTTCACGGCGCGGCAGGTCATCTTCTCTGGCGGAGTGCTGGGCTCGGTGGATCTGCTCCTCAAACTCAAGGCCCACCCGGACGGGCTGCCCCGGCTGTCGGACCGGCTCGGTGACGGCGTGCGCACCAACTCCGAGGCCCTCATTGGCATCGTGGCCGGCAAGAGCCAGAGCCAGAACGACCTGTCGCGGGGCATCGCGATCGGCTCCATCCTGCACACGGATGCGCACTCGCACCTGGAGCCGGTGCGCTACGGGGCGGGCTCGGACTTCTTCCGCTCGCTCATGGCGCCCCACGTGGCGGGCGCCACCGCCCTGTCGAGGCTGGTGAAGCTGGCCGGCCTCTTCCTGCGCCATCCCCTCAAGCTGCTGAGCTCCTTCTTCATCCGGGACTTCGCGCGGCGGACGATGATCCTCCTCTATATGCGCACGCTGGATGGGCACCTGCGCATGAAGCGCGGGCGCGGGCTCTTCACCGGGGGGCGCAAGGCGCTCACCACCGGCCTGCAGGAAGGCCCCGCCCCCACGGCCAACATTCCCGAGGCCTCCGAGCTGGCCCACCGGGTGGCGGAGAAGCTGGACGGCATGGCCATGACCATGGCCACCGAGACGCTGATGGGCATCCCCACCACGGCGCACATCCTCGGCGGCTGCTGCATGGGGGACTCGCCCCAGACGGGCGTCATCGACTCCCAGCACCGGCTCTACGGCTACGAGGGCCTCTACGTCATCGACGGCTCGGCCATCTCGGCGAACCCGGGCGTCAATCCGTCACTCACCATCACCGCGCTGGCCGAGCGCGCCATGACCTTCATCCCCGCCCGGCAGCAGGTGGACGACACGACGCGTGCAACGGAGGCCGTCGCGCGCCCCGTCGCGCTCGGGGCGTGAGATTCACCAGGGGTTCATGACCGGAGGAGGGCCCTCGTGGTACGGAGGGGCCTCCCATGACAACCCTCAGGTGGAATCGAAGAAGAGTCGCGCTCACCTGCGCGCTGCTGCTGGCCTCGGGCTGCGGCTTCGTGGACGCTCCCGGAACGCCGCGCCTGGTGGCACACCGTGCCGGTGCGGGCAACTACCCGGAGAACTCCCGCTCGGCGGTGCTGGCCTCGTTGCGCGAGGGCTACCCCGCCATCGAGGTGGACCTCGTTCTCACGAAGGACCGTGTCCCCCTTCTCTCCCATAACTCCTGGGTCACCCCGGAGCTGTGCACGTACGTCCAGGGCCCCGGGGAACAGGAGCCTCGGCGGCTGCCGGAGGGCTCGCGCCTCTTCATCAAGGACCTCACCCTGGAGGAGCTGTGGCGCGACTACCGCTGCGGCGGCCTCGTGAATCCCGAGACGCCCGATGCGGCGCGGGTGGCGGAGCGGTACTTCACCCTCGATGAGATGCTCGAGGCGCTGAAGGGCCACCCGGACGTGGTCGTGCAGCTCGATGTGAAGCAGGACCCCCGGTACACGGAGTCCGCCGAGGTCTTCGCCGAGGAGATCCTCCGCCGCTGGAACGCGGCGGCGCTGCCCAACCGCTTCTACGTCACCTCCACGCAAGGCCCGCTGCTCAAGGCCTTCGAGGCGCGTCAGGAGGTGGAGACGCTCCTCATCTGGCCGACCTTCAGCGCGGGCGAGAACTCGACCCTGATCGCCATCTCCAACGAGCTGCGGCGCAAGGTGGGAGTGCAGGAGCTCATCCAGCTGACGCGGGATGCAGGGGCGGACGGCATCGCCGTGACCTTGCAGGTGGCGGACCGCGCCGCCATGGAGTCCATGCACCGGGCCGGGATGAAGACGGCCGTGTGGACGGCGAACACCGAGACCCAGCTGGCGGCCTACTGCCGCTGGCCCCTGGACTACCTCATCACCGACTACGTGGAGCGTGCACCGTGCCGCTGACCCTCTCTCTCGTGACCGCGGCGCTCACCCTGGCCGCGCCGGTGCGGCTGGACCGCGTGGACGTGCTCAGCGAGGACGCTGGCACCTTCCTCCACTACGACCTCCCCCAGGCGGCCGCCTACGCGCCCATCACCGGCGCGCGCTTCGTCGAGCAGGTGAAGGTGGTGTTCACCGTGCCGGTGGGCGGGCTGTACGCGGGGGTGTCCATCGCCTCGCAGTCGCTCTCCTATGAGGGGCCGCTGTGGCGGAGCCAGGACGGGCGGGGCCTCTTCTGGACGGCCAGCGTGCACACGCGGCTGCTGATGCCCTATGGCGCCCATGCGGGTGTCGCCTGGCGCTACGGCATCCTGCGCGTCGGTGTCGGGGCGAGCGCCTCCTCCGAGGCCACCTGGGCCCGCCCTGAGTGGACCGAGTGGAGGGTGTTGCCCACCCTGGCCCTGGGCTTCGGCCCGAACATCGCTCCGGGACAGTAGGGCCTGTCTCCGAGGGGGCGGGTACAGTGTATGTACCCGTCCGAGGAGCGGCGTCTTGAGGGAGTGAGCAGGAAGTCACGCTCCATTTGCAGCTGGCGGTTCTCCTTGCGCAGCCGGACCAGTTCCTCCCGCTCTGCCGTGGAGCGCGCGCCTGCCGGCTTCTTGCCCTTGTCGCCGTCGGCCTATCGCACCCAATTACGCAGGGCCGATTCGGTCAGGTCCAGTTCCTTGGCCACCTGGGGCAGGCTCCTGCCGCCCTCGCGCACCAGCCGAACTGCCTTGCCCTGTACTCCGGGGTGAAGCTCCGCCTCTTCCTTCGTTCCTATGGACACTACCTCCCGCGTAGCCGACTTATCTGGTGTGTCCACAAAACCGGGGCAGGCTCATATCCAGACCAGAGGGAATGAGGCATGTCGATCAACTACGTTCTGTACATGGCGGAATCATGGAGTCCGCGCGAAGCGCTTCGTGAGGTCACCCACCGCGTCCAGCTTCCGGAGGAGGCCCCTCGCTCCGGGAAACAGGTCGAGGAGACCACCGCGATTCCGCACCTCTGGGTGGTCGCCACCCAACCGAAGCCCCCGGTCGACGACTATGTGCGCGAGGACCATGGCTTTCTTCCAAAGCTCCGCCTCCACATCCGCTTGGACAAATCGAACCTCCACGAAGCAGAGGATCACCTGCTCGACCTGGTGAGCCAGATCCTCCTCCGCAGTACATCAGACGTGGTCCTGCTCCGGGAGGAAGACTCCGTGGTGCTGCTCCGTCGAGAGGGACGGTTGGAGATTCACGCCGACGCGTTGTGGTCCTCTCCCGAGCGTCGAGCGCGGCTGGAGAAACTGCTGCGTGAGAGAGTCTGACTCGATGGAGATAGTTGCCGCTCGCGAGTTTCACTCCACCCGCACCATCGTCCAGGGCTCGTAGAGCGCCAGCCCTCGCGGGCCCTGGAGTCCGAACTGGTACCAGAGCTGGCCTCCCGAGATGTCCGAGTCCTCCCGCCAGTGGGGGCCGGTGCCAGAGTAGGGGCCGTCGAACTCGTGGTGGCTGGCCTTCTCATCCGGACGGAAACGGCAGACCACCTTCCAGCCCTCGGGGAGTGTCCCGTCCACGATGGCCCGGATGCCCACCTGTCCCTCTTCGTCCCGCTCCAGTGCCCCTCGCGGGCGCGGGAGTGCGTCGATGACCTGGCGTCGATGCTCCGCCTGCTCGTCCAGATAGGCGAAGAAGTCGTCGAACACCTGGGACAGGTCGATGCCCGCCGTCTGGAAGGCGTCCTGCCATGCCAGGGTGCCTTCGAGGTTCTCGGGCGCGTCCTTCCTCCCGAGCGCCGCGAGGACTCGCGCCGGGGCTTCGTCTCCATGCCTCCGCACGAGCACCTCGATGAAGGCCCTCCCCAACGGGTACACCTGATTCTCATCCCGCTCGGCCGCGAGCTTCTCCGGCTCGAGCAGCTCCTCGGTCCTCACCTCGCGCCGGGCCCGGGCCGCCGCCGCGATCAGCTGGTACTCCTCCTCCGCGCCGGGCGCTCGGAAGAACCGGTACTCCACATAGGCGGCCAGGCCCTCGCTGAGCAGATTCATGCTCGACAGGCGCGGGGCGGCGTCGGCTCCGGTGATGCGCTGGGCGAGCACGTGCGTCGTCTCATGTCCGAGCACGGCGAGCGCCTCCTCGGGACTCGAGAGCCCGGAGAGGTTCATCCTCAGCGTGTTCCAGTACGCGGTGCCCGCGGTGTGCCGTGTGCTCCCGCCGAGGTCCGCGCGGATGGGCACTCCCTCTTCCACCCCCAGGAAGGTGCGCACCTGGTTGAAGACACCATCCGCACCGCCCACGAGCGGCTCGGTGCGCTTCCTCTGACTGGCGGGGTAGGTGAACTGGTAGTGCCGGGTCGCCGCCTGCGCGGTGGCGGTGGTGGGGAACTGGACCCTGGGTTTGTCGCCGCCGCTGTTCTCCGCTGAATCGTCGTTCACGGCCCAGAGGGAGAAGGTCGCGAGGAACAACCCGATGGTGGCGACGGTGGCCAGCGTCCCCATCCACGAGCCCTGGAGCCGCCGCAGCACGGAGGCGACGAGCCGCTCCCCCAGGCCGAGGAACTGTGCCAGCGCCAGCGCGAGCAGCACACAGGCCACGGAGAGCTGGAGGCCCAGCGCCTTCAAGGGCCAGCGCCAATGCAGGCCCTCGAAGCGTGGCTCCGTGAGACGTATCGGGTTGAGGGCGGACAGCCAGGGCATCCGCTCCTCGAGGATCGACTGGCTCAGCATCAGCACCGCCAGCACCGTCCAACAGAGCCGCCGCAGGGGCGCCAGGGCCAGTGCGAGCGCGAGCACCGTGAGCGCCTGGGCCACCCGCAGCACCGTGCCCACCGCCATCACATCCAGGTGCAGGCCGGGGTCGAGAGAGGTGGCGGAGAGCGCGTGCTGGCCCATCATCCACACGCCCATCCCGAGCGGGTACACCAGGACGGTGCCGAGCGCGACGAGCAGCTTCACCCCGAAGAGGCTCCACCGCGAGGTGGGCAGCGCGTCCAGGAACTCCAACGTGCGGTCATCCTGTTCGCGCACGAGCAGGCCACTGCCCAGCGCGAAGGCGAGGATGAACGTCATCATGGACAGGTCGCCCTCCGGCTCGAACCGCTTGACGAAGGACTCCGCGTAGGGCGAGAGCCCCAGGGGCTCGGTCCACAGGGTCCCGACCACTTCGATCGCCAGGAAGAACAGGGCGAGCCAGAGGAACGGCCGCTGGTCGCGCAGCTCCTTGGTCACGAGCGGGCGGATCATCGGATCTCCTTCCGTTCCGCCAGCAGGCGGATGGGGCACCCGAGCGGCTCGGACTCCACCTGAAGGACGAAGATCCACCGCTCGCCTCTCACGAGCCCCTGCGGGAGCACCGCCGCCTGGCTGGAGCCCACCGCGTCCTGCCGGGAGAGCTCATGGAGGTCCACCTCGTTCTCGAAGGGATCGAGCTTGCTATAGAGGAGTGCATACCGCCCGGAGGGCTCCGTCCCTCCCTCCTCCGAGAGCGTGTGCTCCAGCCGGAAGGTCTCCGCCGACTCCTTCACCAGCGTGAAGGACGGCCGAAGCCGGGACAGGCCGCGCAGCAGCTCCGCCCGCGCTTCCCGATCCTCATGGAGTTCCTCGTGCCAGCGCTTCGTCAGCTCCTCCTCGGAGGTTCCTCCCAGCTCCCGCAGGAGCGCGTCCAGACGAGGCTCGTTCCAGAGCCCCCAGAAGCCCGTCCCGGGAGGTTGCGCCAGGATGCGCCGCATGAGGGTCTGGAAGGCGGGCTCACCCAGCTGTCCGTGCAGCGCCCTCACGCCCCGGGCGGCCAGCGCCCCCGCCAGACACGGTCCGAGG
Source organism: Archangium lipolyticum (assembly GCF_024623785.1). NCBI lineage: Bacteria > Pseudomonadati > Myxococcota > Myxococcia > Myxococcales > Archangiaceae > Archangium > Archangium lipolyticum. The sequence goes on from NZ_JANKBZ010000010.1 coordinate 304,639, forward strand.
CGCTCCCGCGTGCTCAGCCAGCTCCGGGAGTCGAAGTCCTCCCGCGAGGCCACCGCGGCCCTCGGTGACAGCCGGGGATCCTCCTCGTCCCGGTTTGCCCACCAGGTGGTGAAGCCGTCGAGCAGCCACTGGCGCTCCTCCCGCCGTGCCGTGCCCTCGCTGGCCCAGATGAGCACCTCGCGGAAGAGGAAGGACTCGAAGGCGCGCGTGTCGAAGCCCGGGTCCGCGAGGTTGGCCCGGACGACCACCCCATCGGCCTTCTCGAGCTTCGCGCGCTGGAACACGTCGGCGTCCAGCTCGCGGATGGGCATCACCGCCACGGCTGGAAGCCGCTCGAGCCCGAGGTAGTCACTCAGCGCGGTCAGGTCTCCCGCGAGCCGCTCCGCCAGCTTCCGTGCCTGCTCTGGCGGGAACCCCACCCCGGGCGCCACCTGGAGGGCCGAGCCCTTCACGCTGGCCTGCTCCGCCGTGTGCAGGGCGAAGGGCTTGCGTTGCTTCTCCTGCTCCATCACCGAGATCACCGTGAGGAGCCCGACGAAGATACACGCGATGAACACCTTCTCCCGGTGGCTCATCCGCTGCGAGAGCAGCTCGGCCAGCGTCCCATCCTCGTAGAGCACCAGCGCGAAGCAGAGGGCCACCGCGGCCACCGAGAGGGCCCAGCACGGACCGAGGTCGTCCCAGGGGATGCGGTGGCGCTCGAAGGCGAAGTCGGCGCCCAGGAGCGCGAAGGGCCCCATCTGGGAGATGTTGAAATCGGTGAGCTGATCCATCGCGAACAGGGCGAGGGTCAGGAAGATGAAGAGGGGCGTGCGGTAGCGGCCGAGCAACCCGGCGAGCGCGAAGAAGATCCAGCCCAGCAGCACCGGCGTGCCCGCGCGCAGCACCAGGAGGACGAGGAAGGGCAGGGTGACGTCCTCGTACGCCCGGGCCCGGAGCCCGAGGACGAGCAGGCTCAGTGCGAGCGGGAGCAGCAGCACCGCCGCCCCGAGCACCAGCTTGGTGGCGAGGATCCGCGCGCGCGAGAGCGGAAGCGACTCGAGGAAGAGCTGGGTCCGCTGGCCGTATTCGCGCACCACCAGGCGGTGGGCCACGAAGAGCGCCCCCACGGTGGAGAGGAGGATGGAGGACATCCGGAGCAGCTCGAACAGGCTGCCCCTCCTCGCGTAGCGTGCCTCTCCCACCAGGAAGAGGACCAGCAGGGCTCCGAAGAGGAGGTTGAGGAGGAGCCACGAGCCCCGGTGCTCGCGCCACTCCTTGCGCAGGAGGGCCCAGGTCATGTCTCGTCCGATCGCCGCGCGTAGGCGAGGAAGATGTGCTCGAGCGACAGGTCCTCCACCGCCTCGGGAGCGAAGCCGCTGGCTGCCCAATCCTCTGGTGTGCCGAAGAGCACCAGGGCCACGCGCCCATCCGGCGGGCGTTCGCGTCTCACGAGCGAGAGGCCCGGAGGCAGCTGCTCCGGTGGCGCTTCCAGCACCACCCTCCGGACCGACTGGCGGAGCGCGTCGAGGCTCCCCTGATAGCGCAGCCGGCCCTCGTGGAGGATGCCGATGCGGTGCGCTACCTCCTCCAATTCGCCGACGAGGTGGGACGAGAAGAGCGCCGTCTGTCCCTCGCGCCGGACCTGCTCGCGGAGGATGTCGAGGAACTCACGCCGCGCCACGGGATCCAACCCGGCGGTGGGCTCGTCGAGGATGAGCAGCGGCGGACGGTGCGCCAGGGCGAGCGCCAACCCCAGCTTCATCCGTGTTCCTCCGGAGAGCTGCGCGGCCTTGCGATCCTCGGGCACGTCCAGCACCCGGAGGAGCCGCCGGAACGCCGCGTCATCCCAGTCCGGATAGAAGCCGGAGACGAACCGCCCGAGCTCCAGCGCCGTCATCCAGGGGTAGAAGACCTGCTCCTGCGACACGTAGCCGAGCCGCTGCTTCTGGGCCGCGCGGATCCGGCGGACGCGCTCGCCCATCAGCTCGATCTCCCCCTGGTCCGGGCGGAGGATGCCCATCAGCATGCGGAGCGTGGTTGTCTTCCCCGCGCCGTTGCGCCCGAGGAAGCCGTAGACCTCGCCACGCCTCAGCTCGAGGTCCACCCCATCCACGGCCTTGAAGTGGTCGAAGGAGCGGGTGAGCCCATGCGTACGAAGGAGGACCTCGGACATGGGGCGGCACTCTATCAGGGCCCGAACCCCTCCCCCTTTCGAGTACCAGGCCGCAGAATGCCTTCCACCATGGAGCCATTCACTGGTGAGCAGCGGGAGGCGCTGGAGGCCCTCTACCGGCGCATCGACGAGCGGGTCTCATCCACCACCGGGAGCCATGCCTGGTGGCCCTGCCGGAAGGGCTGTGACCACTGTTGCCGCCACCTGGCGGCGCCACTGACCGTCACCCGCTGGGAGTGGACATACCTCTGGGAGGGCTTCCAGGCCCTGTCACCGGAGGTGCAGGCGGAGATCCGCGCCCGTGTGGCCGGGCTGGCCGGCACGGAGCGTCCCTACACCTGCCCGTTCCTCGACCGCGAGTCCGGGAGCTGCCGGGTGTACGCGCACCGGCCCCTGCTCTGCCGTACGTATGGCTTCTACCTGAGCCGGGGCACGGGCAACTGGTGCCACTTCATCCGCGAGCTGCTCGACCAGCACGGGGACGGGGACATCCTCTGGGGCAACCAGGACTCCCTGGAGGAGACCCTGGCGCGGTCGAGCGGTGGCACCCTCTCGCTCTTCGAGTGGTTCGAGGCCCACCCTACTGCGGGGTGTTGAGCTCCCGGAGCACCTCGCCCGTGTGTTTCGCCTCGCCCGGCACCGTGGCCAGGTCATCCAGGCTGATGAGGCCCACCGGCTTCTTGTACGTGTCGAGCACCACCAGGCGTCTCACCGCCTTCTCCTCCATCAGGTGCTCGGCCTCGGAGAGGGGGGCGTCCGCGTCACAGGTGATGACGGTATGGGTCATCGCCTCGCGCACGGGCGTGTGGTTCGGGTCCTTGCCCGCCGCCGTCGCGCGCACGGTGATGTCCCGGTCCGTCAGCATCCCCACGAGCTGGGCTCCGTCCATGACGGGCAACGCCCCGATGCCGAACGAGCGCATCCGCTCGGCCGCCAGGCGCAGGGGTGCATCCGCTTCGATCGTCTCCAGGTTCTTCGTCATCAGCTCGCCGATTCGCATCCAACCTCTCCTCGGGGCGGCAGGTGCCCCGTGTGCTTCTCCCTACCTGGCTGCAACGCCCATGCCTCCCGTGCCGCCCCGGTCTCAGGCTGGAGCCGGCAGCTCGGGCGCGGAGGCCGGGCTCAGCCATGCGAAGTCCGGCATCCGTTCGTGGAGGTACTCCCGCATGCTCGCGAGCAGCCCGGCTTCCACCTGGCGCGCCCGCTCGCGGCTGACCCGGAAATGCTCGCCGATGGTCTTCAGGGTCTCCGGCTCCTCGGCGAGCAGCCGGTGCTCCAGGATGTAGCGCTCGCGCTCGTCGCGCACCTCGCGGGCGAAGGCGTGGGCCTTCTCCTGGAACCAGCGCGTGAGCTCCCTCTGCCCCAGCTCCTCGTCCACGGTCGGCGTGCCCGAGGACAGCGCCCGTCCCGGTGCCGGGCGGCCCTGGTCATCCTCGGGTGGCACGTCGAGCCGGACGTCGTCCTGCCGCAGCCGCTGGTCCATCTCGACGACGTCCTGCTCGGTGACGCCCAGCCGCGCTGCCAGCAGGCTGGGGGTCGCCTCCTGGCCCGAAGCAAGCAGGCGGCCTTCCTCCTCACGCATCCGGAAGAAGAGTTTGCGCTGCACGTCCGTGGTCCCCAGCTTCACCAACCGCCAGTTCTCGATGATGGAGCGCAGCAGGTAGGCGCGGATCCACCAGGCGGCATAGGTGCACAGCCGCACGCCGCGCTCGGGCTGGAAGCGCTCCACGGCGAGGACGAGGCCGAGGTTGCCCTCCTGGATGAGGTCCATCAGGAGCAGGGGAGGGCGGTGGTGCTCGCGTGCCAGCTTCACCACCAGCCGCAGGTTCGAGGCCACCAGCCGGGCCCGGGCCTTCATGTCACCGGATTCCCGGAACCGCCGGGCGAGCGACGCCTCCTCTTCCCGGGACAGGAGGGGGTGGCGCCTCACCTCCGCCAGCCACGTCCCGAGCAGCACCCGGTCACCAGGCGTCATCTCTCCCCGGTGGGAGGGGGGCGACCTCGACGACCGCGCGAGTCGGGTGGGGCGGAAGTGGTGGTCCGGCGGCATGCGGGCACCTCCCAGCGCGTCACGGTCGATCTGCGACCGCCGCTGCCGTGATGCAGCAAGCGTGCGAGGTGCTGCTCCTCCGGGAGGTGCCTCGGGTCGTCCGCAAATCCTGCACGCGTGCGTGCGGCTGGATGCAGAAGGTGCGGCTTCAGGCGCGGTGGCGCACCTTCGAGTCGAGGCTGAGGGGGCCCGCGCCGATGAGCAGGGCCGCGAACATCACCGCGAAGTAGAGCAGCGCCAGCTCCATGCGCGCGAACGGATCCGCCCGATGGCGGTAGAGCGCCACCACCATGGTGAAGGTGGCGAAGGCCGCCGCCGGCCGGGTGAAGAGTCCCACCGCCACCAGCAGGCCGCCCACCAGCTCCGCCAGGGCCGCACACCAGGCGAAGAAGGTGGGGTAGGGGAAGCCGAGCGCCGCGACGCCCCTGGCGAACTGATCCACGCCTCCCGTCACCTTCGGAAGCCCATGGAGCAGGGCCAGCGTCAAGCCGAACACCACCCGCACCGCCGTCCAGCCCACCACGGCTCCTCGCGAGCCCATCATGATTCACTCCCTCCGGGGGTCGAGTCCTTCTCCGCGCCACGGCGGATGCCCAGTGCCTTCATCTTCTTGTAGAAGTGACCCCGTTCGAGGTCGAGCAATCGCGCCGCCTCGGTGACGTTGTCCTGCGTATGCGAGAGCGTGTGCAGGATGATCTCCCGCTCGGCGTCCTCCACCTGCTCGCGGAAGGTACGGTCCACGCGGGGCCGGAAGCCGCTGGCGGGAGCCGCCGGAGCGGGAGCCACCGGCGCCGCGGCGGGAACCGGCGGGGGAGGGGCCCGGGGCGCGGAGGCCGTGGCTCCGGAGGCATCGGCTGGAGGCGGTGGCGGCACGGTGCCCCTGCCGCGCGGCAACAGCTCGGCGGCCTCGTATCCGGCGACGATGGGGCCCTCGCAGAGGATGGCCAGCCGCTCCACCAGGTTGCGCAGCTCCCGCACGTTGCCCGGGTAGTCGTAGGCGGCCATCACCGCCAGCGCCTCTGGAGACAGCGACAGCGGCCGGCGCCCGTTGCGCGCGCACGCCTCCTTCAGGAAGGCGTCGATCAGCGAGGGCAGGTCCTCCCGCCGCTCGCGCAGGGGGGGCGAGTGAATCTGCACCACGTTGATGCGGTAGTAGAGGTCCTCGCGGAACCGCCCCGCTTCGATCTCCTTCTCCAGGTTCTTGTTCGTCGCGGCGATGACGCGCACGTCCACCTTGAGGGTCTCCGTGCCGCCCACCCGCTCCAGCTCGCCCTCCTGCAGCACGCGCAGCAGCTTGGCCTGCATGGCCTGGGGCATGTCGCCGATCTCATCCAGGAAGAGCGTGCCCTCGTGGGCCAGCTCGAACTTGCCCCGGCGCACGCTCACCGCGCCGGTGAAGGCCCCCTTCTCGTGGCCGAACAGCTCGCTCTCGATGAGCTCGTGCGGCACCGCCGCGCAGTTGAGCTTCACGAAGGGCCCGTTCTTGCGCTTCGAGTTCTGGTGCAACGCCCGGGCGATCAGCTCCTTGCCGGTGCCGTTCTCGCCGGTGATGAGCACCCGGCCCTCGGAGGGCGCCGTGCGCTGGATGAGCGAGAAGATGCGCTGCATGGCCGGGCCACTGCCCACCATGTCGTAGCGGCCCACCTCCGCGCGCAGCGCCCGCAGCTCCTCCATGACGGCCTGGTGCTTGAGCGCGTTGCGCAGCGCCACCAGCAGCCGGTCCCGGGCGATGGGCTTCTCCAGGAAGTCCCGCGCGCCCAGCTGCGTGGCCTTCACCGCCGTGTCGATGGTGCCGTGCCCGGACATCATGATGACGGGCAGCTCCGGCCTGCTCTCCATCAGCCGGCCCAGCACCGTCAGCCCGTCCATGTCCGGCATCTTCACGTCCATCAACACCACGTCCACCGGGCGCGCGGACACCACGTCCAGGGCCACCTGGCCGCTGGCCGCCAGCTCCGTGCGGTAGCCCGCCAGCTGCAGCGACGTCTGGAGGGTCAGGAGGATGTTCTTCTCGTCATCGACGATGAGGACGGTGGCGGGCATGGGGCGCACCGTTCCGGAAATCCGTGGGTCATTCAAGGGTCGCGGGAGGTGGGGAACCATCCCACTCGTTCGCCTCCTTGCTTTGTAGCTTCAGTCGATTCCGAACACACTCATCCTCTCTTCATGGCGAGCACATCCGACCCGAGGCCCGTGACCCCTGGTGAACACATGCCGCTGGTGCCAGGCGAGACACGGCGGAGGTCGCATAACTGGCTCACGCCGCTGCTGGACGGATTCCTCTCGGAGCACCTGCGCCGGGCTCCTCCCTCCGAGCTCCTGCGCAACCGGGTGCTGGTCGGCACCAGCGTGTTCGCCCTGGTGCAGACGTTGCTGTACCTGGTCTCCGAACCCTTCAGGCCCGCCCACGTGCCCATGATGGCCGTGAGCCTGTGCTACGCGACCGTGCTCGTGCTGGCGCGCAGGGTCACCTCGCTCCTCCTTCCGGGGACGATCCTGTGCGTGACCGCGGCGGTGTGCCTGGTGTCCACCACGTTCATCAGCGGCACCCTTCTGGGGGGCACCCACGCCACGAGCATGCTGCTCCCCGTCTTCGCGGTGTACATGGTGGGCCCGCGCCTGGGGCTCCTCATCACCGCCTTCGCCTCCATCTGCGTGGGGCTTGGCCACCCCCTCTACCGCACGTACTTCGGCGGCGACCTCACGCCCCTCTCTCCGGAGGATTTCCACAACGCGCACATCTCCGCGGCCCTCGCCCTCATGGGAGCGTGGCTGCTGGGGACGCTGCACAGCACCTCGCGCGATGCGGCGCAGGCGGAGCTCGAGCGGACGTTGAGGAGCCTGCGTGAGAGCGAGGGCAAGCTGCTCAGCGTCATCGAGAGCACCGATGACCTGGTCTGCTCGGTCGACACCCAGAAGCGCATCATCACCGTCAACGCGGCGTTGCGGCGGACCTACCTCGCCCATTACGGCCACGAGCTGCTCTGCGGGCAGGACTTCTTCGCCAACATGTCGCCGGGGTTCCATGAGCGCTGGTCCCCGCGGCTGGACAAGGCACTCAGCGGGGAACACGTGCGGCTCGAGGATGAATACGAGGTGCGGGACGGAGTCCTCGTGTTGGATGTCTCGCTCAGTCCCATCGTGGGCGCGGAGGGGAGGGTGACGGGCCTGACCCTCTCCGCGCGGGACGTCACGGAGCGCAAGGCGGCCGAGGCCCGGCTGCGCGACATGCACCGCACCCTGGTGGATGTGTCCCGCCAGGCGGGCATGGCGGAGGTCGCCACGGGCGTGCTGCACAACGTGGGCAACACGCTCAACAGCGTCAACACCTCGGTCGGCTTGATGAAGGATCAGCTCCGCTCCTCGCGGATGTCCGGCCTGGTCAAGGCCGCCGAGCTGCTGCGCGAGCACGCCCAGGAGCTGGGAACCTTCCTCACCGCGGATCCTCGCGGGCAGCGGCTCCCGAGCTACCTCATCGCCGTGACGAAGGAGATGGAGAAGGAGCGTGAGACGCTGCTACGGGAGGTGAGCGATCTGAGCGAGAGCGTCGATCACATCAAGTCCATCGTGTGCATGCAGCAGAAGCACGCGCGCGCCGCCGGGGTGGTGGAGCGGCTGCCGGTGCCTCAGCTCATCGAGGAGGCCCTGCGCCTTCAGGCTGGCTCGTTCGAGAGCGAGGGCATCCGCATCGAGCGGGACTATGCCGACGTCCCTCCCATCCTCGTGGACCGGCACAAGCTGTTGCAGATCCTCATCAACCTGCTGAGCAACGCGCGGCATGCGCTGCTGGAGAGCAGCACCCCGGACAAGCGCCTGGTCATCCATGTCCGGCTGGATGCCAGGGAAAGGTGGTTGCTCATCGAGGTGACCGACACGGGGGTGGGCATCGCGCCGGAGCACCTGCCGCGCCTCTTCTCCCAGGGGTTCACGACCCGGGAGACCGGGCATGGCTTCGGGCTGCACAGCAGCGCGTTGGCGGCCACGGAGATGAACGGGCGCCTGTCCTGCACGAGCGCGGGACGGGGCCTGGGTGCCACCTTCACGCTCGGGCTACCGGTGGAAGAGTCCCCCGAGGGGAGGCTCAGCGGCGGACGGCCTCGAGGTAGATGAGGTTGCCGACATCGTCCCGGAAGAGCCGGTGGGTGGCCAGCTCGCTCCGGGGGATGTCCTGGAGCCACTCCCGCACTTCGTGCTCCTCCCGGTAGATGAGCCACCAGTCCATGAAGGCTTCCATGTAGGCCTTGCATCCGGAGTCGAAGGTGGCGTCGATGTAGTTGGCGAGCAGCAGCTTCCCACCGGGGCGCAGCATCGAGAAGAGCGTCCGGGTCAGCCGGATGGCGATGGGCTGGGGCAGGTAGTCGTAGAGCCCCGCCGCGTAGATGAAGTCCAGGTCGGAGAATGCCAGCTGTCCTCTCAGCACGGCCTTGACGGAGCCGGGGACGGCCTCGATGCCGAGCGGCACCAGCTCCCGCTGGACCACCGCCAGGCTCTTCGGGTCCTGGTCGACCGCCAGGAACCGGCCGAGCCGCCGCTCCCGCACGGCCTGGGAGAGATGGGCCTCCCTCAGGTGTCCGCAGGCCAGTGAGAGGACGCGTGCATCCGGTACCTCCTCCGCGAGATCGTTGATCCGCCGGGCCAGCAGATCCCTCCGCCCGCGGAGGCTGACGGCACTCGGCTGCTCGTACATGAACTGGCAGAGCTCCTGTCCCAGCTTCGAGGCGCGGGCCCGCTCCGGCATCTCGGTCTGGTACATGAGATCGAGCAGCACCGCGTCTCCCGCGTAGCCTCGCGGTCTCGCGAAGCTCCGGCGGGCGATGGGATCCTGATGCACGAGCTCCCGGAGCGGGTGGGTGAGGCAGTCGCGGCAGAACTGTTTCCAGTCCTCGCCATCCAGCACGGAGCGCGCATGTCCCAGCGTGGAGAACAGGAGCTGCATTCCCTTCCGGGTCTCGCCCCCGGCGAGCGCGTCACAGGCCTGGTCCAGCCCCGAGCCCACCTCCTGTGTTCCCCACTCCACGCCTTCCTCTCGGACTAACGCTTGCATGTCTGTGTCTCCCGGATCTCTACATGCTGAAAGGCAAAACCTCTAAGGTATGCATCGTGCATCACGGAGCGTGAAGGTCCGCCTCGTGGCTGTCCCTGGGCCCGATGAGAGGCTCGTCCCGAGCTTCGTCTGGCATCCGGGGGAGCGAGAGGAGTCATTACCACCGCCGCCCATCACGCTCACCGCCAGGATGCCTGGCATTGGCGCGGCTCAGTAATAGACGCCCGTCGTTGAAGGGGACTTCCCGTTCTTTGAAGAAAGCGGCACCGGCGCGGTGATTCACCCCGTGCCGGTGCCGCGTTTCCTCAAATCGGCTCCGCGAGCGGCAGGGTGAAGGAGAAGGTGCTGCCTTGCCCTGGAGTGCTCGTCACGTCGATGCGCCCGCCATGGGCCTCGACGATTCCGCGGGCGATGGGGAGTCCCAGCCCCGCTCCCTCCCGCGCTCCCTCCTTCGCCTGCCAGAAGCGCTCGAAGAGGTGGGGCAGGTACTCCGCGGGAATTCCCGGCCCCGTGTCGACGACGGAGATGCGTACCGACTGGTCCTCGCGCCTGGCCTCGAGGGTGATGCTGCCCCCCGCGGGGGTGAAGCGCAGGGCGTTGCCGATGAGGTTGGAGAACACCTGCAACACCCGGCCACGGTCCGCCATCACCGGAGGAAGTCCGTCCTCCACCTGACGCTCCAACCGGAGCGAGCGGGCCTCGGCCAGGGGCCGGTGCAGCTCCACGGCCTCGTCCAGCAGACCCCCGACGTCTTCCTGCCGCTGCTCCACCGTGAACCGCCCCGCGTCCACCTTCGTCGCGTCGAGCAGGTCCTGGATGAGGTGGACGGCCCGGTCCGCCGAGCGGCGGATGACCTCGAGCTGCTTGCGCCACACCTCCGCGTCATCGACGGAATGGGGCCGCTGGAGGCGGCTCGCCGCCAGGGAGATGACGTTGAGCGGGTTGCGCAGGTCGTGCGAGACGATGGCCAGCACTTCGTCCCGGGCCGCGGTGGCCCGCTGGGACGCCCGGTAGAGCCGGGCGTTGTCGATGGCCAGGGCGGCGCGGGCCGCGAGTGCCTCCGCCAGCACGAGCTCCGCGGGTCCGTAGCGCCGGCCCGAGTTCGTGTAGGCGAGGATGAAGGCCCCGAGCGTCCGCCCGCGCGCGACGAGCGGGATGGTCAGCGTCGAGCGCCAGCCGAGCTGCTGGAGGATGGCGTAGTAGTCGTCGTTGTCGGTCGTCGCCCAGAGGAACGCATCGGTGACCTCGGGGACGAGCTCCGGCTTGCCGGTGCGCACCACGGCCTGCACGCCCACCGCCGCGTCCGGCCGCACCGGCAGCCGCTCGAGATAGGCCAGCAGCGGCTCCTGGGCCGGATCCTTGTGGGCCATGGCGACGCGGCGCAGCTCGTCGCCCTCGAGCATCGCCACCAGGCAGCAGTCGGCCAGGCGGGGGACGATGAGCCGGGCCAGGCTCTGGAGCGTGGCCTCGTACTCCAGCGCGGCCACCAGCACCCGGCTGGCGTCGGAGAGGAACTGCTGTGACTCCTCGGCGCGCTTGCGGTCCGAGATGTCCCGCATGATGGTGGAGAGCATCTCCAGCCGGCCGTTCGCGTCCCGGTGTGCCAGCAGCACCTGGGAGATGGGCATCTCCCGGCCGTCCGGGGTGCGCAGGACCGTCTCTCCCGTCCATGCGCCCTCGCGCACCGCGGTGGACACCCCCTCGGTGAGCAGGCGCCAGGCGGCCTTGGGCGAGTGGGAGGAGGCGAGGCGCCAGAGGCTGGCGTCGTCCGTCTCGCTCAGCCCCACCATGCGCCGGCCCGCGCGGTTGAGGTAGAGGCCCCGGCCCTGCGCGTCGGCGATCCCCACCATGTCCGGGGTGGCCTCGATGATGGTCGTCAGGCGGCTCTGCACCTGCTCCGCCTTCTTCCGCTCCGTCACGTCTCGCAGGTAGATGGAGACGCCCTCGCTCGAGGTGCTGAGGTGACAGGCGAACCAGGTGCCCGCCAGGTCCAGCTCGCAGTCGACGGCGGGCTGCCCGGAAAGGAGCTGGCGGGTGGCCTGCACCAGCCCTCCCGGCTCGTCCGAGGGGAGCAACTCGTCCAGCCGCTGGCCGAGCAGCTGCTCGCGCGGGCACCGCAGCACCTCCGTCGCGCGGCCGTTGACGTAGGTGAGCCGCTGCTCCGGATCCACGACGATGAAGGCATCGGCGAGCTGCTCCAGGATGGCCTCGGCCCTTGCGCGCGCGGCCTGCTCGTGGCTGAGCTGCCGCTCCTCCTGCTCGCCCCGGGACTCCATGCGCCGCAGGGCACAGGCGAAGCCGACCAGCCGGCCCTCCGGATCATGGAGGGCGGTGAGCAGCTGCCGGGCCCGGAAGCGGGTGCCGTCCCGCCTCACCCGCCAGCCCACCTCCTCGCTGCGTCCCTCCTGGGCGGCGCGCCGCAGCGCCCGCTCCGCCTGCTCCCGAGCGTCCGGCACGTAGAGGGCCGAGAAGTGCTCGCCCACCACATCCGCCACCACATGTCCGGTGAGCTCCTGGGCGCTCCGGCTCCACAACTGGATGCGGCCCCGGGCATCCAGGCCCGACACGGCGCCATCCTCGCCTTGCGCCAGCATCAGCAGGGCCAGTTGCCCTGGCTCCACCTCTTCTTCCTCCGATGGGCGCTCTCCCCTGGGTTCCCATTCTCCAGGAACACCGTGGACGATCTGGGGCAATCGGCACCTTCCTTCCGGGCAGTCCCCGCATCCTCCAGCCTGTGCACTGAGGATGGTGTTTCCGGGAGAAAACCTGCCAGGGGGAGTCCGGCATGCCAGGAGGGCTGGTGGGATGGGCCATCTCCAGGGGGGCGGCCCCGGGCCCGGCCGGCCGGTCCTGGAGGGTACGGACGGTCACGCGCCTGTGGCCCGGCTCGCTCTCCCAGTGCTAGTTTGCGCGCCCCATGGCCAAGTCCCCCTGTCCTGTGTCGCTGTCGCAGTTCCAAGAAAAGGCCGAGCCGCTGAAGGTGACGATCAACGGCCAGGAGATGATCGCCGAGGTGAAGGCGTTCTCGACCGGTTCGTTCGGCTGGTACATCAACGGCAAGACGACCGTCACCGTCGACGGCAAGCCGCTGTCGGTGCAGATCGGCATGAACCTGACCGTCGTCGGCTCCAAGGAGGCCGAGCGCTGAACGGATGAAGCCCTCCTGATGGAGGGGATTAGGCCCCTCGGCGTGCCGCGCGTCCGGAGGCGCTCCTGATCGGAACCTTCCGGCGGGGCCAAAAGGCTTTGACTCAGCGTTCCAGTGCGGGCTAGACGCGGGCCGATTGACTCGTCCGCGGGACGACATCTTTTCTGGAGGAAGAATGCGTCGGATTTCGATGGTCGCGGGGCTTGCCCTCGCCGTGGCGGTGCTGGCCGGTTGTCCGCCGACGTACCCCAACTGCAAGAGCGACGAGACCTGCCAGGAGCGGGGCGAGGTGTGTGTCAATGGCACCTGCCAGGAGTGCTCCGTCGACGCGAACTGCAAGGAGGGCTTCGCGTGCCAGGGCAACAAGTGCGTGCCCAAGGGCCCCGAGTGCTCGCGTGACGAGCAGTGCCAGGGTGGGCAGATCTGCGAGGCCGGCAAGTGCTCGGCGCCGCAGTGCAGCGCCACCACCCCGTGCCAGGCTCCCCAGGAGTGCCAGAAGGGCCGCTGCGCGCTGCCCCCCGGCGCCTGCGTGTCCAGCACGGACTGCGCCGAGGGCCAGGAGTGCCAGGGCAACAAGTGCGTGGCCGCCGCCGCCCAGGCCGCCGAGTGCAACTGGGAGCCGCTGCGCTTCGGCTTCAACGAGGCCTCCCTCACCTCCGAGGACCAGACGCGGCTGAGCGAGCTGGCCCAGTGCATCAAGAGCACCGGCGTGAAGGGCACCATCCAGCTCGCCGGGCATGCGGACGAGCGTGGCACCGAGGAGTACAACCTCCAGCTGTCCCAGAAGCGCGCCGCCTCGGTGAAGAAGTACCTGGTGGACCTGGGCCTGCCGGCCGGCTCTCTGAGGACGGTGGGCTACGGCGAGAACCGCCCGGCCGCGCAGGGCTCCGACGAGGAGTCCTGGGCAACCAACCGTCGCGTCGAGTTCGTGCGCTAGCCGGGTATGAGGTAGGCTGCGCGCGAAATGGCCTCGACCGAGACCGAGACGACGCGACAGTCCTACCTCGTGTTTGCCTGTGGCAGCAGCTGGTACGCCGTGCCCGCTGAGTGCGCGGCGGAAGTCGTCAGCTTCCCCGAGCTGACGCGGGTGCCCGGTGCTCCCGGGTACCTGCTGGGAGTCTTCGCCCACCGCGGGGAGGTCATCCCCGTGGTGGACATGGGGATGCTGGTGTCCGGGGAGAGCGAGCCCACCCGCCGCGCCGTGCTGGTGCGGCTGGGGCGCGGCACGCTGGCCCTCACCGCCAGCCGGGTGGCCGGTGTGTCCCAGGTGGACGGCCGCCTGGAGCCCCTGGGCGCCAACGGGGTGCACCTGCACCTGCGCGGGCCCGCCCGCAGCGCCCAGCGCGACGTGGCGGTCATCGACCCCGAGGGTCTCTTCGATCACCTCAGCCAGGGAGGCTGAGCGATGGTCGCGGGCAGCCGTATCACGGGCATGCTCCTGTGCCGCGCGGGCGCCGATCGGGTGGCCTTCCGCGCGCACGAGGTGGCCACCATCGAGTCCCCCAGCACCTTTGGAGGGCTCACCGGCTCGGCGTGCCAGGGCTTCGGCCAGCATGCCGGTGCCGAGCGCATCCTCGTGGCCGCCACGGGTGAGTCGGTGGGCGTGGACGCGTTGGAGATCGACTCCGAGCCGCTCGTCCTGCTGCCGGCTCCCGGGGTGTTGTGCCGGGTGGCGGGTGGCAGCCTGCGTGGGTTCGTCCAGGCGCACGGCATGTTGTGGCCGCTGATGTCGTTGGCGGAGTTCGGGCGTTACCTCGCGCCCTCCACCCGGGAGGCGGCGTGAGCGCATCGCGAGGGCTCGAGGGGCTGTCGGTCTGGACCACGCAGCCGTCCCTGCTGGGCAGTACGGTGGGGCTGGTGCTGGCCCTGCTGTATGGACGGCTCACCGACTCGTTGCCCGCGGGCAGCGGCTGGCTCTTCCTCGGGCTGATGTTGTCGGTGCTGGCGCTGAACACCGCCCTGGCCCTCGCCCAGGAGCGGCACGCGCTGCGCGTGCTGCGGGCGGTGGAGCAGGGGCGTCTGACGCCCATCCCGGAGAACCTGCGCCGGGCCCTCCAGGAGGTGCGCCGCATCCCCGGGCGCTGCTTCTGGTTCACCCTTCAGGGCTGGTTGGGGGGCGCGCTGCTGCTGGCGGTGACGTTCACTCCCCTGGCGAACGCGCACTGGACCATGGGCCTGCGCATCGGGATGGTGGGGCTGTCGCTCGGCCCGCTGTCCGGAATGCTCGTGTATCTGATGGTGGTGCGCCGCAGCCGCCGCGCCGCCGAGCGCATCGCCGAGCAGGGCCTGTCCCCTCAGGAGATCATCGCCGCCCTCCCCACCGAGAAGCTGCGGCTGCGGCGGCGGCTGGTGCTCTTCACCGCCATGGCGGTGCTCAGCCCGTCCGTCTTCATCCTCGACGTGTCCGTGACGCGCACGGTGCACACCTTCGATCAGATCCTCGAGTCGAAGGATCCGAAGGTGCAGCAGGCGGTGGTGGAGCGGGCGCGCCAGTACACCCGGCTGCCGCTGGGGTTGCTCGCGGGCCTGGTGGTGGTGCTGGTGGTGGGCACGGCGTACGTGGCCGGCACCGCGCTGGCCGAGCCCCTGCGGGCCCTCTCCGAGGACGCCACCCGCATCGCCCAGGGCGAGGTGCGCACCCCGCGCTTCATCCCCGCCGAGGACGAGGTGTGGGCGGTGTCCGGCGCCTTCACCCGCATGCAGGCGCAGCTGGCCCAGGCGCTGGTGCAGTTGCAGCGCGCGGGACTGCAGATCTCCTCCACCACGGAGCAGCTGGTGGCCACGTCGGCGGACCAGGAGTCCGGGGCGGGTGAGCAGGCCATCTCGCTCAACGAGACGCGCGCCACCACGGAGGAGCTGGCGCGCTCGGCCCAGCAGATCGCCGTCAACGCCGAGTCGGTGTCGGCCATGGCGGAGACGACCTTCGGGGCGGCCCAGAGCGGGCAGCGCAGCGCGGCGGCCTTCCTCGCGGCCATGCACCGCATGAAGGGTGACAACCAGGCCATCGCCGACGCGGTGGTGCGGCTCAACAAGCGGGTGCAGCAGATCGGCAAGGTGGTGGAGTTCATCAACGAGATCGCCGACAAGTCGGACCTGCTGGCGCTCAACGCCGAGCTGGAGGGCACCAAGGCGGGCGAGCCGGGCCGGGGCTTCTCGCTGGTGGCCGCGGAGATGCGCCGGCTGGCGGAGAACGTGCTGTCCTCCACGCTGGCCATCGAGCGGCTCATCGACGAAATCCGCGACGCCACCCAGGCGGCGGTGATGGCGACGGAGGCGGGCCTGAAGACGACGGAGCGCGGCGCGGCGCTGGCGGCGCAGGTGGATCAGAGCCTGGGCCTCATCCTCGAGCTGGCGCGGCAGACGTCGCACGCGGTGCGCTCCATCTCCCTGGCCACCCAGCAGCAGCAGACGGGGACGGATCAGCTGGCCGCGGCCATGGGCGACATCCTGCGCGTCACCGAGGAGAACGCCGAGGCCACCCAGCAGATGGTGGCCGCCAACACGGATCTGTCCTCGCTGGCCAGGGACTTGAAGTCCACGGTGCAGCGCTTCCGCGTGGCGGAGAGGGAGGGGTGATGGTGAGCCCGCGCTTCCTCCGGCACCGGCGTCCCTTCAGCCGCCAGCTGTTGATGGCGGCGCTCTACGCCAACTTCACCACCGCCGCCCTCAGCGGGCGCTACGCACATCTCATCCTCGGCGAGGAGCTGGGCGACTGCTTCCCGCTGTTCTTCCAGCTGGCGGGGGGGTTCTCCCTCTTCTCCATGGGGGTGGCGGTGGTCCTCTGCCTCCGCCGGCTGCGCGTGCTGCGGAGCGTGGAGGTGGCCCGGGGGCCGTGTGAGCCGGAGCGGCTCGGACAGGCGCTGCTGGAGCTCCACCGCCTCGCGGACTTCGCCTTCTGCGCCACGCTCGTGGTGTGGCTGCTCTCCTCCGTCTTCATCAACCTGGGGATGTGGGTGGCGGGCACGCCCATGGACCTGGGCCGGATGGTGCGCATCGGTTGGCCGGGGCTGCTCTTCGGTCCTCTCTCCGCGCTGCTGACCTACTGCATCCTCACCCTGCGGGTAAGGCAGGTGGCGTTGGAGCTGGGGCCCCTGGGGCTGACGCCCGAGCTGGCCATCTCCGTGGCGCCCCGGCGCTCGCAGATCCGCCTGAGGCTCGTCGTCTTCACCGCCATCGTCGTGGTGACGCCCGCGCTGCTCATCTGGGACGTGTCCTCGGCGCTGGCCGGCCGGGCGTTCGAGCAGGTGCTGACGGAGGTCCAACCGGATCGGCAGGCGGCGCTGGTCGATCAGCTGCGCACCAAGGCCCTGCTGTCCGGTGGGATGCTCTGCGTGCTCATCTTCGGGGTGGCGCTGGCCGCGGCCTATCTCGGGGGCACGTTGCTCGGCCGCCCCATGCGTCAGCTGGGTGAGGAGGCCCACCGCATCGCCGAGGGGGACCTCAGCCGCCAGCGGTTCATCCCCGCCGAGGACGAGGTGTGGTCCGTCTCCGCCGCCTTCTCCACCATGCGGGCCCACCTGGGGGACGTGCTGGCGCAGCTGCGGCGTGCCGGCACCCGCATCGGCTCCACCACGGAGGAGATCCTCTCCACCTCCGCGCGCTACGAGGCCGGTGCCGCCGAGCAGGCCAGCTCGCTGGACGAGACGAGCGCCACCACCGAGGAGCTGGCGCGCTCGGCGCGGCAGATCGCCGAGAACGCCGGCTCGGTGGCGGAGATCGCCCACAAGACGCTCGCGGCGGCCAAGGGGGGCCAGGCCAGCGCCGAGGCCTTCCTGGAGACGATGAACCGCATGCGCCACGACAACCAGGCCATCGCCGCGGCGGTGGCCCGGTTGAACAAGCGGGTGCAGCAGATCGGGAAGATCGTCGAGTTCATCAACGGGGTGGCCGACAAGTCGGACCTGCTGGCGCTCAACGCGGAGTTGGAGGGCACGAAGGCGGGCGAGGTGGGGCAGGGCTTCTCGCTGGTGGCGGCGGAGATGCGCCGGCTGGCGGAGAACGTCATCGAGTCCACCAAGGAGATCGAAGGCCTCATCGAGGAGGTGCGCGACGCGTCGGGCGGTGCGGTGCTGGCCACCGAGGGGGGCGTGCGCGCCACGGAGACGGGCACCTCGCTGGCGCAGCAGGTCTCCGAGTCGCTGCGGCAGATCGTCGAGCTGGCCGGGCGCACCTCGGACGCGGTGCGGGCCATCTCGCTGGCCACCCAGCAGCAGCAGGGCGGAACGGATCTGCTGGCCGAGGCCATGGCGGACATCCTCCGCATCACCCAGCAGAGCCACAACGCCACCAAGCAGGTCATCAGCGCCAATGGAGACCTCTCCTCGCTAGCGCGTGACTTGAGGGGCGTGGTGGAGCGCTTCCAGATCGATCCGGGTGCCACGCCAGGGGGCAAGGTGTGAGCGCGCGGGAGAAGCTGCTCAAGCAGTTCCGCGAGCTGGTGGGGGTGCGCCTGGAGCGCATCAACCGCCGCGTCATGGAGCTGGAGTCCGGCGCCAACCTGGAGGCCGGGCGCACCGTGCTGCGCGAGCTGCACGGCCTCAAGGGCGAGGCCCGGATGATGGGCTTCGACGACATCAACGCCGTCGTCCACGAGATGGAGGAGCTGGTGCGCTCCACGGAGCGCGCCGAGCATGCGTTGTCCGCCGGCTCCATCGACGCGCTCCTCCATGCCGCGGATGCGGTGCTGGCGCTGGCCGGAGCGGCGCCCGAGCCGCAGCAGGAACCGCCCGCGGTGGACAAGCTGGTGCGCTGGTTGCGCGAGTGCATCCGGACGGAGGGGGCCGGCACGGGAGGGGAGCCGTCCACGCCGCCCGGTCCGGCGCAGGCCACCCCGCCCGCGCGCAAGGAGACCCGGGACACCTCCCGGGACGCCAGGGACCCCCAGCGGGATGACCGGGACGAGGTCACCCCCGCGTGGGGCTCGGCACCGCTGAGCGTCCTGACCCCGTCGCTGGTGTCCCGGCAGCCATCGCCGCCGCCCCTGCCGTCTCCCGTCGCGGCGCCCCGCTCGCCCATGGTGGGACGGACGGTGGCGGTGGAGCCTCCGCGCCCGCCGGCCTCGGCGACGGTCGCGGCCACCATCAACCGGATGCCCCCGGCCGCGGCCGAGATGCCGCCCCGGACGGCGTCCGTCCCGGGGCTTCGCTCGGGAGATCGCGCGGATGGCTCGGTGCGCATCGGCGTGGCGAGCCTGGACCTGCTGACGAGCGCGGTGACCAACCTCACGCAGGTGTCGCGCCGGCGCGAGCTGGCCACGGCCCGGCGCCTGGAGCTCGCGCGGGAGCTGAGCCTGCTGGCGCGCGCCGCGGAGGACCTGGGACCGGCGGCCGGCCGGCTGGCGGAGCGGCTCGGCAAGGCGAAGGAGCTGGCCGCCACCCTCCACCGCGAGGCGAAGCTGCTGGCCAACGAGGAGCTGCGCGACCTGGGCTACGTGTCCGACGAGGTGCAGCGCCTGCGCATGCTGCCGCTCTCTGTGCTCTTCGAGCCCTACCCGCGCATGGTGCGGGATCTGGCGCGCGAGCTGGGCAAGGAAGTGGAGCTGGTGGTGGACGGCGAGGAAACGCGCGCCGACCGGGCGGTGGTGGAGGCGCTGAGGGATCCGGTGCTGCACCTGGTGCGCAACGCGCTGGACCACGGGCTGGAGTCGCGCGTGGACCGGGTGGCCTCGGGCAAGCACCCGCGCGGGCGGCTGACGTTGAGCGCCGCGCGTGACGGCAACCGGCTGGTGCTCCGGGTGGATGACGACGGGGTGGGGCTGGAGCCCGCGCTGCTGCGCCGGGCGGCGGTGCGCAAGGGCTTCCTGGACGAGTCCTCGGCGGCGGCGCTGTCGGATCAGGGCGCGCGCGAGCTCATCTTCCTCTCCGGCTTCACCTCGCGCGAGGTGGCCACGGACATCTCCGGGCGCGGCGTGGGGCTGGACGCGGTGCGCAGCTCCCTGCGGGCCCTCGGTGGCGACGTGCTGGTGGAGTCCACCCCGGGCCGGGGCACGCGCTTCGAGCTGCGGGTGCCGGTGTCCCTCACGGTGGCCCCGCTGCTCTTCGTGAAGGTGGCCGAGGAGACGCTCTGCCTGAGCGCCGTGCACGTCTCGCGGGCCATGAAGGTCGAGGCCTCGCAGATCCGCGAGGTGGCCGGGCGGGCCGTGCTGGAGGTGGATGAGCAGCCCATGCCCTTCGCCTCCCTGGGCGCCCTGCTCGGGCTGGGTCCGGACCAGGGAGCGGGCGAAGGGGCCCTGGTGCTGGTGGTGCGCAGCCAGGGGGCCGTGGCCGCGCTGGCGGTGGACCGGGTGTTGGAAGAGAGCCTCCAGGCCATCCTGCCGCTGAAGGGGTTGCTGGCGCGCTTTCCGCACCTCACCGGCGCCACCACGCTGGCGGACGGCCGGCTCGCCATGGTGCTGTCGGCGGCCCATCTGATCGTCAGCGCCCAGGGGGCCGCGGGCCACCGCGTCCAGCGCGCCGCGACTCCCCGTCCTCCGCCTCCCCCTCGCCGCCGCATCCTGGTGGTGGATGACTCCCCCCTCACCCGGGAGCTCATCGCCTCGTTGCTGGAGGCCGTGGGGTACGACGTCGTCATGGCCACCGATGGCATGGAGGCCCTGGACGTGCTGGGAGGCACGAAGGTCGATCTGGTCTGTACCGATCTGGAAATGCCCCGGGTAGACGGGTTGGAGCTGACCCGCCGGCTCAAGGAGCACCCGACGCACCGGGTCCTCCCGGTGGTCATCCTCACCACCCGTGGAGGAGAGGATGACCGGCAGCGTGGGTTGTCGGCCGGAGCGGACGGCTACATCACCAAGGGTGACCTGGTGCGTCAGGATCTGGTGGACGTGGTGGGCCGGCTCCTGGGCTGACGGGCGCCTGAAGGACACGCGGCCACATTGGGTATACTCCGAGGGACGCGCACGGGGTATGGAAGCCACATGGGCAAGAAAGTGTCGGTGCTGGTCGTCGACGACTCGCACATCTGCCGACAGCTGATCTGTGAAGCACTGAGCAGGGATTCAGATCTGGAGGTCGTCGGGACCGCGAACAACGGCAAGGAGGCCCTCGACGCCGCCCGCGAGCTACGCCCGCAGGTCATCACCATGGACGTGGAGATGCCGGTGATGGACGGGCTCACGGCCGTGGAGCACATCATGGCGGAGGTGCCCACGCCCATCCTGATGCTGACGGCGGATCCGCGGCAGCAGGCACCGGAGCTGACGTGCCGGGCGTTGGAGCTGGGCGCGCTGGCGCTGCAGATCAAACCCGCCATCGACGCGGGGACGGATGCGTGGAACCTGTCGCGCGAGGTGAAGCTGCTGTCCTCGGTGCGGGTCATCCGGCACATCCACAGCAAGCGGCGGCCGCCGCTGCCGGGCGCTGGCACCGTGGGGACGACGCCGACCCCGGTGATGGGGATGCCGTACGGGGTGCTGGCGGTGGCCAGCTCCACGGGAGGCCCGCAGGTCCTCTTCCGGATGTTGTCCGAGCTGCCGGCGGACTTCCCCACGCCCATCGTCATCGTGCAGCACATCAACGCGGCCTTCTCCGAGTCGCTGGCGGGCTGGCTGGCCAACTCGTCGAAGCTGAAGGTGCGGCTGGCGCAGGACGGCGAGCAACTGCTGCCGGGCAACGTGCTGATCGCCCCGCCGGGGCAGCACCTGGTGATTCCCTTCCGGGGACGGGTGGCGCTCAAGCCGGGCGTGGAGCGGGATGGGCACATGCCCTCGGGGACGGTGCTGCTGGAGAGCGCGGCCAAGGCGTACGGGCGGCGCACGATGGGGCTCATCCTCACCGGCATGGGCGAGGACGGCGCGGACGGCATGGTGGCCATCAAGCAGGCCGGAGGCGTGACGGTGGCCCAGAACGAGGAGTCCTGCGTGGTGTTCGGAATGCCGGGAGCGGCGGTGGCGCGCAAGGTGGTGGATCACGTCATCCACGGCGACGACATCGCGGGCGCGCTGGTGCGGCTGGCCCGGGGTGAGTCCCTCGCCGTCGGGCGCTGACACCCGGTGCCGCCTTCGTTTCCCCCCGGCTACGGTCCCGTCCACGCCCTCGTGGCGCGGCGGACGGGCATGGCCCTGAGTGACCTGCAGTGCCGCCGGCTCGACGAGAAGCTGGCGGCGCGGCCGGGGGGGCATAGCGCGCAGTACCTGCTGTTCCTGAAGTCTCCCGCGGGCGCCGGGGAGCTGGCCGAGCTCATCGACGCCATCACGGTCCAGAAGACGGATCTCTTCCGGGACGAGTCCCAGCTCCTGGCGCTGCGCACGCACGTGCTGGAGCCGCTGGTGGCGAGCAAGCGCCGGCCGCTGCGCATCTGGAGCGCCGGCTGTGCCACGGGAGAGGAGGTGGCCACGCTGCTGGTGATGCTCGCGGAGATGGGGGCGGACGCGGGCAGCACGGTGCTGGGCACGGACATCTCGGAGACGGCGATCGCCCGGGCGCGGGAGCTGTGCTTCACCTCGGAGCAGCTCCAGCGGGTGCACCCCATGGTGAGGGACCGGTGGTTCGTCCCGGTGGGGGCGGGCCGCTTCACGCTGGTGGCCCACCTGAAGGATCGGGCCAGCTTCGCCTGCCACAACCTGATGGACTCGCCGTACCCGGCGGCGGCGGAGGGGCAGGGGTTCGATCTCATCGCCTGCCGCAACGTCCTCATCTACTTCACCCCCGAGTCCTTCGACCGGGTGGTGGGATTGCTGGCCGAGCGGCTCGCGCCCGAGGGGCTGTTGATGCTCTCCGCCACCGAGCCGCTGCTGCGCACGCCGCCGGGCCTGCGCACCGTGCGCTGCGAGCAGGCCTTCTTCTATGCCCGAGCGTTGGAGCCCGCGCCCCTGGTCCCGAGGACGCCGAGCGGCAGTGGCCTGCCAGCGGTGGGCGCACGGCCGTCACCAGAGGTGGGCCCCCCTCCGGCGGCCACCATGGACAGGCCCTCGGAGGCACGAAGCTCGGGACGCTTTCCGGCCATTGGCGCCGAGAGACCCCCGGTGCCAGCGGTGGCGGCCAGTGCGCACTCGGAAGCGGAGGCCCTCTTCGCCCAGGTGCTGGAGTGGGCGGCGGAGGCGAGCGAGGTGAGCCCCCAGACGGCGGACACGCTGCGGCGCTGCCTCACGTTGGATCCGGACCTTGCCTCGGCGCGCTACCTGCTGGGGATGGTGCTGGAGCAGCGGGGGGCGCTGGCCGAGGCCGCCGCGGAGTTCCGCAAGGCCCTGCGCTCGCTGGAGGAGGGGAGGGCCCGCGCCACGCCCTTCTACCTCAACAACGCCCGGCTCCAGGTGGCCTGCGCGCGGGCCATCGAGCGGCTGGAGCGCGCCGGTTCCACCCCGCCGCGCTGACGGGCAGGCGGGCTGGCTCCGGGCGCGTGAAGAAGCCCGGGCGGGCCGGAGGGTTTGCCCGTAAGATGCGCCCCCTATGCGAAGGCTTGCACTGATCGCCCTCCCGCTCGCGATCTCCGGCTGTTTCTACCCCGCGGACCGTGGGCGCGCGCTGGAGGCTCGCATCGAGAAGCTCGATGCCACCCAGGCACAGCTCCAGGCGGAGCTGAAACAGACGCGCGCGCAGCTCGATGCCACGCTGCCGCGCATCGACGAGAAGGTCGCCGAGGTCACCAAGGCCCTGCAGAGCCTGGACACCGCGTCGCGCCGCACGGGCGCGGACATCAGCGTCCAGCTGCAGAAGACAGTGGAGGACCTGGCGCAGCTGCGCGGCCAGGTGGAGACGTACCTCCACAAGATTGGCGAGTTGGAGACGGCGCTCGCGAAGACGAACGAGGACACGGAGAAGCGGCTGCTGGAGCTCAAGGGTGAGGCGGCCCTCAAGGAGGCCGAGGCCCGGAAGAAGGCCGAGGAGCTGAAGCGGCCCACGGACAAGAAGGAGTTCCTCGCGATGGCGCAGGAGAAGGCCAAGGCGGGGGACACGGCGGTGGCCCGGCAGCTGTACACGGAGTTCCTCAAGAAGTGGCCGAAGGACGCGCTGGCGGCCGAGGCCCATTACGGGCTGGGCGAGACGTACTTCGCCGAGGACAAGTGCCGCGAGGCCCTGCCGGAGTACGGCAAGCTGCTGCAGGACTACCCGAAGGCGGAGCCCACGCCGGAGGCGTACCTGCGCTCCTCGGACTGCTTCAAGAAGTTGAAGATGCCGGAGGAGTCGCGGCTGGCGTTGGAGGAGCTCGTGAAGAGCTATCCGAAGTCGGAGGCGGCGAAGACGGCGAAGAACCGGCTGGCGGAACTGGACAAGGCGAAGAAGAAGGGAACGAAGAAATGAGACTGCGCCTGACGCTGCTCTCCCTGCTCGCGCTGCTGCTGACGCCCCTGGTGGCGGGCGCGGCGCCCAAGCAGGTGGTGTTGCTCTTCACCGGAGACAACGGGGGCGAGATCGCCCCCTGTGGTTGACGCCACAACCCGTCTGGCGGTCTGGCCAGACGAAAGACGGCCCTCACGCAGGAGCGCGCGAAGGGGCCGGTGCTGTTGCTGGATGCGGGCAATGCGCTCTTCAAGTCCTCGAACCCCGGCGGAGATCCGACGGAGAAGGCACGCGCGCAGCTCCTGCTCGAGCAGATGAACGCGTTGGGTACCGCGGCCATGGCCGTGGGCCTGCGCGATCTGACGCTCGGGACGGACTTCCTCGTGAAGGCCACCCAGGGACCGAACGCGAAGATGAAGCTGCTGTCCGCCAACCTGGTGGACGCGGCGGGCAAACCGCTCTTCCCGGCGTCCACCGTGCAGACGGTGAACGGCGTGAAGGTGGGCCTGGTGGGCATCTCCCCCGAGGGCCCGGTGGCCACGCAGAAGGGCGTGGTGGGCAGGCCCCCGGTGCAGGCGGCCATCGCCGAGTCCCGCCGTCTGCGCCAGGCGGAGAAGGTGGACGTGGTGGTGGTGCTCGCCGCGGTTCCCTACGTGGAGGCCATCAAGCTCTCCACCCAGGGGGGCGATGCCATGGACTTCATCGTGCAGTCGCACGAGGGCCGGACCCAGGGCGCGGCGCAGCGCAACGACTACGCCACCCTGGTCGCCCCGGGGGAGCGGGGCCGTCAGCTCGCCCGCCTGGAGCTCTCCCTGGATGGGGGGAAGGGGCCCTTCGTGGACCTCTCCGAGGCGGATCGGGCCCGGGAGAACCTGAGGATCCTCGACGACAACATCCAGCAGGCCCGGAAGCGGATGGCGACCATGAAGGACGAGGCGGCCCGGAACGCGCTCCAGGAAGCCGTGGCCAACTTCGAGGCCCGGCGGAAGGTGCTGGCGGCGCAGGTGGGGGAGGGCACCCAGGCGGCCAGGCGCACCCACCGCCTCACGTACATCCAGCTGGGGAGTCAGGTCGCCGACGATGCCGAGCTGAAGAAGCGGGTGGAGCGAATCGAACCGCCCGGTTCCGCATCTCATTAGTCCTGGACGGGGCCCGGAGGCGGGCCTTGTGCCGGGGCCGGTCCGCCGTTATAAGCGCCGGCCTACCTCTAGAACGCCAGACCTCCCACCCTGGAGTGGGGGCAAGGCGCGGGAGTCGTTGACCATGAAGCCTGAAGTGCATCCGGTCTATCCGCCGTCTCGCATCACCTGTGCTTGCGGCAACGTCGTCGAGACCAAGTCCACCCGTGGCTCGTTCACGGTGGAAGTCTGCTCGAACTGCCACCCCTTCTTCACGGGCAAGTACAAGCTGCTCGACACCGCCGGTCGCGTGGAGAAGTTCCGCAAGAAGTACGCGGCCAAGCCCGCCGAGGGTGCCGCCGCCGCCGAGGGTGGTCCCGCCGCCGCTCCCGCCGAGGGCACTGCCCCCGCCGCGAAGAAGACCGCCAAGAAGGCCAAGGCCTAGTCTCTTCCGCACAGCTTCGTAGCACCCGCCGAGCACGGTGCCGGAGGTCTCCCCGAGAGACACTCCCACCGTGCTCGCGGCGTTTCCGGGCACGCGAAGCACGTCAAGTTTCAGGGTGCTACAGACCAGAAATTGGACGTAGCAGCGTGTTGACCGCACAGTCCGCCCCGTCACGACGACCCCTGACGGAGGCGAGATGTCCGCGGAAGCCGCAGCTCCTGCCCTGAAGCTTGTTCAGCCCTCGCTGCGCGAGAGCCTTTTCGCCAAGAGCGATGCGTTCCGGCTGTACCAGGGCGACAGCCTGGCGCTGCTCGAGCAGTTCGAGCCCGGTACCTTCGACATGGTGTTCGCCGATCCTCCCTACTTCCTGTCCAACGGCGGCTTCACCTGCAAGAACGGCAAGCGCGCGGCGGTGAACAAGGGTGGCTGGGACGTGTCGCGCGGAGTGGAGGAGGACCACGCGTTCACCACGGCGTGGCTGAAGGCGTGCCAGCGGGTGCTCAAGCCCACGGGCACCATCTGGGTGAGCGGCACGCAGCACGTCATCTTCTCGGTCGGCTTCGCGATGCAGAAGCTGGGCTACAAGCTGCTGAACACGGTGACCTGGTACAAGCCGAACGCCAGCCCGAACCTGGCGTGCCGCTACTTCACGCACTCCTCCGAGCTGCTCATCTGGGCCTCGCCGAAGCCGGCCGCGAAGCTGCAGCACACGTTCAACTACGCGAAGATGAAGGCGGAGAACGGCGGCAAGCAGATGCGCGACGTGTGGGCGCTGCCGCGCACGGGCGACGAGGAGCTGACGGCGGACGAGTCGGGCCGGGTGTGGACGATGACGGCGCCGCGGCGCGAGGAGAAGGCGCACGGCAGCCACCCCACGCAGAAGCCGGTGTCGCTGCTGGAGCGCGTCATCGAGGCGAGCACCCCCGAGGACGCGCTGGTGTTGGACCCCTTCAACGGCAGTGGCACCACGGGCGTGGCGGCGATGAAGCTGGGCCGGCGCTACGTGGGCATCGACATGGACGAGAAGTACCTGAGCCTGTCGCAGAAGCGGCTCGTCGAGGCCGAGCGCGCGGCGCGCTGAGCCCGCCGCGCGCCGGGGCTCACTTCGTGACGAGCGGGAAGGGCTGACCTTCCAGGACGTGCTTCATCGCCACGGAGTTCATGCAGTAGCGCAGCCCCGTGGGAGGAGGGCCATCGGGGAAGACGTGTCCCAGGTGGCCATCGCACCGGCCACAGCGCACCTCGGTGCGGATCATCCCGTGGGAGCGATCCTGGTACTCCGTCACCGCGTCCGGCTGGACGGGCCGGGTGAAGGAGGGCCAGCCGGTGCCGGACTCGAACTTCTCGCCGGACTTGAAGAGGGGGTTGCCGCAGCCTGCGCACACGTAGGTGCCGGCCTCCTTGGTGCCGACGAAACAGCCGGCCCAGGCGCGCTCGGTGCCATGCCCGCGCAGCACCTGGTACTCCTCGGGTGTCAGGCGCTTGCGCCATTCCTCGTCACTGAGAACCAGTTTTTCGACCATGTGAGCATCCTGCTGTCCGTCGTGTCCGGGGGCAATCGTTCCTGGAGGCGCGGCGACCGGGGATTGACACATGGAGTGCGTGTGCCCATTTTGGGCGTTCGCGGCTCGCGCGGTGGGGTGCCTTGCGCGGCGGGAGGTGTGCCATGGGACGTGTGCAAAACGGTGTCTCGGGTCTCTCCACGCCCTCGCACGGGTGACCGGCGCGTACCGTCTCTCGACTGAACGGATCCGCTGACTCCGGCGCACGAGCGCCGGCGTGGAGCCTCGTCGTGTCCTGAATCGAGGCGCCGAGCCCCTGTGCGGGTGCGGCGTCCAGGGAACCGTTCGCTCCATGAGCTCGAAGAAGCATCGCCGTTCCCGCGCGTCGCACCGGCGCGCGGACGCAGAATCCTTTTCGTTCGAAGAATCCTCCATTCCGGCGCGGCACCTGCGCCTGCAGTCCACCCTGTTCGAGGAGGTGTCCCTCCTGTTCCGAGGTGAGCTGTCCGACCCGCTGCTCGAGGGCGTCGTGGTGACGATGCTCGAGCTGTCGCCGGACGGCCGCCACGCCCGTATCGGCTTCACCCTTCCCCCCGAGCGCCAGGAGTCCGGCCCGGCGCCGGTGGAGGAGGCGCTGGTGCGGGCGAGTGGCTTCATCCGCTCGCAGCTGGCGCTCGGGCTGAACCTCAAGCGGGTGCCGAACCTGCGCTTCGTCTGCGTGGGCGTGGCGCCGCGCCTGGCGCCCGACGAGGAAGGAGGTGAGTCATGATGCCTCGAGTCCTCGAGAGCCCGCCCGGGGCAGTGCCCATCCTGGCCTGGGCGCGCGAGGTGCCACCGGGAGCGGTGAAGCAGCTCCAGCACATCGCCAGCCAGCCGTACGTGGTGGAGCACGTGGCGGCGATGCCGGACGTCCACGTGGCGCAGGGGGTGGCGGTGGGCACCGTCTTCGCCACCGAGCGCACCGTGGTGCCGGGGGCGCTGGGAGGCGATCTGGGGTGCGGCGTGAGTGCGCACCGCTTCGACTTCCCGGCCGCGTCGCTCGGGAGGGCGGAGCTGGAACGGCTGCTGGGGGCACTGGCGCGCCGGGTGCCGGTGGGGGACGCGGTGCACCGGGGGGCGGGCCTGCCGCTGCCTCCCGGGCTCCAGGCCGCGAGCCTCTCCACGCACCGGCTCCAGCGGGAGTGGGAGCGTCTGGCGCCGAGGCACCTCGGCACGCTTGGGGGAGGCAACCACTTCCTCGAGCTGGACCGGGATGCGGGGGGAGACCTGTGGCTGCTCATCCACTCGGGATCGCGGGGAGTGGGAGGGGCCATCGCCGCGCACCACCTGAGGGTGGCCGCGGCGCGGGGAGAGGGCTCGCTGCCGGGCCTGCGGACCGACACCCCCGAGGGGGCCGCGTGCCTGGCGGACATCGAGCTGGCGTGCCGTTTCGCCCGGGCCAACCGGGACACGCTCGCCGCCCGGGCGGTGGAGGTGTTGGTTGAGGCGCTCGGGTGCGAGCCGGATCCGGGCGCGAGCGTGGACGTGCACCACAACCACGTGGCGGAGGAGAGGCACCTAGGCCGGGCGCTGCTCGTGCACCGCAAGGGTGCGGTGGGGCTGGAGGCGGGGCAGAGAGGCCTGATTCCAGGCTCGATGGGGACGGCCTCGTACGTGGTGGAGGGGAGGGGAGAGCCGAGGGCGTTCGGCTCCTGCTCGCACGGGGCGGGGAGGGTGCTCACGCGAGGAGAGGCGAGGGCGCGCATCCGCCCGGCGGCGCTGGAGCATGCGCTGCGCCGGGTGGTGTTCGACCGGCACCGGGTGGATGCCTTGGTGGAGGAGGCGCCGGAGGCCTACCGCGACATCGCGGAGGTTCTGGAGGACGAGGCGGACCTGGTGACGCCCGTCCTACGGCTCACACCCATCGCCGTGCTCAAGGGCTGAGCCATGGGGGCGGCGGGATTCAATCCCGCCGCCCCCGTAATGACGGGCTCGCCTTTCCGGTCATTCCTCCGCCTTCCCGTGAGGGAGTCCTTGCTCGTCTCAAAGGGCTCTTGTTCTTATGCTATTCGCTGTGACCTGCGTTCGCCCCTTTTTGGACATTCACCACCAAGCATGTGTCGGTGTGACTCCCATGCCCGGCTTGCGCTCCACCAGCCAACAGAACACCGAGCTATAGTGACGGTATGACCACAGGAACATCAGGCAGCACGCCACATTTGAACGACCCTAAGCCCAGTGTTGACCGTATTGACGAACTCGCTCGTCGCATCGTGACTGGCGACATCTTGCTTCCAAAGTTTCAGCGCGAATTTGTTTGGAAAAGCAAGCGGGTTCTCGCTCTTCTCGATTCAATCGCAAAAGGCTATCCGATAGGCAGCATCCTGCTGTGGCGAACGCGCCAGGAACTCAAGAGCGAGAAAAAGATCGCTGACTTGGATGTAGCGAATCAACAGGCCGAGTATCCGTTCAACTATCTTTTGGATGGGCAGCAGCGGCTCTCAACCATCTGTGGCGCACTCTTCTGGAATGGTTCTGACCCGAAGAGTCTATGGAATATCGCCTACGATCTCCGAACGGAGAATTTCTTTCACCCAAGCACTCTGGAAGAGCTTCCTCTGCATCAAATTCGGGTGAACAAACTCTCGAATCCTTCTGCCTTCTTTGGGCAGATCGCACAACTTGCCCTCCATACCTCACCAGACAAGGAAGAATTGGCAACGCGCGCTAAGGCCCTGTTCGATCGTTTCAAGGATTACAAAATCGCCGTCGTGACGCTCGGGGATATGTCAATCAAGGATGTCGCGCCAATTTTTGAGCGTATTAACAGTCAAGGTGTTCCTCTCACGCGTGTTGATCTGCTTCGCGCGGCAACGTGGAGTAAAGAGTTTGATTTGAACGAGGCTATTGGCGAAATTCAAGAGGAGCTTGATGAGAAGGGATTCAAGGAGATCGAGTCCAAGTCGATCTTGCGAAATCTTTCTGCTAGTCAGGGAGGGGGCTTCACAATTGAGGATGTGGAGCATCTACGTGGGCACACACCACAGGCTCGCTTGGAGGCGGCCAAGATCACCAAGCTTGCTTATCAGAGAGCGGTTGATTTTTTAGTTTCGGAACTTGGAGTGGTGAGTTCGTACGCTCTTCCGTATGCAAATCAGATCACCGTTCTTGCCGAATGCTTCCGGCTCTTGCCTACCTCTCCCTCTCCTGCGCAGTATCAAGCAATGCGTGAGTGGTTCTGGCAAACTTCGTTTTCTGGATACTTTAGTGGTTGGAACACTGGTCAAATGACCGCAGACCTTGCGAGTGTGCGTGCCTTCGCTTCAGGTGCGAAACCGAGCATTCCTCTTGTATCGGTACGGCCAGTTGAGACGACTTGGCGCGAACGACCCTTCAGAACGAATAACGCCCTGAGTAAGGCGTTCGCCCTTGTTCTCGCCGCTCAAGCTCCGCGCGATCTTCTCACCGGTCAACGGATTGATACAAGCGCGTCGTTGTCGTGGATTAATCAAAAGGAGTTCCACCACTTCTTCCCGAAAAGATGGCTCAAGAATCAGGATGTCGCCACTGGTCGGATTAATGTGATGGCGAACATTGTTTATCTTACGTCCGCTAGCAATAAAGTCATTTCTAGCAAAAAGCCCTCTCAGTACCTACGTGAGGCCGAGGCGCGCCTCGGCTCTGAATTCGAAGTGGTGCTTCGGTCCAACTTGATCCAGCCCAGCGCATTCGACGCAGCATGCAGGGACGACTACGAGGCTTTCCTTTATGCACGCAGCCAAGCCATTGATGCGGCTGCTGCACGTCTCGCAGGCTGGGCGGAAAGCGTGGCAAGGGCCGTTGTAGATGGGGATGACGAAGATTCTGAACACTGAAGGAGGGAGCCGCGCTCCTGCGGGGGAAAGTTCCATTGTAGTCTAGGCTCCGCTAATCTAGGTTGAACATCATGGACCAGCAGACCATCGATCCGGACTGGCGATTTCGTGCTGCGGCCTTTCAGGCTGTGGAGCGACTGGTGGCACGTCACGGACCCATTTTGCGTTGGGAACATATCGCACAGGGCTTCGAGATTGATGGTCAGCACATCATGTTCACCGCCAAGCCACGGGGCATTTTCCGTCCGAAGCAGATGCAAGGTGCGGCGCTGTCAATCCGCGCTGCTATGCCTCGCAGGAGCCGTGAAAGAGAGTGCCAAGAGCAGTTGAAGAAAGTGGCCTTTACCTACAAACTCCAAGGAGATGCTCCGGATGGCTACGATAACCATCTATTATTGCAGGCCCTGGACCTGTCCGCACCACTCATCTATTTCCTTGCGGTCGAGCCCGCTGCGTACGAGCCCATGTGGCCTGTTTTTGTCCGGGGCATCGATTTGTCGCGG
Organism: Archangium lipolyticum; assembly: GCF_024623785.1. Lineage (NCBI taxonomy): Bacteria > Pseudomonadati > Myxococcota > Myxococcia > Myxococcales > Archangiaceae > Archangium > Archangium lipolyticum. The sequence continues at coordinate 335,674 of NZ_JANKBZ010000010.1, forward strand.
ATGGAGTGCAGGCTCTCTTTAGACGAAAGAGCAGTAGTCGCTAAAGAGAGTCGCTTGCTAAATAATCCCACTATTCTTGAGCCTGAGTTTAGGATTCAACTCGTCGAGGTCAATCGTGAGTTGATGGAGCTTTTAGCTAGGCATCCCGAGAGGCTCAGGAAATTGGATGCCAGGAAGTTCGAGCAGGTTGTTGCGGAGATCTTCAAGAATCAAGGGTTCGACGTTGTTCTAACTCCTCAAACAAGAGATGGGGGGCGTGACATTCAGGCTGTACGAAAAGACTCGTTTGGAACGTTTCTTTATTATGTAGAATGCAAGCGATATGCTAAGTCAAGGCCTGTTGGCGTTGAAGTAGTACGCGCCCTATATGGCGTGGTGCAGCATGATCGAGCTACGGCAGGAATCATTGCAACTACGTCATCGGTTACTGATGATGCAATAGACTTTGCAACGCCGATTAAGTACCAGCTGAGTCTCAGGGATTTCGAGGCACTTGGGGAATGGCTTGGTACTTACAGGAAATAGGCTTCGTGCTGAAATTGAATGTTCGGACTGGAGCCACTGACTGTCAACGAGCGAAAGGACCTGCTCGAAGTCTTGGAGGACTGGTGTGGAACTGCTTCCACCGTCATCACCTCCCAGCTCGACCCCAAGCAGTGGCACGCGCTCATCGGTGATGCGACCGTCGCTGATGCCATCCTCGACCGGGTGCTCCACAACGCCCACCGCATCAAGCTGATGGGCGAGTCCATCCGCAAGCAGCATGGAAAGTTGACGACCGAGCCGAAGCCGGAGAAGAGAAGGGCACCAGCGTCGCTCCGCTCCCATGAGCGGCTTGGCCCGGAACAGGTGAGCGGCTTGGCTCGGAATCGGTGATCGGCTTCGCCCGGAACGAGTGATGGCGATGACCGGAATACGCAGTTGGATCAGCGCCGCGCCTACGAGCGCCGTGTCCTACCCACGGGATGGAGCGGGGCAAAGCATCCCTCCGCTCCACCCTTGTGCGTCCTCAGCGAGAGGTGGACGTCACACTGCTACGGCTGTGCGTCCCCTCAATGCTTGATGCACATCTGGCGCGGGCCGCTGAATCCCTCGTCCGCCTGAATTCCCAATACTTCGGTCCCACCATAGGCGCCTTTGAGAGAGAAATTGGTCGAGCCGTAGCTGCCAGGGAAACTATCGTCAATCCCCACCCTCACCCACCAGATCCCCGCAGCGGGATTCTCAGCGATAAACGTGCACGTTTTGCCCCACGCGTTGCAGTACTCAGAAGTGGTTCCCGCCGGAATCGAACCGAACCCAACATCCATGACCGGCATGAAGCTGCCATAACAGCTCGGAATGCTTGCCAAGGAGAATTTCAGATATGGGGTACCTTCCGGCACTTCCAGGAAGAATACCTGGTCATACCATCCCACCTCGCCGGCATAGGCCTCATTGTTCTGGAGCTGAACTGGCGGTTCCGTCTCTGAAGTCGTCGACGCCGACGCCGACGTCAGGCCTCTCTCGGGGGTTGTTGGCTCCCCTGTCCCGCAGGCGACCAAAACAAGCGACAGAAGAAGCGCGGAAACGCGCGCGCGCGTGGACCCGGTTGCGTCACTCAGACAGCTCATTCAAGGTTCCTCGGTGGCTATGTGAATACTGCGATTGTCAGATTCAGCGTTGCAAGGTGCTGTTTGCCTTCCAGCACTATGAGCGCAGGAGCGTTCTGGTCAGAACGACTTGATTTTTCCACATTGGGACCGACGCTTCAAGGACGCGATGACGACAGCGGGTCGGTTCCCGGGCCGCGCCTGTTCCTCGGGTTGCAGGAGGTCCGTCTTCTCTGTTTTGTTGCTGCGTGCGCCGGACCATGCGGAACACCGATTCTGGGCAGGTGGAACGCACCCTGGAAGTAGGTGACGGGATGGGAAACCCAGTGGAGCGTTGACGGTGCTGGACGAGCCGCCGCCTTTGACTCGACTTTCGCCATCTACTTCGTACTGACACTTCGTACTGGCCTCACGGGTGGTACTGCCGTGCTTGCGGGACCCTCTCCAAGGTAGGACGTCCCTGATGCACCCGAGCACCTCCTGGCACAAGGGCTCGACTCCATGCGAACAAGAGCCTGGGGCTTCCGGTGGGCGGGGAGACCCGCGAGGAGCACGCATGGACGAGAAGAAGAAGTCAGAGGAGAAGTGGGAGGAAGCGGAGCGGTTGGGGCCGTACCAGCTTCATGAGCAGGTGCCGCAGTCCGCTGGCAACCAGGGGGAACTCTACCGGGCCACGCACGAGACGAGCGGGGCGACGGCCCTGGTGCTCAAACCCACCGCCGAGCAGGGCGCGGCCCCGTTGACGGACTGGCGGGTGCAACTCAGCTCCTCGGCCTCAGCTGGCTACATCGCCATGGAGCCGAGGGACACCCCCTGGTCCGTGGCCCCCGACAAGCACTCGGTTGAGTCGCTGGTGTGCACCTTGGAGGATGTGCGCGAAGGGGTAGGGCGCATGGACCAGGCCCTCCACGCTTCCAGCGAATCTCGCCCGTGGCGGCGCCTGGCGTTGTCCGGTGCTGCCGCGCTCGTGGTGGTGTTGCTGCCGACGACGTTGGCCCCCGTTTCAGAGGGGCGGGTGCAAGAGGAGGCCCCGGAGGATGTCTGGGCCACGGACGTCTACGTGGACCCCGTGCCGGGCCAGTCCGGCGACGCACCGCGGCCGGTGAAGAACCAGAAGCGGGCGCCGTGTACGGAAGGCCTCGAGGTGGAGGTGTCCGGCGCATGCTGGCTTCCGATTGAGAAACGTCCCTGCCCACCGCAGACCGTGACCTACCAGGGTAGATGCCTTCTGCCCGTCGCGGTGCCGCGCCCTCCTGTCACCAGCCTGGACGGTGGCGGCGGCTCCGAGCCTCGCTGACTCGTTCATGCCAGGGAGTCACGAGGCGGTATCTCGACTCGCCCGCCATTGTGTACTCGCCCGCTCCGAGCCGGGCGATGAGCCCTTCTGTGAACCACGCTCCTGTAGCAGGCGCTTTTCACCGACGTCAGCCAACTGCCCTGGCGGGAGCAGGTCGCGCCTCCGGCCGCGCTAGGCCTCAGCGCGAAGCCTGTGCGGCCTTCACCTCGCGCGCGTGCTTGAGGTCTTCCAGGAAGAAGGCCTCCATCCGCCGTGCGGCCTCGTCGTCCTGGAGCACCAGCGAGCCCTCCTCGAGCATGTTGAAGGACAGCGGGTCGTAGTTGATGGAGCCCACCAGCACCAGCCGGTCATCCACCAGCATCGTCTTCGCGTGCATCATCGACGGCTGGTACTCCCAGATGCGCACGCCCGCGGCCCTCAACTTGTCGTAGGTCGCGCGCTGGAGCACGGTGATGGACCTGTGGTCGTTCTTGTCCCCGGGCGCGAGCACCCGCACGTCCACTCCCGCGCGCGCCCGCTCCACCAGCAGCTCCATGAGAGCCTCGTTCGGCGTGAAGTACGCCTGGGCGATCCACAGCCGCTTGCGCGCCGCGCGCACCATCAACTGCGTGAGGCGCTCGGCCCGCGTGAGCTCGGGATTGGCCGTGCTGCCGATGAAGGCCGCCCAACCCTCACCCGCCTCGTCCAGTCCGGGCTCCGGCTTGTCGAGCCCCGGGAAGTCGCTCGCGGGCAGCAACTCGCCCGTCGTCTCCTGCCAGTTCTCCGCGAAGGCCTGCTGGAGCTGCGCCACCACCGGGCCCTCCACCCGCGCGTTCGTGTCGCGCCACTCCTTCTCGTTGCGCGCCTCCCCCAGCCACTCGTCCTGGATGGCCACTCCACCGGTGATGCCCACCCGGCCGTCCACGACAATCACCTTGCGGTGGTTGCGCGCGAGGTTCTCGTCCGCCGGCAGCGGGCGGAACAGGTGCGCCTTGCACCCGGCCGCTTCCAGCCTCGGCTTCACCTCCTTCTCGAAGGGGGCGCTGCCCAGCGGATCCACGAGCACCCGGCAGGCCACTCCCGCCCGGGCCCGCTCGGTGATGACGGAGAGCAGCCGCTCGGAGGCCTCTCCCGGGCGCCAGATGAAGAGGACGATGTTCATCGAGGAGCGCGCGCGCGACAGCTCCTGCACCATCACGTCGAAGACGGCGCCGTTGTTGGCCCAGCGCAGTCGATTGCCCGGCACCATGCGCACGCCCACCGTCTGGTAGAGCGCCGTGGCGAACCCCGCCCCCCGCGAGTCCACCTCCGAGCGCAGCTGGAAGGGTTTGGATGACTCCTTCGTGGTGAACACGGTGCACCCCGACGTCATCACGGTGGCTGCCGCTACCACCATTGCCCACCTTCGTCCCCGCCCCATGTCCCGCCTCCCGAGGCAAGGAGGTAGCCATGCGGCCCGGGGCCGTCATCCCCCGGTACAGGCCGGCGGTCGTGGCGTCCTACCCGGTCGCTCGGTGGGTCGTATGTCCCACCCGCGGCGCCTTCTCACGGGGCCGGGCGGGGGTGGCGCGACAGCCGGTAGAGGAGCAACGCCGTGCGCTCGGCCTGCATCGCGAGCGAGTCGAGCCGCACCTCCTCGCGCGGCGAGTGCGACCCGCTGTCCAGCGCGCCCAGCCCGTCGAGCCCATCGACGAAGGGCTCGACGAACGAGATGTCCCCGGCTCCGCGCTTGCCCGGGTCGAACGCCCCGGGTCGAACGCCTTGACCTTGCCGTACCCGAGCGCCTGGCCACGGCTGGTGTCAAAGGAGTCATTCCGTGCATCATGCCGTTGAGCAGCAGGTGCTCAAGAATCAGGTTACCTGCTCAAGGAGCGCCGCGGCGGCCCTGGGCGCGGCCCTGGAAGATCCAGTGGTCCATCGCCGCCGGGTAGTTGGTGGCACCGAAAGCCGCCACCAGGTCCGGGTTGTTGGCCAGGTAGTATTTCACGTCGAACTCCGCGGAGGCACGGCGGCCCTCGTAGAGTCCCTGGTGGATCCAGTGGTTGAGGGCCGCGCCGTAGTTGTTGCCGAACGCCGCCTGGAGATCCCCGTTGTTGGCCAGGTAGTACTTCACGTCGAACTCCGCGGAAGCACGGCGGCCCTCGCCAATACCCCAGTTGAGCCAGTGGTTGCGCGCCGCCACATAGTTGGTGGGGCCGTACGCCGCCACCAGATCCGGGTTGTTGGCCAGGTAGTACTTCACGTCGAAGTGGGCCGAGCTGCGGCGGCCCTCGGCAATACCCCAGTTGAGCCAGTGGTTGCGCGCCGCCTCCCAGTTCGCCGCCCCGTAGGCGTTGACGAGGTCCCCGTGGTTGCTCAGATAGAACCCGGTGTCGACATCCGTCTCAGCCAGCGGGCCGTAGAGCACCCGGGCGCCGCTCACGTCCGTGGCCGTGAGATTGAGATCCCCACGGTTGGAGCCGTTGCACTGCGGGTAGTGCATCACCGAAGCCGCGTCGTACCCCGTCAGCGCGCGCCAGTTGTTGTCCTCGAAGCAGGTCCGAGCCTCGGGGCGGGTGTGCTCGTGCCGGAAGCCGATCGTGTGCCCCAGCTCGTGGCGAAGGATGCCGGTCAGTGTCCACGGCGCGATGTTGCCGAAGGAGGAGGTGTCGATGAGGACGTTACGGCTGGCGCGGCTGTAGCTGGGGAAGAACGCGCGCGCCAGATAGGACTGGCCACTGACCGGACGCACGTCGAAGATGACCTGGTTGTTGCTGGCATTGCAGGCACCATCCTGATCGCTCCGGTGATGGAAGCGCACGTTGACCTGCTGCCACGCGGCCGCGGCCTGGGCCATGGCCTGCACCACCGTGTTGTAGTTGGCTCCGAAGGCCGTGCTCACGCAGTAGGAGATGTTGCGCTGGCGCAGGTAGCCCCACTGGTCGTCCGCGCCATTGACCCGGTTGACGATGAGCGGCGCGCGCTGCGTGCCCAGCTCCGAGACTCCCATGGACTCCGCGTCGCGCACGTAGTCCTGGTACAGCGCACGGAGCCCCTCCTCTCCCTCCACCGGCGTATCCCCGTCGACGATGAAGATGCCCGTGTCGGGCTCGCGCCAGGCCTGGGCACGGAACTCCTCATACGTCAGCACCGGCTCACGGGCCACCGCTTCGGACAACGGCGACTCCAGCGTCTCACCGCAGCCCACCAGCCCCACCGAGGCAACACCCGCCACCCAAAGCCCGCGCGCGCGGCGCGAATGACCACCCAAGGACAGCTTCATGGATAACCCTTTCATTCATTCAGGGAGCGCTGCTCCCCGATGTCAACGCGCTCCGGAATGCTCTCCGAGGCACCTCCCAGAACGCTGTCGCAAGTAAGCCATCCATGCGGCGCGTATTCCAGAACCAGACAGGTATTCCATGCTTTTTTGGAATTCGGCATTCAATCCAGGAGCGCAATGCGACCCGGAGGGCTCTCGTACCGCAGCTCGAGCGCCCCACGGCCAAAGCGGGTGAGGCCCTTGAGCAGATGTTCTTCCCCCCCCCGCCGCCCGGACGATTATCTTTGGAGGATGGTTGTTGAAACAGACGCGCAGGCAGTAGCGCCCCTCCAGCGTCGTATAGGAGGGCACGGCCACGCCGGACTCGTGCAGACGGCAGAGCAGCTCGCGGTTCCACGCGTCGAGCCGGGCCTCGGGAGCGCCCCGGCAGACATACCGGAAGCGCGTGATGTTGAGGGACACCGGCGCCAGACGTTGGAGCTCCGGCTCCGCGTCCACCCGGCGCCCGAGCAGGTGGGCCTGCTCCACGTTCTGCTCGATGAGACGGCCGTACTTCGCGGCCCCGTATGCCTTGAGGCTCATCCACACCTTGAGCGCCCGGAAGCCTCGGGAGAGCTGGACGCCGTACTCACTGAACATGGACGGGCGCGCCGCGAGTCCTCGGGACATCTTCCGGGCCACGGTGAGCCCCACCAGGGTGGCCATCGAGCCCCCGCTCACCAGCAGGCCACTGGCCTGTTCGGGGAAGCCGAGCAGTTCCCGGCCCAGCTCTACACGAACGCCCGGATATCCGACCTGCCCATGATGGTGCTTGGCAAGGCCGACATCCGCACCGACAATGATGCCCTCTACAACTTCGGGACCACGGCCGGTAAGCCCATGTACCGCCCACAGGATTTGTCTGGCGCCTCGAATACCACGGGCAGCGTCTTGAACCAGAAGGGGTGGTGGCCGATGCAGAACGACGCCTGGCTGCTCGGCGGCGCGCACGGAGGCCGGCAGTTCCACCTCGCCAAGAACGACCTCACGGATGCGGACCTCTGGGACGCCAAATCCAACCGTCCCACGGTCCTCGGCCGGGAGATCCTCGCGCCCGTGTTGGACACCCCCGTGCCGACCATCTGAGGCGGTTCGAGTCACACCCACTGGCGCGGGGGAGGGTCCTTCCATCGAAGGCAATGCCGCTGATGGATGCAGTGCTCCTCCTCGCGTCATGCCAGTCGCTGTCTTCTCGCGTGGAGAGGATTCGAGGCTGACACCTTCTGCGGCCTGTTGCAGTCCACCTCCATTTCCGCTATTCACCACGAACGGTCTGCAGTTCACCGAGGCGTTGCCGCCCCTGACGGGGAGCTAAACCTGCAAGTTGTGACCTGGACACGCACTTGTCCCCGTGCCGAGTCGAAAGACGGCAACCATCGACGATCCCTTTGCGGAACGGCGCATGACGAGGATCAGCCATGTCCAGACTCAGCCTTCCCTATGCGGTAGCCGACATCTCGGCACTGGCCCGCTCGCTGCGTGACCAGCTCGGAAAACTCGGCCACATGCCGGGGCATGTCGAACTGCTCAACATGCTGGCCCGCTCGGCCGGCTATGCCAACTACCAGCATTTCCGCGCCCAGTTGGAGGCGCGGTCGCGTCTCGCGGCGCCGCGGGCTCCCACACCGGCGCCCGATCACGAGCGCATCGAGAAGGTGGCGCGCCACTTCGATGATTCGGGGCGCCTGCTGCGCTGGCCAGCCAGGGCCAATCAGCAGGATCTCTGCCTCTGGGTATTGTGGTCGCGGATTCCAAGCGGCAAGGTGTTCACCGAGCAGCAGATCAACGAGCTCCTGAAGCACTGGCATCTGTTCGGCGATCACGCCCTGCTGCGCCGGTCGCTGTTCGACCTCAGGCTGGTGGCCCGCACCACCGACGGCCGGCAGTACCGTCGCATCGAGCAGAAGCCGCCGGCGGAGCTCTCGCCGTTGATTGAGCACCTCAACGCTCGTACCGCCGCCTGAATGGGGTTGTCCTAGCGAGAACCTGACTTCCCAGGGCCGGTGCTGGCCTCGCTGGATACCTACGCTCTGGTCAAGGAGCGCGACTATGCCGCCGCGGATCCCGCGGAATCGGCGCGATGAGAACCTCCCCCCAGCCGTCACCGAAGCTGCTGGGGGGATGTGCCACGGGGGGCAGGCGGTAGGGCCCCCAGACACCTCGCTAGTTGTAGGTGCCCTTCATGATCACGCCCTCTATCGGGTAATCGCCGTACGAGCACGCGAACCAGGTGCCGGCGGCCGGGTTGTTGATGGTGCAGGTCCCGAGCCCGAAGTCCGGGTACTGCTGGCAGGTATAGGTATTCGTGGTGGGCTGCTCGCCGTGCCTCACGTACAGATACGGGGGAACATTCCAGCTGCCCCTCGTGAGCCTCTCGGTGAAGACGAGCGAGGTCTTCCCGCTCGGCACGTCCAGCGTGAAGCACTTCCACACGCCTCCGGTGTACGGGTACGGAGCCGTCTCCACGCCGTTGGTCAGCACGCTATCGCTGGGGATGCCCAGGGTGTACGTGCCTACCAGTTCCATGCCCGAGACGGGGCGGGAGAAGGTGCTGAGGAGCTTCACGTACCAGGTGCCGGCCCGCGGGCGGAGGAAGGTGCAGTTCGCATCGATCCTGCCCGGAGCGCAGTCGTACGTGTCTTCGGTCGGCTCGGAGCCGTAGCGCACGTACGTGTAGGGAATACCCATGCCACTTGCCGAGCGAGTCGTGTCGAACGACAGTTTGCCGGCGCCCTCGGGCACCTCCAGCGTGTAGGTGCAGCTCCAGGCATCGGCGTCGATGGAGATGTCCGTCACCTTCACGCCATTGGTGAGCGGGGTCGAGCAGGCCGTCAGGCCCGCGGCGGTCGAAGACGGGGTGCCAATCTCGTCGGTGCGCTCCGTCTGCTCCGTGCTTCTACCTTCCATACCGCACGCCATGAGGGGCAAGGCAAGGAGCGCAGTCAAAATCCGATGACGCATCAAGGGGGGGAAACCTCCTGCTGGCTGGTGGCGGGGGTACCACCGTGGCCGCGCCCTGATACAAACAGAAGACGGTCATTCACCAAAGACAATTCAGACCAGTCATGATTGTAAAAAGCGGCGTTCCCCTGATTCAGGAATCTGGAAGGCTCCCGTTGAACTCTCCAAGAAAATGAGAGGCTTCCGCTTCCTGGTCCGAGCCGCCTGTCAATGAGAAGGGATTGCCCTTGGAAAGCTGTCATTTGAAAAGGTGTCAACTCGCGGCAGCCTTGGCGGCAAGCGTGCTCACTGCATGCGACGATGACGACAAGGTCACCCACTGGTACGGAAGCTGGAGCGCTTCACCGCGGGACTTCCCTGTTGCCAGCCTATATCGCCCCCGTCAGGGCGCCTGGACCGGGGTGATGGGCGCCACCCACAGGACGTACTGCCAGTGATCCGGGCCCCCCTCGGCGGAGATGGCGGCCACCTGGCGTTGATCCGGCGAGACGAGCAGGGCCTTCCAATACCCGCCCTCGGGCCCCGGGGGAGGCGCGGAGAAGAGGTGCCAGCTCCGCGAGTCCCTGGGACTCGTGGGGATGACGAGGTCTCCCTTCCAGGTGAGGTAGCGGCCACCGCCCAGCACCGGGCCGCCGACCCCGTGAGCGAACTCGGCGCTCACCTCCTTCGGGGAGAGCGCGCGCTCACCGGCGAGCCAGCGGCCCGAACTGAAATACACGAGCCGCCCGTCGACGACGCGCCCGAGGAAGGGGGACGCTTCTTCAGACCTTCCCCCGGAGCACACCTCCCCGAGACAGGTCAAGCCACAGCCTCCGGGTTGGAAATCCAGGAAGCGCTCAGCCAGCGATGGCGGTACGGGCTCGAGCTCGCCCCAGCGGTGGCGCGTGGTGTCGTAGCAGCGCAGCTGGCCCGAGACATCCTGCTGGCGCATGCACAGCTCGCGTCCGCGCCAGAAGAGCCCCGGAGGGCCGTGCGGGGCCAACGTCGGAACCTCCAGCACCTTGCCGATGCGGCGGGGCGTCTGGGCGCGCAGGGGTTGGCTCTTCCGGCGGCCCTCCTCCACCGTGCGCTCCACCTCCCGGACCGCGGCGGCCACGTCGGGCCAGGCCGCCAGGGAGTCCCTGTTCAGCAATTCCTCCACGCGCCGCCAATCACCCGCCACCACCTGCTCGCGCACCGAATGGACGTATGCCAGGGCACGGAGCCGGGAGGCGGACGCATCCGAGGGAGGCACCAGCTCCACCAGGTATTCCATGATCGACGCCTCCCCCACCTTCCCACGTGCCGGAGCCGCCAGTCGCCGCGTCAGCTCGCGCTCCAGGGAAGGATCCACGGACACGCCCCCCTCGGGTCTCGGCAGCAGCTCGAGCGCGGGCGCACGGCCGACCCGCAGCCGGAGGGTTTTCTCCCGGCACTCCAACTCCAGGCCCGGTGGGGGGGGAGTACTCCCGTCCTCGCTCGATTGATCGAAGCTCAGCCACACCTGGCCTTCGGGGCCACGCACCTCCACCTCGCTCTCGCTCACCGCCTCCGCGGAACAGGAGCCGCTCCATGAGTAGCTGGCGGACACCCGTACCTCCGCTCCGGACGAGGTGCCACACCGTAAGGGCAGACGTTGCTCCTCGTCGGAACCGAAGGGGATGACGACGGAGGCGCTGGGAGCGGGAACACCCGCGTCCCCGGCGAACGCGCGCAGGGAGAGCAGAAGGCCGGACAGGAGGAGGTGGAAGCGCATGCCCGGGCCAAAGCAATCGCGATGCCGTGGATTCACGGCCCTCCCTGCGTCCCTCCGGCCACATACCGCGTCCAGGCGAACGCGAACGACGCACCTGGGGGCTCCGGCTTCACGCTGGCGTTGTGAGAGTTGCAAGGACGAGCTTCTCGTTGCTCACTCGCTGGTGCCGGACGGCGTCTTGGTGCCGGGGGAGGGCGGTGTGCGCTTGGAGGCGTTGCCCCCGCCCACGCCAACACGCACCTTCACGCGAAGAATTCGCCAGCATGGTTTTTTGGGCTCCGCGTGAGACACGCGCCAATTTTCTCCGTCTTTAGGAGGAAGTGCCCGTTGTGTCAGCCCTGGTAATCCCCCCCTTCCCCGGGAGTCCGATGAAAAAGCTATTTTTCTCCATTGCGGCATTGACACTGGCCGCGACCAGCGCGTCGGCGGCGGGTCGCATGAACCCGTCGGACCTTCGCCGTGTCGCGAAGGCGCGTGAGCGCATCGTCCCCGCCGTCGAGAAGGAGTTCGGACCCAAGGCCCGGTTCGTCCACCTCTTCGGTCAAGGCCGAAACATGATGGTGGGTATCATCGCCGAGATTCCGGAGCAGCCGCTGGGGACGGACGACGTGCCGCTGCTGGCCATCGCCCAGTACGACGAGTCGACCGGCGCGGTGCGCGTGGTGGATCGCGAGTTCAAGTACCGTGAGGCGCGTGCGGTGGGGCAGAACGTGGCGCTGCTGGATGGGCAGGGCAACCTGCGCCTGCGCGAGCCCAACGGCCGCGAGCGGGTGCTGGCCCAGAAGGTGGGCGGAGATCTGTTCCCGACGGCGAAGGGTGACGCCCTGGTGGCCACGCTGGTGGGTGACGGCGAGGGACACGAGACGTCCGTGGGCATCATCGATCTGAAAGGCCGCGTGAAGGTGCTGGCGGATGGGCCCGGAATCGACGCGACGCCCAGCATCTCGCCGGATGGCAAGACGGTGGTCTTCGTGTCCGGCCGCACCAGCGTGGCGTCGTTCTTCGTCACGACGGTGGATGGCGCCGAGCCCAAGCAGCTCACCAACATCGGGCTGGAGAGCCACATGCTGTTCGGGGGCGCTCCGGAGGGCTTCGTCCCCCCGCCCGTCTCGAGCCACCACATGGAGTGGGTGAGCGACGACGTGCTCCGCTACAACGCGGGCGGCGGCGAGTTCTGGAAGATCAACGTGCGCACGGGCCAGGCGGCTCCGGATGTGGGAGGTGAGAAGTGATGAACACGATGAAGAAGCTCGCCGCGACGCTGCTCTTCGCGCTGGTGGCGCTGCCGGGGGTCTCCTCGGCGCAGACGATGTTCCGCTTCCCCATGTCGCAGCTCGCGGACCAGTGTGGCAACGGTGGCTGCACGGTGAGCGCGTACAAGGATTACGGTGGCCGGGACTACGCGTGTGGAGGCGTGCGCTACTCCGGCCACACGGGCACGGACTACGCCCTGGTGGGCGGGTTCAGCAAGATGGACTACGGCGTGTGGGTGATGAACGCCGCCGCGGGCGTCATCGAGTCCTCGGTGGATGGGTACTTCGACCGGTGCAACTACTGGGACCAGGCCAACCCGTACGCCGCCTGCGGCCTCTACACGGCCAACTACATCATCATGCGGCACGCGGATGGCACGAAGACCAAGTACTGGCACCTGATGAAGTACACGCAGCAGTTCGCCCGGAACACGTCCCTTGCCTGCGCGTATTGGATTGCGCGGGCGGGCTCGTCGGGGGCCTCCACGGGGCCGCACCTGCACTTCGAGTACTGGGTGCCGAACTACGGCATCGATGACCCGTACGCGGGCTCGTGCGGTACGCCCTACACGCGGTGGACCTCGCAGGGCGCGTACCGGGGCCTGCCCGGCATCGCCTGCCAGTAGCGGCGAGGTATCGAGGGAGGAGGCAGGGCGCCGGACCGCGTGTCCGGCGCCTCGACCGAGGCGAGCTTCACGCAGGTACCGGCACGGAGCCACTGGCCGTGGCGCCATTAGGGCTTGCGCGCCTCGATGAGGCTCACGCCGCTCGGGGAGGGAGTGATGCGCTCCAGCGCCCAGCCGGTGCTGGTGAGCAGCGCCTCGTACTCGCGGGCCGTGCGCTCGCGTCCATCCGAGACCACGAACATGTTGAGGTCGATGAGGGCCGTGCGCGAAGGCTCCCCGTCCGGCATCACCATCTCCACCACGATCAGCCGGGCTCCCGGCGGTGCGGCGCGATGAATCTGCTGGAGGATGGAGGTGGACGAGTCGTCGTCCCAGTCATGGAGGATGTGCTTGAGGAGGTAGGCCTCCGCGGTGGGGATGACGGGCTCGAAGAAGCTCCCCGCCACCAGGTCCATCCTCTGGCCCAACCCCTCCGCCTCCACATGGGCCCGGGCTCCGTCGATGACGTGCGGTAGATCGAAGAGGATGCCTCGGCAGGAGGGGTGGGCACGGAGCACGGCGGCGAGCAACACGCCCTGGCTCCCCCCCACATCGGCCACGCGGGCATAGGGTGAGAAGTCGTGGAGGCGTGCCACTTCCGCGGCGACGAAGCTGGAGAAGCTGCCCATCGCACGGTCGAAGTGCGCGGCCTCCTCCGGGTTCTTCTGGTAGTGCTCCCAGAGGTCGGTCCCCAGCACCTTGCGGGCCGGGGAGTGACCCGTCTGCACGGCAGTGACGAGGTCTCCCCAGGGCAGCCAATGGCCGGGGGCGGTCTGCATGATGGCCATGTCGCGCATCGACCCGGGCACCTCTGAACGGAGGCAGGCCCCCAGCGGGGTGAGCGTGAACGTGCGGGGAGGCACCTGCGTGAAGAGGCCCGCGACCACCCCCGCGCGCATCAGGCGATACAGCCCATCCGGGTGGGCTCCGACCTGCGGCGCCAGCGCCTCGCTCGAGAGAGGACCGCTTGCGAGCAGGTCCGCGAGGCGAAGTCGCGCGACCACACCGATGACCTGGGAGATCCAGTAGCTGGTGATGTGCTCCAGGAGCTGCTGCGAGAGATTCGGCGGAGGTGTCTGGTCCATGGAGGGCAGGGGGACCATATCTGACTTCGGCAGCGAGCGGAGCGCGGCTCGCATTTATTAACCCTCATCAATGCGGGCGGGGGCGCCCCTCTCCTACTTTCGAGGCCACAACGTCGCTGAACGCTCTGAGCCCTCGAGATGAACACCACCCGCCTTCACTCCCGCGTCCTGGGGATCCTCTTTCTCCTTCCGTTCTTCGCCTACGGCATCGGCACCGCGCTCGTCACCTCCGTCCTGAAGGATCCGGAGCAGCTGGCTGCGGTGACCGGTCAGAGGACGCCGTTCGTCTGGGGTGCGCTGCTGCTCCTGTTGAACTCCCTCACCGTCGTCGGGATTGGCGTGCTGTTCTTTCCGATCCTCCGCGAGCGGAGCTTGAGCATCGCCGTCGCGTACGTCTGCACGCGGGTGATGGAGGCGCTGATCCTCATCGTCGGGGTGGTGTTCCTTCTGTCCATCCTGCAGCTCGGAGAATCCGCGCAGGGGCAGGCGACGCCGGAGCGGGTGACCCTGTTCAATCTTCTCTCGAAGGGGAACTTCTGGGCATACCAGCTCGCGATGATCATCCTGGGGATCGGCAGCGTGGCGTTCTGCCTGTCGCTGTACCGGTCCCGGCTTCTGCCCTCGTTGCTCCCGCTGGTGGGCGCGGTGGGCTACGGGCTTCTGGCGCTGGGGTCCGTGCTCGAGCTCTTCGGGCTGCCATGGGGCATCCTCTTCTCCGGGCCCGGGGGCCTGTTCGAGCTGTTCCTCGGCGGCTGGCTCATCGCCAAGGGGTTCCGGACGGTCACGCCTTCCGTCGCGACGTAGCCGGCTTGCCGCGCGTGGCGATGCGCTTTCGGATCCGGCTCAGCGACTCGGGCTTCACGCCGATGTAGCTGGCCAGCTGGTACTGGGGGATCCGCTGGAAGATGTCCGGCCGCGTCTTCGAGAGCTTGAGGTACCTCTGCTCCGGACCATCGGTGAGATAGGCGGCGAACCGCTCCTGCTGTTCCGCCAGGACCTTCTGCATCGCCATCCGGGAGATGCTCTCGAAGCGCGGGAAGCGTCGATACAAGTCCTGCTCGCGTTGCTCGGTGCCCACCACCACCGTGGTGTCCTCCGCGCAGACCAGGAAGTGATCCGCCGGAGTCTGGTTCATCATACTGTGAACCGAGAGGACCCATTCGCCCTCGGTGAAGAACCCGTGGCTCCGCTCTTCACCGTCGACGATGGAGTACTGGCGGACGCAGCCCTTTAGGACGAAGTAGGCCTCGGTGCAGACCTGGCCCGCCATGAGCAGGTGCGTCCCCTTCGGAAAGGTCTTCACCACCATGCTGTCCAGGATGGCCTGCGCTTCCTCGTCCGACAGATGCGCGATGTGGCGGAAGTAGTCGACGAGCTTGTGGTTCATGAGGACCTGCGCGATCGGCGGGAGGCCCATCATCCCACCGGGGTGGCCACGGACCAACTGGTGGGGGCGGCGGGACGGGATTCCGAGGGCCGGTCCTGGAATCAGGCGCCGGTGGTCAACACCATGCGGAAGCGCGCCTCGTTGCGCAGCATCCGGGCGTAGCCTTCCGCGGCCCGCTCGAGCGGCACGGTCTCGATCCGGGCGCGGATGTCCCGCAGCAGGCTGAAGGACAGCATGTCCTCGGCCTCCACCGGCGTCCCGGTGTTGCTGCCCGCGATCGAGCGCTCGCCGAACAAGAGGCTCGAGACATCGATCTTGAGGGGCTCCGCTCCGGCGCCGACGATCACCAGCCGGCCCTGGGGCTTCAGGCCGCTCATCAGCGGACCCATGCTCGCCGGATTGGCGGCGGTGGCGACGATGACGCTCGCCCCACCGAGCCTCTGAAGGGCCTGGGCCGGATCCTCCGCCTCGCTGTCGATGTAGTGGTGGGCGCCCAGCTCCAGCGCCAGCTTCCGCTTGCCCTGCCCACGCGCGATCGCCGCCGTGCGGAATCCCATGTGCCGGGCGAATTGGACTCCCAGGTGACCGAGTCCGCCAACGCCCTGGATGGCCACCAGCTCGCCCGGGCGCGCCGACGACTTGCGCAGCGCATTGAACGTCGTGATGCCGGCGCACAGCAGCGGCGCGGCCTCGGCGGCGCTCAACTCCTCGGGGATCGCCACGAGGCCCTGCGCGGGGGCGAGCATCTGCTCGGCATAGCCGCCGTCATGATGGATGCCGGTCAGGGCCTGGTTGGCGCAATTGACGAAGTCACCCCGGCGGCACGACTCGCACTCCCCGCAGCGCCCGGACAGGAAGCCCACGCCCACGCGTTGGCCCACCTGCCAGCGCGCGGAGACCTGCGCGCCCACCGCGGCGATGCGGCCCACCACCTCGTGGCCCGGCACCCGGGGATGGGTGAGTCCCGGGAAGCCGCCTTCCACCGTCAGCGTGTCGGTGTGGCAGATGCCGCACGCCTCGACCGTGAGGAGGACCTGGCCGGGCCCGGGCGTGAGCCGGGGGCGCTCCACCAACTCCAACTTGCCGCCGCCAGTGGCCTGGACCGCTCGATAGGTGGCTGCAGACATGTGCTTCCTTCCTTTCACCTGGACCGCTTCACGACAATCAGAGTATATGACCGGTCGTACAAATACCGGGCGAGCAGCCGAGCGTCAAGCCGATCGATGCGCGTCGGCGGTACGGACAGCGCCTGGTTACAGTGGAAGGGGAGGAGCGAACGCGTGGGCAGACCCAGCATCCGGGAGAAGATCGTGGAGGCGGCCTTGGACCGCTTCCATGCCCTTGGCTACAACGCCTGCGGGGTGCAGGAGATCGTCGAGGCCGCCGGGGCGCTCAAGGGCTCCTTCTACAATCACTTCAAGTCCAAGGAAGCGATGGCGGTCGAGGCGATTGCCCGGTACAGCGAGCGGGTACGCCTGGAGATGCTGGAGGATGAAGCGCGAGATCCCGTCCAGCGCCTGCGCGATCACTTCGAGTTCCTCACGAAGTGGTTCGTCGAGCAGGACTTCGAGCGGGGTTGCCTGGTGGCCACGATGGGCAGTGAGCTGTCCAACAGCGCTCCCCTGGTGCGCGAGGCCGCGGAGCAGGCGTTGGCCCGGTGGTGTGAGCTCGTGGAGAAGATCATGCGGGAGGCCGCGCGAGACGGGCGGCTCGCCCGGGAGTTGGAGCCCGCACGGGCCGCGCGCTTTCTCGTGAATGCCTGGGAGGGGGCGGTTCTGCGGATGAAGATCGTCAAGAACCGCGAGCCCCTGGACGACTTCTTCGAGGTCGTCTTCCGCTCGATTCTTCACTGACTCCCGGGCCCCCTCTTCGGTCATGTTGGCCCGGAGCCGGGCGGTCGTGCCACCCCTTGAGCACCAGACTCAGCTGGCCATTAGCGTATCCGTGAAGGGACAGCCCAGAGCTCACTCGCCGAGCAGCACGTCCCGCAGGAGCGCGAACGTCGCCGACGGATCCTGCAGCTGCATGTCGTGGCGCAGATGGGGCAGCCTGCGCACATCCCACCCGAACCCCGTCAGTGCCGTGGCAAGCGCCTCTGGCAACACGGCCTTGCTGTCCGCGGAGAGCACGACGGTGGAGGGCACGACGGGCCTGGCGGCGACCACCGGGCGGAAAGCGATGTCCCGGAAGACGCTCGTCGCCATGCGTTTGTCGAAGCGCGCCGTTGCGTCCGAGATGAGGCGCTGCGTGCGCTCCGGGTAGCCCTTGCGCGCTGCCGCGTTCGAGCGCGCGGTGAAGAGGGCGGCGACACCGAGTGTCAGGGCCGGAGCTGCCCAGAACAACCGACCCCAGAGCCCGGAGGTCGGCAGGCCCAGCTGGAAGCCTGGATCCAGGTACACCGCGTGGCCGGGCCGCAACCGCTCCACCGCCGCCGCGAGCACCGCGCCTCCGAGCGAGTGTCCCACGACGACGTCGAGGTCACGCGGGAAGGTCTCGACGAGATCGTCGGCGAACTCGGCGAGCGTCCACGAGTCCGGCCGCGGACTGCGGCCATGGCCCCGCAGATCGGGCGCGAAAACCGTCACCTCTCCGGTCGCGCGGAGCTGCTCGATGAACGGCTCCCAGGTGGACGAGTCGACACCGAGCCCATGTACCAGTCCGATGTGGCGGGGGCCGTTGCCCACGATCGTTGTCTCGAGTTTCATGAGGCGAGCCTACCCACCGCGCCGCGGCAAAGACATCCTGAGTGCTCACCCCGGGGTCCGGGAGGGCCTTCGCGCCGCGATTCCAGGGACTCAGACCGGCGTGGGCGCCACCAGCAGCGAGGTCGGGGCGGTGATGGCCAGGCTCGTGCCGAGCGCCGTCAGCTTGCCGCGCACCGGCGCGCGTGGTGTTGAGCCCCAAGCCGTCACGGTGCCCCACAAGCCCACGCCCCTTCACCGCGCCACGTGCCCCGTAGCGGCACAGCCGTTCCAGGCCCTGCCTGTCGTTCGCGTGAAGGTGCGTGTCGGCCTGCGGGGAACGGACGGTTTCGCACTGCCATGTGGTGGAACACAAGAGCCTTGAGCTGGCCCCTGGGGCCACGCTTAGCATGCATTCAGGAGAGATTCGGTATGCGCGACCTGATTCGTAGTGGGAGTTTCGCCCAGATAGCCCGCCTGACCCTGAGCCATCCCCTCATATTGGACCGAAAACTTCCCGGAAAACGGGTTGTTCGGCCAGCAATTCAACGAATCGAGCCATCAAGGGCAGAAGCGTGTCTTCGGGCATCATGGGAATGGCCTGGTAGTA